>JAEKLZ010000039.1 GCA_019508225.1 Inquilinus limosus | reverse complement strand
TGCAGCTTGGGGAAGTCCGGCCGGTCGAACAGCGCCTCGTTCCAGAACGGATAGTTCGGCTCCAGCGGCTCCACCTCGGTGCTGCCGCGCTGCATCGACTGGAACACCATCAGGTCGCCGACCACATGCTCGCGCACCAGGTCCAGCGCCAGCAGCGGGTGGCGCAGGTGGTAGAGCACGCCCATGAACAGGACGATGTCGAAGCGCTCGCCCAGCGCCGCGACGTCGTAGACCGACAGGCGGCGGAACTCGATGTCCAGGCCGGCGACATCGGCGGCGAAGCGCGCCTGGGCCAGGTAGCTGTCGTCGAAATCGACGCCGAGCACCCGGTCGGCGCCGCGGCGCTTCATCTCCAGCGAATAGAAGCCGCCGTTGCAGCCGATGTCGAGCACCGTGCGGCCGTGCAGGTCCTGCGGGATGGCACCAGCGAAGGCCTTCCATTTGACCGCCGGATAGTCGCCGAGGAAGTGGTCGGGCGCGGTGGCGACCCCGTCGAGGTCGATGTTGTGGAACCACGGGCCGAGGGCCTGGGCCCGACGGCGGATCTCCTCACCGGACAGGCGTTCCATGCCTGATGCCTCCGTCATTGGTCGTAGCGGATGGGGGCGCCGAAGGAGCGGCCGGCGGGCCAGCCGATCGCCACCCGGGCGGCGGCCGCGGCGCCGGCATCGGCACCCGACACGGCGTCGCCGAGCAGCCCGATCGCCGCGCGGTAGCCGTGCAGCGTGCCGACATCGACATAGGACATCCCCGATTTGACGCCCACGGCCCGGCCGCCTTCGGCCAGCCAGGCGTTGACCAGCGTGCCGATGTACTCGTCGCGCCGGCCGCGCCGCAGCCACAGCGCGTGCAGCTGCCGCAGCTCCGTCCCCGTCATCTTGAACGCGCCCCAGATCCAGCGCGTCCGGGCATCCGCCTGCTTCACCTGGATCTCGCGCACCGCCCCCTGGCCGTCGAGCACCACGGCATCGAAGAACTCGGGGTGATCGACCGGGAACAGCAGGAAGGACAGCCCGTCATCCGGCAGGTCGGCGAAGCCGTCCTTCGGGAACCAGACCGTGTCGGGCAAGCCGATCAGGACGGGCTCTTCGGGCTGGATCAGCGGCAGCGCCCGGAAGATCGCGTCGCACAGGCCGGCAGGCTGCGGCTGCACCACATAGGTAGCGGCCGCGCCGCCATAGTCGCTGCCGTAGTATTCCAGGATGTCCGATTTGCCGGGGGCGATGACGAAGCAGATCTTGTCCGTCCCAGCCTCGATCATGCGTTCCAGCAGGTATTCGCTGACGGCGCAGGGCCGCTCCTCGCCGCCGTCGATCCGGCTGCCGACCGGCAGCAGCTCCTTGGAAAACGCCAAAGGTTGGATCCGGCTGCCGCGTCCCGCGGCGGGCACGATGCCCCACATCGATCAGGCCTCCATGGCAATGGGCTTGGTGGCCGCCCGCGCCGAAGCCAGCAGTGCCTCGAGCTCGGCGGCACGTCGGGCCGAGGTGTGCTCGTCCAGCACGCGCTCGCGGGCGGCGGCGCCGATCCGGCGCAGCTCGGCCTCGGGCAGATCCAGCGCCGCCAGCGCATCGTCGGTGCCGCGAGCCAGCAGGATCTCCCGGCCGGGCGTGAAGAATTCCTCGAACCCCGGCCAGGCGTCGCTCAGCACCGGCGCGCCGCAGGCCGCGGCCTCGAACAGCCGGCCGGACGGGCACCAACCCATCTCGGCCATGGCGTGCCGGGTGATGTTCAGGGTCAGCCGCGACGAGGCGTAGAAGCCTGGGTGGTCGGGCGGCGCCAGATGGCGCAGGAAGAAGATGTTGCCGCTCCACGGGAAGCTGTCCGGGTACTGCGCCCCGGCGATGACGAAGCGCAGATCCGGCCGCTGCCGGGCCGGGTCGACCAGCAGCGCCTCCAGCGCCGCCTGCCGGTCGGGCGCATAGGTGCCGATATAGGACAGGTCGCCGGCGAATTCGGGCCGCGGCGCCGCCGGGCGGTGCACATCCGGATCGACATGGCCGTAGAGCGGCACCGCGATGCGGGCGCCGAGCCGGTCGCGCAGCGCGTCGAGCGCGCCGCCGCCGGTGTAGCTGAGGACGATGTCGAAATCGGCGAGGCCGCGCGGGCCGATATAGGACAGCGGCTGCCCCTGCTCCAGCCGCTCCAGCGTCACCGGCGTGTCCAGGTCGTAGAAGACGTGCAGCGGCCGGGGCGCCTGCAGCACCAGATCGGTCGCCTCGATCCCGTCCGGACAGAAGGAGGTGACCATCGCGGCGTCGGCATCGGCCAGGTGGCGGGCCGCGAGGTCCCGGACCTGCGCCCAGGCCGGATACAGCACCAGCTCGCCTTGATCGAGGGCATGCAGGTCGCGGGCGCCGGCGTAGTACGGCACGTCGCGTTCGAAGAACACCACCCGCCAGCCGCGGCGCGACAGCGCCCGGATCAGGCCGCGCCAGAGCGTGGCATGGCCGTTGCCCCAGGAGGAGCTGACGGTGAGACCGAACACGACGAGCTTCATCGCGGCCCCCTAGCCGACGGTCTCGTTCAGGCCCAGCAGCCGGGCACCCCAGTCCCCGATCACCAGCCGGGTGATCGAGGCGGGCGCGATGTCGAAGCGCGGCCAGGCGTCGACCCCCAGGCCGAGATGATGCAGCACCGCCGCCTTGATCACATCGGCGTGGCTGACGAGGGCCACGCATTGGCCGCTGCGCTCCTCGACCAGGCGCTCCAGCAGCCCGAGGACGCGCCGCTGCACGTCGAGCATGGTCTCGCCGCCGGGGGTCCGGATCAGGCTGCGCACGGCATTCCAGCGCTGCCACAGCGGATCCTGCTGCAGCGCCTCGAAATCCTGGCCCGACCAGCGGCCGAAATCGATCTCGTCCAGCTCCTCCGCCGTCGCCATCGGCAGGCCGCAGGCCGCGGCGACGGCCTGGGCGGTCTGCTGCGCCCGCTCCCGCGGGCTGGCGAAGACGGCATCGATCCGCTCCAGCCGCAGGCGCCGGGCCAGCCGCTCCGCCTGGGCCCGCCCCGCCTCGCCGAGGACGATTCCGGTCATGCGCCCGGCCAGGAAGCCGCCGACATTGTCATGCGCGGCGTGGCGCAGCAGCAGGAAGGTGGTGATCATGCCGTGCCTTGCGGCGGATCGCCGGCGATGAAGCGCAGCGTTCGCTCCCGCGCCACGGCGTCGGTGAACTGCTCCGGCGGCGACTTCATGAAGTAGCTGGACGGGCCGACCAGCGCGCCGCCGATGCCGCGGTCGAGGCCCAGCCGGGCGCAGCGCACCGCATCGATCACGATCCCGGCGGAGTTCGGGGAATCCCAGACCTCGAGCTTGATTTCGGCATTGAGCGGCACGCCGCCGAAGGTCGTGCCCTCGAGCCGGATATAGGCCCATTTCCGGTCGCTGAGCCACGGCACGTAATCGCTGGGGCCGACATGGACGTTCTCGGCGGAAAGCGGGATGTCGAGTTGGCTCATCACCGACTGGGTCTTGGAGATCTTCTTCGATTCCAGCCGCTCGCGCTCGAGCATGTTCTCGAAATCGGTGTTGCCGCCGAAGTTCAGCTGATAGGTGCGGTCGAGCCGCACGCCGCGCTCGCGGAACAGGTTGGTCAGGACGCGGTGGATGATGGTGGCGCCGACCTGGCTCTTGATGTCGTCGCCGATGATCGGCAGGCCCCGTGCCTCGAAGCGCTGCCGCCATTCCGGGCGCGAGGCGATGAAGACCGGCATGCAGTTGACGAAGGCGCAGCCCGCCTCCAGCGCCCGCTCGGCATACCATTCGGCGGCATGCTGGGAGCCGACGGGGAGGTAGGAAACCAATACATCGGTCCCCGTGCGCTTGAGGATTCCGGTAACATCGGCCACCGTCTCATCCGACTCCTCGATCCGGTCGCGCAGATATTTGCCGAGCCCATCCAGCGTGTTGCCGCGCTCGACCCGCACCCCGGTCGCCGCCACGTCGGCGAAGCGCTGCGTATTGTTCGGTGGGGCGGTGATCGCCTCGGCCACGTCACGCCCGACCTTGGCGGCAGCGACATCGAAAGCGGAGGCGACCTCGATGTCGCCGATATGGTATCCGCCGAGATCGATGTTCATCAGGCCCGGCGGCGGCTCGTTGCCGGCGGGGGTGTCGCGATAATAGGTCAGTCCCTGGACGAGGGACGAGGCGCAGTTGCCAACGCCCACGATTCCCAGGCGAATGGGTTTCGAGCTCACGCTTT
>JAEKLZ010000038.1 GCA_019508225.1 Inquilinus limosus | reverse complement strand
CCCAGGGCCCGACGCTGCGCCAGGTGCGCGACCGCTACGTCAACGTCGCGGCGCCGCCGGCGAGCACGACGCTCCAGGTCTCGCGCTTCTTCCGCGACGGGCTGCTGTTCGAGCTCGACGTGCTCGCCATGGTGCCGGGATGAGCGCGGTGACGGCCGCCCTCCCGGCCAAGCTGCTGGCGCTGCTGCGTCGTCTGGCGGAAGGGGCGCCGCGCCCGGCGCCGCGCTGCGATACGCTACGCGTGGAGGAGCTTTCTCCGCACCTCGCCGCCGATCTCGGCCTTGGTGCTGCCGGCACCGGTCGCCGTGCCCCTCATGCCGACCGGCCGGCGGGCCGCGGATCGTGCTAGTCTCGGATCCCGGAGGCGCGGCCGGCATGGGGGGCCTGTCCGGCTGGAGCGCCCGGTGGGGGATCCGATGCGCTGTTCATTCATCCTCGGCGGCTTGGCCGTCGCGCTTCTGCTGACTGCCTGCAACACCACGGCGTCCGGATCCCGGCCGTCGGCCTCAGTCGCCGATGCCGGCGCGACGGCTCCTTCAGGACCGCCGGGGACCGGGACGGTCCGTGGCCGTGGCTATGTCATCCTGCCCAGCGGCGACATGGTGACCTGTGCCGGGCAAAAGATACTGGCTGTCTGGTCGAGCGATGCCGAGGTCAAGAGCGGTCGGCGAGAAGCCATCTGCAACGCGCAGGGATATTTCGAGTTCACGGAGGTGCCGGCCGGGACCTGGCGCCTGAAGACGATCGCCCTGTGGAGGATCCGGGACACGGACACGTTGCAAGGGACCCTGCTGTGGAAGGACAGCGTGCTGGTCCGGGCCGGCCAGGAGACGAAGGAGGTGGTTGCCCGGATCCTGTGCTGCAGCCGCGATGCCAGCAATGTCGGCTGGGTGGAGTTCTTCACCGTCGACATGAAGACGGGCAGGGTCTCCGGGCGGATGTGGTGAGGTGACGCGCCATGACGGCAAAAGGCGAGAGGCTCAGCGGGTTCCCGTTCGTGGTCGGCGGGCTATCCTTCATTCCGCTGATCGGCGTCCCGTTCGGCATCGCCGCGATCGTCTGGGGCGTGGTGACGAAGAAGGCCGGCGGCAAAAAGCTCGCGATCGTCGGAGCCTGCGGCATAGCTCTGACGATCCTGCTGTATGGCAGCCTGTTCTATTTCGGCTTCGTGCAGCGCGGCGGGGTCTATGACGAGCTGCGTGCCAGAATGGCGCAGACGACGCTCAACGGCGTGCTGCCGGCTGTCGAGGTCTATCGGCTCCAGAACGGCACGTATCCGGATTCGCTGGAGCAGCTGCGGGCGTCATTGCCGAAGGATTCGACCGTCATGGTGATCGACGGATCGAATGTCCGGCTGGGTGGCACCGAGCCGAGGCCGTTCTTCTATCAGCGCGTGGATGCGGACCACTATTACCTGCGCGGGGTCGGGCCGGATGGCAAGCCGTTCACCGCGGACGATGTCCTGCCGCAGGCCGGGGCGGGGCCGGCCGGCAGGCTGGGCCTGCTGACCGACCCGCCGGCCCGGCCATAGGCCGGCAGGGGCGGACCGTGCCGCCCCCTGCCGTCCGCGTCACCCGATCGCGATCACGATCTTGCCGACATGGCCGGCCGCCTCGAGGTGGCGGTAGGCGTCCTTCGCCTGCTCGAACGGGAACACGCGGTCGATCACCGGCTTGATGCCGGCCTGCGCGATGTGCCGGTTCATCGCCTCGAACATCTGGCGCGAGCCGACATAGAGGCCGCGCAGCGTCACCGACCGGCCGATCAGGGGCGTCGGCTCGAACGGGCTGCCGGCGGTCAGCACGCCGATCAGCTGGACATGGCCGCCGATCCGGGTGGCCGCGATTGATTTCGGCACCGTGCCGGCGCCGCCGACCTCGATCACATGATCGACGCCGCGCCCGCCGGTCAGCCGCAGCACCTCCTTCTCCCACTCCGGATGGCTGCGGTAGTTGACCAGCTCGGCCGCGCCCAGGGCCTTCGCCTGCTCCAGCTTGGCGTCGCTGGACGAGGTGGCGATCACCCGGGCCCCGGCGGCATGGGCGAATTGCAGCGCCAGGATCGAGACGCCGCCGGTGCCCAGCACCAGCACGGTCTCGCCCGGCTGCAGCGGATGCTGGCCGCCATAGAGCGCGTTCCAGGCGGTCACGCCGGCGCAGGGCAGGGCGGCACCCTCCTCGAAGGACAGGTGATCGGGCAGATGCACCAGCCCGTCCTGGTCGAAGATCCGGTATTCGGCCAGCACGCCATGGGCCGCGCCGCCCAGGGCGCTGGCCTGGTCGGCCGCGTCGATCTCGCCGCCGATCCAGCTTTGCATGAAGATGCCGGCGACGCGGTCGCCGACCTTGACCCGGGTGACGTCGGGACCGACCGCCACCACCTCGCCGGCGCCGTCCGACAGCGGCACCAGGTCGGGCTGTGGCGCGGCGCGGCCGTAACGGTTGGTGGCGACCATCAGGTCGCGGTAGTTCAGCGACGCCGCGCGCAGCCGGACCAGCGCCTGGCCGCGGCCGGGGACCGGCGTCCCGGTTTCGGCCAGGGTGAGTTCGTCGATGCTGCCGATGCGGGGAAAGCGGTACTGGCGCATGGCTCGAAGCTCCGATGTGTCGGGATCGCCGCCGGATAGCGGCATGGGCGCCATGTTGCCGCTTGCAGGCCTCTACGCAAGCAGGCAACATTTCTTGCCATAGGATACTCTTTTGCGCCTATGGAGGCAGAATGCCGCCACGAGATCAGGCCCGCCGGCCCTATGGCTGCGCCGTCGAGGTCACGCTCGCCGTCATGGGCGGCAAATGGAAGCCGGTGATCCTGTACCAGCTGCTGGACGGACCGCGGCGCTTCGGCGAGCTGCGGAAGCATTTCGGCGGCGTGTCGCAGCGCTCGCTGACGCTGCAACTGCGCGAGCTGGAGGCGGACGGCATCGTGCACCAGCAGGTCTTCGCCGAGGTGCCGCCGCGGGTGGAGTATTCGCTGACCGAATACGGCCACACCCTGGCCCCGGTGCTCGACGCCATGAAGGCCTGGGGCCAGACCTTTCGGGAGCGCGTCGAGGGAATGGCCGAAGCCGCGTAGGGGAGGGCCGGAGCCCTCCCCAGGACGCATCAATACATGTGCTGGCCGCCGTTGATCGACAGGGTCGAGCCGGTGACGAAGCCGCCCTCGTCATCGACCAGGAACAGCACGCCGCGCGCGATCTCCGACGCCTTGCCCAGGCGGCCGACCGGCACCTTGGCGACGATCTTCTCCAGCACGTTCGGCGGCACGGCGCGGACCATGTCGGTGTCGATATAGCCCGGCGCGATGGCGTTGACGGTGATGCCCTTGCCGGCGCCTTCCTGCGCCAGCGCCTTGGTGAAGCCGTGGATGCCGGACTTCGCCGCGGCGTAGTTCACCTGGCCGTACTGGCCGGCCTGGCCGTTGATCGAGCCGATGTTGACGATGCGGCCGAAATTGCGGGCGCGCATGCCGTCGATGACGCAGCGGCACATGTTGAAGCAGGAGCCGAGATTGGTGTCGATCACGGCGTCCCAGGCGTGGCGGTCCATCTTGTGGATGGTGCCGTCGCGGGTGATGCCGGCGTTGTTGACCAGGATCTCGACCGGCCCGAGCTCGGCCTCGATCTTGGCGATCGCGGCCTGGCACTGCTCGAAATCGGCGACGTCGAACTTGTAGACGCTGATGCCGTGCCGCTCGCTGAAGGCGCGGGCGGCCTCGTCGTTGCCGGCATAGGTCGCGGCGACCTTGTAGCCCTTCTCCTTCAGGGCCAGCGAGATCGCCTCGCCAATTCCTCTCGTCCCGCCGGTCACAACGGCTACACGTCCCATAGCGTCCTCCCAGGGTTGGATTTGAAGGGCCGCCGGCCGCGACGAGAGGTCGGCGGGCGGCCCGGAAAACGGCGCCTCAGCGGCGAGGCGCCGGTGTCAGCGCTCGACGCAGAGCGCGATGCCCATGCCGCCGCCGATGCACAGGGTGGCGAGGCCCTTCTTGGCGTCCCGCCGCCCCATCTCGTAGAGGAGGGTGGTCAGGATGCGGGCGCCGGACGCGCCGATCGGATGGCCGATGGCGATGGCGCCGCCATTGACGTTCACCCGGGCCGGGTCCCAGCCCATGTCCTTGTTCACGGCGCAGGCCTGGGCGGCGAAGGCCTCGTTGGCCTCGACCAGGTCCAGCTGCTCGGCGGTCCAGCCGGCCTTCTTCAGCGCCGCGCGGCTGG
>JAEKLZ010000037.1 GCA_019508225.1 Inquilinus limosus | reverse complement strand
GGCGCTGCCGATGACCCGCGGCGCCCTGGCCGCCTGGATCGCCGACCCGCAGGCGATCAAGCCGGGCAGCAACATGCCGCGCGTGTCGCTCGACGCCGACGAGCTCAATGCTCTCGTCGCCTATCTCGAGGGGCTGAAATGAGCGCGGACGTGCTGCCGCCCGACACCGCCCCACGCGGCCTGCGCGACACCGATCTGGACGAAGGGACGCTCGACCGCCTGCTGACCCGCACCTGGGGGACGGGCAGGGGGCTGCTGGCGCGGCTGGCCACGGTCGACCACAAGATCGTCGGCCGCCGCTACATCGTCACCGCCTTCTTCTTCCTGATCCTCGGCGGGCTGGCGGCGCTGGTGATGCGACTGCAGCTGGCGCGGCCGGAGGCCGGCGTGGTCGGTCCGGACCTGTACAACCAGCTGTTCAGCATGCACGGCACGACGATGATGTTCCTGTTCGCCGTGCCGGTGATGGAGGCCTTCGCCATCTATCTGGTGCCGCTGATGGTCGGCACCCGCAACATCGCCTTCCCGCGGCTGAACGCCTTCAGCTACTGGGTCTACCTGTCCGGCGGGCTGATGATCTGGGTCGCCTTCGCGCTCAACACCGGGGCGGATGCCGGCTGGTTCAGCTACGTGCCGCTGGCCGGGCCGGAATACGGCATCGGCAAGCGCAGCGACTTCTGGGCCCAGATGGTGACCTTCACCGAGGTCTCGGCCCTCGCCGTGGCGGTCGAGATCATCGTCACCGTGTTCAAGCAGCGGGCGCCGGGGATGTCGCTGGACCGGATCCCGCTCTTCGTCTGGGCGATGCTGGTGACCGCCTTCATGATCCTGTTCGCCATGCCGGCGGTGATGGTGTCCAGCACCATGCTGATCCTCGACCGGCTGGTCGGCACCCATTTCTTCAACCCGGCCGAGGGCGGCGACGCCCTGTTGTGGCAGCACCTGTTCTGGTTCTTCGGCCATCCCGAGGTCTACATCATCTTCCTGCCGGCGACCGGCATGGTCTCCGCCATCATCGCCACCTTCGCCCGGCGCCCGGTGTTCGGTCATCTCGGCATGGTGCTGGCGCTGATCGCCACCGGCTTCCTGTCCTTCGGCCTGTGGGTGCACCACATGTTCGCGACCGGGCTGCCGCAGCTCGGCGCCGCCTTCTTCACCGCCTCCAGCATGCTGATCGCGATTCCCAGCGGGCTGCAGATCTTCTGCTGGATCGCGACGCTATGGGGCGGCCGGCCGGTGATGAAAACGCCGATGCTGTTCGTGCTCGGCTTCATCATCGTCTTCGTCATCGGCGGGCTGACCGGGGTGATGGTCGCCTCGGTGCCGATCGACCTGCAGGTGAATTCACCGGCCGGATGCTCAGCGAACGGCTGGGGCGCTGGAATTTCTGGCTCGCCTTCATCGGCTTCAACGCCGCCTTCTTCCCGATGCATCTGCTCGGCCTGTCGGGCATGCCGCGCCGGGTCTACACCTATCCGGAGGCGTCGGGCTGGGGCGGGACCAACCTGTTCGTCACCGCCGGGGCGATGGTGCTGGCCGCCAGCTTCGCGCTGCTGCTGGTCAACGTCGTCCGCAGCCTGCGCCGGGGCGAGATCGCCGGGCCGAATCCATGGGATGCCGGCACGCTGGAATGGGCGACCGCGTCGCCGCCGCGGCCCTACAATTTCGCGCGCATCCCGGTGGTGACGCATGCCGAGCCGCTCTGGGCCGAACGCGGCGAGCTGCCGGTCGCGACAGGGCTGTGCGTCGATGCGCGCGAGCTGATCGCCGGCACCCTGGCCGAGGCCGAGCCGGAGCTGCGCGAGGCGTCGCCGGAGCCCTCGATCTGGCCGCTAGTGGCGGCACTGGCGGTCGGCGCCGCCTTCGTCGCCTCGATCTTCACCCCTTGGGCGGTCGTCTGGGGCGGCATCCCCGTCGCGCTCGCGCTGATCGGCTGGTTCTGGCCCAAGGGCACGCCGGAGGACGAGGAATGAGGCACCGCCCCGTCGCCGACGTCTCCGAGCTGCCGACCTACGGCTTCGGCTCGCAGAGCCCGATCTGGTGGGGCACGCTGGGCTTCGTCGCGCTCGAGGGGACCGGCTTCGCGCTGGCGATCGGGGCCTATCTCTACCTCGCCCATCTGGCACCGACCTGGCCGATCGCGCCGCCGCAGCACGACATCTGGGCGGCGACGATCCTGACGCTGCTGCTCCTGGCCAGCGTCGTCCCCAACTACTTGGTCGACCGCTGGGCCAAGCAGCAGGACCTGCGGAAGGTGCGGATCGGCATGGTGGTGATGAGTCTGTTCGGCATCGTGCCGCTGGTCGTCCGCATCTTCGAGTTCGGCGCCCTGACGGTGCTGTGGGACACCAATGCCTATGGCTCGGTGGTCTGGTTCCTGCTCGGGCTGCACACCACGCATCTGCTGACCGATGCCGGCGACACCGTCGTCCTGACGGTGCTGATGTTCACCCGCCACGCCAAAAGCGGGAAGCGGTTCAGCGATGTCAGTGACAATGCCTTCTACTGGTATTTCGTCGTCGCCTCCTGGCTGCCGATCTACCTCCTGCTGTATTGGGTGCAGTGATGGGAGCCTTCACCCGGATCCGGTTGCACGGGCTGTCCTGGGCCGGGCTGCTGTCGGGCCCGGGCGCCTGGGCACTGTCGACCCAGCTGAACTATGCGCTGGTGCCCTGGGACTGCCCGCGCCAGCTGGGCGTCGTGCCCTGGACGGCGCTGCTGCTGGTGCTGTTCGCGCTAGCCGGCGGGGCGCTGTCCTGGCGCGCGCTGCGCCGGCCCGACATCACCGCCCGGCCGGTCAGGACCGAGCGCTTCATCGCCCTGATCGGCATCGGCGCGGCGCTGCTGTTCGCGCTGATCGTGGCGCTGCAGGGTTCGGCCGGGCTGGTGTTCACGGGGTGCGAGCGATGAGGCGCCTCGGTCTCGCCGCCCTGTTGGCACTCATGCCCGCTTCGGCGCTGGCCCATGCCGGGCATGATCACGGTTCGGACACTCCCTGGACCTGGGACCCGTGGATCACCGGGCCGCTGCTGCTGACGGCACTGCTCTACGCCAGCGGCACAGCGCGGCTGTGGCGCCGCGCCGGGGCGGGGCGGGGCGTCGGCACCGGGCAGGCGGCGATGTTCGCCGCCGGCTGGCTGGCGCTCGCACTGGCACTGGTCACGCCGCTGCATGCGCTGGGCGAGCGGCTGTTCACCGCGCATATGGTCGAGCACGAGGTGCTGATGGTGATTGCAGCGCCGTTGCTGGCCTTGTCGCGCCCGGTCGGCGCCATGCTGTGGGGCCTGCCCCAGGGCTGGCGCCGCGGATTGGGCGCGGCGGCCGGATCGCGGATCTGGAGCCGCCTGTGGCGGGCCTTGACCGACCCTCTGGCGGCGACGGTGCTGCACGCCGTCGCCATCTGGGCCTGGCACATTCCGGCACTGTTCGCGGCGGCGCTGGAGAACGAAGGCCTGCACGCGCTGCAGCACGCCAGCTTCCTGGTCACCGCGCTGCTGTTCTGGTGGTCGCTGCTGTGCCGCCGCGGCAGCCGGGCGGCCCACGGCGCCGCGATCGGCCATCTCTTCGCCACCGCGCTGCACACCGGCCTGCTTGGCGCCCTCCTCGTCTTCTCGAATAGGCTGTGGTTCCTGGACCAGGCGGGGGAGGCGGCGCGCTGGGGGCTGACGGCGCTGGAGGACCAGCAGCTGGCCGGGCTGGTGATGTGGATCCCGGCCTGCCTCGCCTATCCGATCGCCGGCCTCGCCTTGGCCGGGCTGTGGATCGCGGGCGCCGGCCGGCGGGCAGGGGAGGGGCGCCATGCCGTCGGGGCGCGGTAGAGGCTTCGCCGCGGTGCTGGCCGCAGCGGCCATCGCGGTGCTCGCGGCCTGCGGCATGCGGCGGCCACAGCCGCAGGCCTCGGCCGCAAGCCGGCCGGCCCCGGACACTCGTCGGCGACGGCATGTCTGGGCCTGGTCCGTGGCCGCACTCGCGCTGGTCCTGCTGCTGGGCGGGAGCGCCGTAGTCTACGCCGTGCAGCAGCAGCGGGCAGCGGAACACTGGGCGGCGACGCTGACCGGCGGCGACCCGGACCGGGCACCGGCCCTGATCCTCCGCAACGGCTGCGCCGGCTGTCATGTCATCCCCGGCATCGGCGCGGCGCGCGGCACGGCCGGTCCCGTCCTGTCCGGCCTGGCGGACCGCGCCTTCATCGGCGGGACGCTGCCGAACACCCCGGCGAACCTGGTGCGGTGGATCCGCGACTCCCGCGGCGTGAACCCGCGCACAGCCATGCCGAGCACCTGGATTCCGGACGCCGAGGCACGGGATATCGCTGCTTATCTCTACGCATTGCGAGGCCGCTCGGGGTCGGAATGAAGGCGATCCGTGCTGTCGTCAGGGATTGTTGCGAGCGGAACAGAGCGGCTGTTGTCGGCGTTGCATGGTCGTTCGTGACAGCGATGTGCACAGAAGGGGCACCGCCATGCGATCCTCTGACAACCACCAGCCGAATTCGGCGATAGCAGATGCGTTGCTGCGTCCGCAGCTCGACCTGCTCGATCCCGGGACACGAGCCGCGTTCGACAGTCCGGAAGCCTCGGAGCGCGTGGTCCCCGCAGGGTCTGCGATTCTGGCGGAAGGCGAGGTTCCAGGCGCAATCGAGGTCGTCCGGAGCGGCTGGGCGGCATGTTACAAGTCGCTGAACGATGGGCGCCGGCAGATCGTGTCGTTCCTATTGCCGGGCGATCTGATCGGTATGCAATCGGAGATCTCCGGGGCCGCGACCGCCACGGTCGAGGCGATCACCGCAGTGAGGTTGCAATCGGGTGGCCCGGACCATCCGGGTGAGGTGATGCCGTGGAATCTGGGCGCGCTCGCTGCCGCACAGAAACTCAGGATGGAGGAGATGCTGCTGTCGATCGGGCAACGCGATGCCGTCGAACGCACGGCTGCACTGTTGCTCGACCTGTTCGATCGAGCGGCGGCACGCCAGATGGTTCGCGCGGGTGCATTGGCCATGCCGTTGACGCAAAAGCACCTCTCGGAGGCCCTCGGCATAACGGTGATTCACGTCAATCGCGTGATCGGTGCCCTCAAGCGGGCCGCGATTATCAAGCTAAGCCACCAGCGATTGGAAGTGGTTGATCGTGATCGCCTGGCTCGCGCGGCGCAGAAGTCATCGCGGCAATCAAACGGCGATGGATTTTTCCACGCGACCGCCGAAAAAAAGGGATCCTCATCGTCGAGGACGAATTCCATACCGCGCAGTACATTCAGGAAATTCTGGGGAGAATGGATATTCGGGTGATCGGGCCAGTGGGGACCTTGCAACAAGCCATGATCCTTGCAGAGTCAGAACGGTTTGACGCCGCCCTGCTCGACGTCCGGCTGCGGCACAGCGACAGAGTCTACCCTGTGGTCGAGTTGCTTCGGCGCCGCAAGATCCCGTTCTCCTTCATCACGGCCTATGCGGATCATTCGATCGACCGATTTCCCACCGATCCCGTCCTTCGAAAGCCGTTTCGGGAACAGCAGCTGATAAGCACTGTGCGCACTCTAATCCGGAGCGATTTCA
>JAEKLZ010000036.1 GCA_019508225.1 Inquilinus limosus | reverse complement strand
CAGAAGACCGACGAGGATGGCTGGACCGATGTCGGCACCGGCACGCTCGACTGGCCGCGGCTGTGGCGCGAATGCCGGGCGGCGGGCGCCGAGTGGATGGTGGTCGAGCACGACAACCCCAAGCACCCCGACGCCTTCGCCAAGGCCAGCTTCGACTTCCTCAAGGGCCTGCAAGCCTGACCGACCCCCGGAGACTCGACCCATGACCCCCGTCACCCTCGGCATCATCGGCTGCGGCAACATCAGCGACGCCTATTTCCGCGGCGCCGCCGGCTCCAGCCTGGTGCGCGTCAAGGCCTGCGCCGACCTGCGGCGCGAGGCCGCCGAAGCCAAGGCCCAGCAATACGGCGTCACCGCCCTCTCGGTCGACGAGCTGCTGGCCGACCCTGAGATCGAGATCGTCATCAACCTGACCGTGCCGCTGGCCCATGCCGCGGTCGGGCTGCAGATCATCGCCGCCGGCAAGCATGTCTATCTGGAAAAGCCGCTGGCGGCGACGCTGGCCGACGCCCGTGCCCTGGCCGAGGCCGCGGCCAAGGCCGGGCTGCGCATCGGCTGCGCCCCCGACACCTTCCTCGGCGGCGCTCATCAGGCCTGCCGCCGGGTGATCGACGAGGGCCGCATCGGCCAGGTCGTCGGCGGCGCCGCGGCGGTGATCTCGCGCGGCATGGAGATGTGGCACCCGAACCCGGAATTCTTCTTCAAGCCGGGCGGCGGGCCGATCCTCGATATCGGGCCGTATTACGTCACCCAGCTGATCAACCTGCTGGGGCCGGTGAAGCGGGTGGCGGCGGTCGCCACCAAGGGCTACCCGACCCGCACCGTCACCAGCGAGCCGCTGAACGGCCAGATCATCCAGGTCGAGGTGCCGACCACGGTCAACGGCGTGCTGGAGTTCGAGAGCGGCGCCAACATCTCGCTGACCGCCTCCTGGGACGTGTGGAAGAACAAGCGCATCCCGTTCGAGATCTACGGCACCGAGGGCTCGCTGCTGGTGCCCGACCCGAACTTCTTCGGCGGCGCGCCGCAGGTCACCGATCAAGGCGGCGACTGGCAGGATGTCGACATCTCCGCGCATCCTTTCGGTGTGCCGAACCGGCCGCTGAAGGATGGCCGGTCGGTGGCCGACTACCGCATCATCGGCGCGCTCGACATGGCCGTCGCCATCCGCGAGGGCCGGCCGCACCGCGCCTCCGGCGACCTGGCGCTGCACGCGCTGGAGGTGATGGAGGCGTTCGCCCTGTCCTCGACCGAGGGCCGCCACGTCACCATCGAGAGCGTCTGCCAGCGGCCGGAGCCGGTGCCGCTCGGCACCGACGAGTCGGTCTTCGTCGCGGCGCGCAAGGCGGCGTAGGCCGCGAGGGGGCGCGCGGCCTTGATCCGGCCTCGCGCCCCCGCCATTCTCGGCCGTCACCGACCGGGAATGCCATGACCACCCTCGACGCCGCATTTCTCGCCCGTCTCGACGCGCTGCTCGGCCCGGGCGGCGTGGCGCGTGCCGATGCCGATGCCCTGGCCGGCATCGATCCCGGCTACCACCCCGACAACCTGGCGGCGGGCGTCCAGGCCTCGCCCCGCACCGTGGATGAGGCGTCGGCGGTGCTGGCGCTGTGCCATGAGGTGGGCGTGTCCGTCGTGCCGCATGGCGGCCGCACCGGCCTGGTCGGCGGCGGCGCCTCGCGGCCCGGGCAGATCGTGCTCAGCACCCGCCGGCTCGATCGGATCGTTGAGATCGACACCGCCGCGCGCCTCGCCGTGGTCGAGGCCGGGGTGACGCTGCAGCAGCTGCAGGAGGCGGCGGCCGGGCACGGCCTGACTCCCGGCATCGACCTCGCTGCCCGAGGCTCCGCCACCATCGGCGGGCTGATCGCGACCAATGCCGGCGGCATCGAGGCGTTCCGCCGCGGCACCATGCGGAACCGGGTGTTCGGCCTGGAGTTCCTGGGGGCCGACGGCACCGTGGTCTCCGACCTCGTCCGAGTGCTGAAGAACAACACCGGCTACGATCTGAAGGACCTGATCGCCGGGTCGGAGGGCACGCTCGGCCTCGTCACCCGTGCCGTGATCCGGCTGGAGCGACAGGTAACCCCGGCGGCGACAGCGCTGGTCGCCTGCGCCTCGGCCGAAGCCGCCCTGACCGTGGCGGGGCGGCTGCGCGACCGCTTCCCCGGCCGGCTGCGGGCGCTGGAGATCCTGTGGCACGCCTATGCCGAGACGGTGGCGCAGGAGCATGGCGTGTCCCTGTCCGGCTTCGGCCTCGACCCGGCGCCGGTCTATCTGCTGACCGAGGCGGAGCAGGACCCGGACATCGACATCGCCGCGGCGATGGAGGCGGAGATCGGGGCGCTGTGGGAGGAAGGGCCGGTCACCGGCGCCGCCCTGGCGCAGAACGAGCGGCAGCGCGAGATGTTCTGGCGCATCCGCGACGATTCCGACGCGGTCAGCCGGCCGTGTCCGGACGCCAAGACCTTCGACGTGTCGGTGCCGCTGTCGGCGCTGCCCGCCTATGTCGAGCGGATCCGCTCGGAGCTGGCGGCGATCTTCTCCCCGGATATGCGGGTCTATGTCTTCGGCCATCTCGCCGACGGCAACCTGCATGTCATGATCGGCGACCGTCCGCCCGGCTCGATGGCGCGGATCGAGGCGATCCTCTATGACGGGCTGGCCGAGGTTGGCGGCTCCTTCTCGGCCGAGCACGGCATCGGGCTGGAGAAGCAGGACGCCTTCCGCCGCTACGGCGACCCGGCGCGGCGGGCGGCGATGGCCGCGATCAAGGCGGCGCTGGACCCGAAGGGGGTTCTCAACCCTGGGAAGATCCTGGGGTAGCAGCCTATTTTCGTTCGATTTTCTGTCATTTCTCATCTCTTATTGTCATTGCCGGGCTTGACCCGGCAATCCAGGGGCCACCTAGAACCGCTCTGGCTGCCCCTGGATCCTCGGGTCGAGCCCACGGGTGTCCGGTTTAGTTTCAGGCCCATTGGAGCACCAATTGGTCTGGATAGGAGACGGGGTTGGGTTCGGGCAGGAGCAGGCGGTCGATGCGCCTGCGCTGCATGAGGTTGACGCGGACCAGGCGGGCGAAGGCGAGCGGGGATGTGACCGCGCTTTGAGCCGCCTGGGCGAGCCGCAGCAGCAGGAAAGCGATCAGCGCGACGGCGATGTGGATGCGCACGGCGTTCTCCGAGCGGCCGACGAAGCGGGTGATCTTCAGGGTCTGCTTGACCCAGCGGAAGAACAGTTCGATAGCCCAGCGTCGCTTGTAGAGATCGGCGATCTCCTGGGCGGGCGCGTCGAGGTCGTTGGACAGGATGCGCAGCACCTTGCCGGTATCGATGCGCACGCGGATCTCGCGCACCGCATCGACCATGGGGTTGCGGCGGCTGGCGGCTTGGCGGGCGGGGAGAAAGCCGATGCGGTCGGACAGGATGGCGCTGCCTTCCGGCGCCGGCAGCTCTTCGATCAGCTTGAGCTTCGTGTTGGTCTTGAAGCGGGTGACGATACGGCAGCCCTTGGCATCGAGTTCGGCCCACCAGCGATAGTCGTAGTAGCCGAGGTCGAAGACGTAGGTGGCGCCAGCCTCGATCGGCATCACCTGGGTGGCGGTGATGTCGTTGACGTTGGCCGGGGTGACATTGAGATAGACCGGGCAGTCGGCGTCCGGATCATAGATCACATGGGCCTTCGCCCCGCAGACGCCGGCACTGAAGCGGGCCCAGCCACTTAGGGCGCTCAGCCGCAGGCTGGTCGAGTCGATGAGATAGGTGGTGCCATCGAGCTCGCGCCGGAGCCCGCGATGCGCTTGGTCGATCAGCAGGCCCAGCAGCCCGGTGAACACTTCGGGGGGCCGCAACGTATTGGCGTCCGACAGCGTCGAGCGCGCCACCGCTCCGGCGCCCAGGTGGTAGAGCCGCGCCGCATGGCTCTGCAACGTACCGACGATCTCGCGCAGGCTCTGTGCCCCGGACAGCTGGCCGTACAACAGCGCGATCAGTTGCGTCTTGCTCGGCAAGCTCCGCACCCGAAAATCGGCGCCATGCTGCTCGACCAGATCTTCGAAGCCGCCCCAAGGAACGTGCTTCAGAAGTCCGTGGAACACGCTATTCTTGTGCTGCATGGTGTTGCCTTTTGCTGTCCCGAAACGTTGCCAGACGTTCGAGAACCAGCAGAATCAACGCCATGCGCCTTGTCCACAAAAACTCAACCGGACACCCGTGGG
>JAEKLZ010000251.1 GCA_019508225.1 Inquilinus limosus | reverse complement strand
ACCAGCCGGGCCAGGGCGTTCAGGCCGCGATGCAGCACCGGCGGCACCGGGCCGGCGCCGATCCAGATCTCGCTCAAGCCCGGCCACAGCGCCGGCAGCAGCCGCAGGTCGGGCACGTCGACCAGGGAGAAGCGGGTGCTGCGCAGCGGCAGCCGGCCCGGCGGCGCGATGGTCCAGCGCCGGGTCTCGACCAGCGCCCGGCCGGATGCGGGCGCGCCGTCCCGCGTCAGCCGCACCTCCCGTCCGGCATAGGAGGCGATGGCGCGGATCACGTTCAGCCCGACCCCGGCATAGGGCGAGGGCGCGATGCCGCCCTCGATGCTGTCCACATGGGCCAGGCCGCGGGCGAGGTGCCGGACCACCGCCGCGGTCAGCACCGGGAAGCTGCTGACGCCGGACAGCACGGCGACGCCGCGGACCCGGGTGCCCTCGTCGAAGCGGCCGATGCCTTCGACGAAATCGGCGCCGTCGGCCAAATCGAGATAATCGGCGCCGGCAGCGATGCAGGCCTCGACCACGCGGTACGGCGCCTCGCCATAGGCCTGGAACGGGCCGGTGGCGTCGACCACGATCTCCGCCCCGGCGGCGGCGATCCCGGCGGCCGCGTCGCCGTCGCGGTCGAAGGCCAGCGGCACCGTCTCGGCCGCGCCGCCCAGCGCCCGGCAGAACGCCTCCGCCTTCGCCCGCGACCGGCCGGCGATCAGCAGGGTCAGCCGCGGCTCATGGGCCAGCAGCCTGGCCAGCCGGCCGCCGAAGGTGCCGTATCCGCCCAGGATCAGGATACGCAGCCGGCCTTCGGTCATGTCAGGAAGCGGTCCTCCTGCCCCGGCACCGGCAGCATGCAGCTGTCGCTGCGGCCGAACAGGCGCAGGCGGTTGCGGGCCAGCAGGCCATACAGCCGCTCGCGCCAGCCGAAGGGCAGGACCAGCAGCGCCGCCACCAGCGACCAGGGGAAGCCGAGCCGCAGCGCGGTGCGGATCACGCTCTCCGACTTCAGCCAGGCGACGCCGTCGGCCAGCAGGATGTTGGTCTCGTAATCCTCGGGGTCGAGCCCGTAATGGACATACAGGGCGCGGCCGGTCGGGGATTGCGCCGGCAGCAGCCGGAACTGCTTCGCCGTGTCGTGCCTGACGATGAACCGGGCCCAGCGGGAGCACAGGACACAATGGCCGTCGAAGACGATCACCGGCCGGTCGTCGGGGAAGGCCGGCACCGCCGGATCCTGCCGCCAGCTATAGGGTTCGCGCTTGATCATGCCGCTCCGGCCCGCTGCGTTGCTGCCGGGGGGGACAGCCTAGGGCATCGGCCGGACGCGCGGGCTGCGACCCATTGACCGGCGGATCGAAGCGGGGCGGCCTGGACGATATCCCGATCCGCACCAGTATTCCCTTGATCCGAAGCGGCGCGGCAGGTCGACTGTCCCCAAGTTCGATCGGGGAGGAGCGCATGGCGACGTCGCTGGCGGAGCATTTCCGCCTGATGGCCCGCAACAATGGCTGGGCCAATGCCCGGCTGCACGCCGCGTGCCTGCGGCTGGCGCCGGAGGAGTTCGCGGCGCCGCGCACCGGCTTCTTCCCCTCGCTGCGGCGGACCCTGAACCATATCCTGGTGGTCGACCGCGCCTATCTGGCCGACCTCAAGGGCACCGGCCGGCAGCACCCGGCCGACCCCATTCCCTATCCCGACGCGGTCGACCTGGCCGCCGCCCAGGCCGAGACCGACCGCGAGCTGGTGCGCTTCTGCGACGGGCTCGACGAGGCCGGGCTCGACCGGGTGGTGCCGATCGACCGCCGCGACGGCGTCGCCTACCGGGAAACCGTCACCGCCATCCTGTCGCACCTGTTCCAGCACCAGATGCACCATCGCGGCCAGGCCCACGCCATGCTGTCCGGCACCCGGGTGGCACCGCCGCAGCTGGACGAGTTCTTCCTGGCCTCCGACGCGCCGCGGCGGGACGTGGATCTGAAGCGGCTGGGGCTGGAGCGGCGGTAGGCCGGTTCAAGCGTTCTCGCCGCGCCCCAGCTGCGCCTCGACCAGCGCCTCGGCGGCCCAGACGATGGCATGGCCGGGGCCGTCGCGGCCGCGCAGGGTCTGGCTGATCGCATAGGCGCCCTCGACCAGCAGCACCAGCCCGTCGGCCAGCGCCTGCTTGTCGGGCGCCCCCAGCGCCTCGGCCAGGCGCAGCATCCGGCGGCGCAGCTCGCGCTTGTTCTCCTCTGACACCCGGCGGCCGGGATGGCTCGGCTCCGGGAATTCGGTGGCGTCGTTGGTGAAGGGGCAGCCGCGATAATCCGGCGCGGTGGTGCGGTCGGCCAGGTATTCCATCATCGCCCGCAGCTGTGCCCGCGGGTCGCCCTCATGCCTGGCGAAGGCGCGGTCCCAGCGCTGCCAGTAGGCGGCGTTGCGGTCCTCGAGATAGGCGACAACCAGGTCGTCCTTCGACGGGAAGGCGCGGTACAGGCTGATCTTCGCCACCCCGGCCTCCTTGGCGATGGCGTCGACCCCGACCGCGCGGATGCCCTGGCGATAGAACAGGTCGTCGGCGACTGCGAAGATCCGGTCGCGCGCCCGCTTCGGCGCCGTGCCGTCCGCCGCTGCCGCGTCCCGGGTCGTCTTCGTCTGCGCCATCGTTCACCTCTCGGGCTTGACATGTGACCGATCGGTTCGTAGGTCTTGGCAGCCGACGAACCGATCGGTTACATTTGGCCCGGATCGAGGCTGTTGTCCAGCCGCAACGACCATCCGCCGGAGTTGTAGGGGTACCGCCGATGACCGCCCTCGTCGCCCGCCTGGTGTCCGGCCGCACGCATTACGGCTGGATCGCCGCGGCGGTCGCCTTCTTCGTCCTGCTCGCCGCGGCGGGTGTCCGGGCCACGCCCAGCGTGCTGATCGTGCCGCTGGAGCAGTCCTTCGGCTGGAGCCGCGACACCATCTCCTTCGCCATCGGCGTGAACATCTTCCTGTACGGGCTGATGGGCCCGTTCGCCGCGGCGGCGATGCAGCGCTTCGGCATCCGGCCGGTCATCATCTTCGCCCTGGCGGTGCTGGCCGCCGCCGTCTCCGGCTCGACCCTGATCACCCAGGAATGGCAGCTGGTGCTGACCTGGGGCCTGTTCGTCGGCTTCGGCAGCGGCATCGCCGCGATGGTGTTCGGCGCCACCATCGTCAACCGCTGGTTCCACGAGCGGCGCGGCCTGGTCATGGGCCTCTTGACCGCCAGCACCGCCACCGGGTCGCTGGTGTTCCTGCCGATCCTGGCCGAGGTGGCGGAGAATTTCGGCTGGAAGCCGGTGGCCTGGGTGGTCGCTGTCGCCGTCGCCGCGATGATCCCGGTGGTGTTCCTGCTGCTGCCGGAACGGCCGCAGGATGTCGGGCTGGGCCGGCTCGGCGAGGCGCCGGGTGCGGCGCCCGTCGCCGCGACCGGCAACCCGATCGTCACCGCCTTCCGCATCCTCGGCCGGGCCTCGAAGAAGCGCGACTTCTGGCTGCTGGCCGGCAGCTTCTTCGTCTGCGGCCTGACCACCAACGGGCTGATCGGCACCCATCTGATCGCCGCCTGCGTGGACCAGGGCATCCCGGCCACCACCGGCGCCCTGCTCCTGGCCGCGATGGGCATCTTCGACCTGATCGGCACCACCGCCTCGGGCTGGCTGTCCGACCGCTATTCCAGCCGCAAGCTGCTGTTCTGGTATTACGGGCTGCGCGGCCTGTCGCTGATCTACCTGCCCTTCTCCGGCTTCAGCTTCTACGGCCTGTCGGTCTTCGCCGTGTTCTACGGCCTCGACTGGATCGCCACGGTGCCGCCGACGCTGAAGCTGACCAACGACGCCTTCGGCAAGGAGGACGCGCCGGTGGTGTTCGGCTGGATCGCCGCATCGCACCAGGTCGGCGCCGCCACCGCCGCCTTCGGCGCCGGCGTGGTCCGCACCGCCATGGACGGCTACCTCCTGGCCTTCCTGGTCGCCGGGGTGATCTGCGTCGGCACCGCCTTCATGGTGCTGGCGATCGGCCGCGGCTCGCGCCCCGCCGCCGGCCGGCTGGTCGAAGCCACCGCCTGATCCGGAACGATCCGAGCGGGGCGGCGTGAAGCCCTGTCCCGGCGGTTCCGGGGGTGGTCATCGGCACGGCGGCGCGGCAGTCTCTCCGGCAACGAATCGCGATCCCGGAGAGGCTTCATGGCGGACAACTGCGCCCAGGCGATCATCGACGCCTTCACCCGCAGCGGCGTGGACACCGCCTTCGGCATTCCCGGCGTGCACACGCTCGAGCTGTACCGCGCCCTCGGCCGCAACGGGCTGCGCCATGTCGCCGTGCGGCACGAGCAAGGGGCGGCCTTCATGGCCGACGGCCATGCCCGGGCCAGCGGCCGCCCGGCGATCTGCGTCCTGATCACCGGCCCCGGCCTGCTGAACGCCGCCACCGGCATCGGCCAGGCCTATTCCGACAGCGTGCCGATGGTGGTGCTGTCCACCGTCAACGCCCGCCCCGATCTCGGCCTCGGCCGCGGCGAGCTGCACGAGATGCGCAACCAGCGCCTGGCGATGGAGGGGCTGGTCGCCTCCGCCTTCACCGTGGTCGACCCGTCCCAGGCCCGAGCCGTGGCCGATCTCAGCCTGGCCCGGATGACGCTGGGCCGGCCGCGGCCGGTCTATATCGAGCTGCCGCTCGACATCGCCATCGCCGAGGCGCCGGCGGATGCCGGGGCGCTGCCGCCGCTGCCGCTGCCGGCCCCCAACCCGGGGGCGCTGGCGCAGGCGGCGGATCTGCTGCGCGAGGCGAAGCGGCCGCTGATCCTGCTCGGCGGCGGTGCCGTCGGGGCCTCGGCTGCCGCCCGGCGTCTGGCCGAAAGCCTGGGCGCGGTGGTCGCCTGCTCGATCGCCGGCAAGGGCATCGTGCCCGATGACGGGCCGTACTCGATCGGCTCGCGCATCGGCACGGCGGAAGGGCAGCGCCTGATCGGCGAGGCCGATGTCGTGCTCGCCGTCGGCACCGAGCTGGCGCTGAACGATCGCTGGGCGCCGCTGCGCCTGCCGGCCGCGCTGATCCGGGTCGACCTCGACCCCGACGTGCTGGTGCGCGACCACCGGCCGGCGGTGCCGCTTCTCTGCGACGCCGGGCTGGCGCTGGAGGGGCTGGCCGCGGCCCTGTCCGACCTGCGCGGCCGCACGGTCTGGGCCGGCGACCTGGCGCCGGTGCGGCAGGCCGCCGACACGGCCGAGTTCGGCGACAAGCCCGGCCATCTGGCGTTCCTGGCCAAGCTGCGCGACGCCTTGCCGGACGACGCGGTGGTGGTCACCGACATGACCCAGATCGCCTACACCGGCAATGTCGTGTTCCCGTCACGGCAGCCGCGCGGCTGGCTGCACCCGGTCGGCTTCGGCACCCTGGGCTATGCCCTGCCGGCGGCGGTCGGGGCCAAGCTGGCGCGGCCGGAGGCGCAGGTGGTGGCGCTGGCCGGCGATTACGGCCTCGGCTTCACCTGCCCGGAGCTGGGGACGGCCGCCGATCTCGGCCTCGGCCTGCCGGTGGTGGTCTGGAACAACCGCGGCCTGGGCCAGATCGCCTATGGCATGGACAAGGCCGGGATCGACCGGCTGGGCGTCGACATCGACCCGCCGGCCTTCGATGCCATGGCGGCGACCTATGGCTGCGGCTATGCCGCGGTCGACGACCCGCGCCACCTGCCGCAGCGCCTGGCCGCCGCCTTCGAGGACAGCAAGCCGACCCTCATCGAGGTCGCGGCGGCCTAGGAACCCTTACTCGCTGCCGGCCATTGCCTGGGTGGATGGTCGCGTCCCGCGGCCCGTCCTCTCAGGATGGAGAGTGGCATGACCGAACGTCTCGACGGACGCAGGATCGCCGTGCTCGTCGCCCACGGCTTCGAGCAGGTGGAGATGACCGAGCCGGTCAAGGCCCTGAAGCGGGCCGGCGCCAAGGTCGAGATCGTCAGCCCGGAAGCGTCGCAGGTGACCGGCCACAAGCATCTCGACAAGGGCGACAGCTTTCCGGTCGACGTGGCGCTCAATCAGGCGGCGCCGGACGGCTATGACGGCCTGCTGATCCCGGGCGGCGTGCACAGCCCGGACCGGCTGCGCACCGACAAGAAGGCGCTCAGCTTCGTCCGCAGCTTCTTCGAGGCCGGCAAGCCGGTGGCGGCGATCTGCCATGGGCCGCAGCTGCTGATCAGCGCCGGCGTGGTCGAGGGCTGCGAGATGACCGGATACAAGGCAATCCAGATCGATCTGCGCAATGCCGGCGCCACGGTCTATGACCGCGAGGTGGTGGTCGACCAGGGCGTGGTCACCAGCCGGTCGCCGGACGACCTCCCGGCCTTCAACGCCAGGATGATCGAGGAGTTCGCCGAGGGCCAGCACGGCGGCCGGATGGAAGGCTGACCCTCACCGCTGTCGTTCGCGGCGGATCGCGGCGAGACGCGCTGCCACCGTGGGCTCGGCCAGCGCCTCGCCGGCCGGCCGGTCCAGCCGCCGGCGCCAGTTCGGATATTCGTCGATGGTGCCGGGCAGGTTCGGCTGCTGCTCCAGCCCCAGCGCGTCCTCCAGCGGGATCAGCGCCAGCCGCGACGGGCCGCGGGCGACGAAGCGCAGAGCCGCGTCGACCACCGGCCCGGTGTCCTCCGGCACCGGGCCGGCGCCGACCGCCTGCCACATCCGGCCGCGATCGGCCGCGCGCTGCGCCCGTTCCGCCGCGCCGCCATCGGCATATTGGCCGAGCTCCGCCCGCGCCGTGATGTCGGTGCCGCGCCACCAGCCGGCCACCGGCGGCAGGTCGTGGGTCGAGCTCATCGCCACGGCGCCGGCATCCCAGTGCTCGGCCGGCTTGAAGCCGTCGCCCTCGCGTTCGAACAGCAGCACCCGCATGCCGGCCACGGCGTGGTCGGCCAGCTTGTCGGCGAAGCCCCAGGGCAGGGTGCCGAGGTCCTCGCCGATCACCACGGCGCGGTGGCGGTGCGATTCCAGCGCCACCAGGCGCAGCAGGTCCTCCACCGGATAGGTCAGATAGGCGCCCTCGGTCGGCGCCATCCCGTCCGGCACCAGCCATAGCCGGGCCAAGCCCATGACATGGTCGATGCGGATGCCGCCGGCGTGGCGCAGCGTCGCCCGCAGCGTGTCCAGGAACGGGGCGAAGCCGGTCTCGACCATCGCCCGCGGCGAGATCGCCGCCAGCGTCCAGTTCTGCCCGTCGGCGTTGAAGGCATCGGGCGGTGATCCGATGCTGGCACCGCCCAGCACGTCGGACGGGCGGCTCCAGGCATGGCTGCCGGTGGCGTCCATGCCGACGGCCAGGTCGGCGATCAGGCCGATGCGCAGCCCGGCCGACCGGGCCTCGGCCTGGGCGGCGGCGAAGGCGCGATCGGCCAGCCATTGCAGGAACAGGTGGAAGCGGATCTCGCGCTCCTGCGCCGCCGCGAACTCTGCTACCGCGGCGCCGACGGGGTCGTGCAGCGCCGCCGGCCAGCGCCGCCAGTCGCGATCGGCCGGGTCGGCGGCCAGGCGGGCGGCCTGCAGCGCCTCGAACCGGGCATGGTCCTGCAGCAGCGCGCCGCCGGCCTGCACGAAGCCGGCGAAATCCTGCGCCAGGCCGCCACCGGTTTCGGCGTCGAAGCCATCGAACAGGGCCCGGAACAGCGCCAGCTTCGCCCGCGCCGCCTCGGGCCAGTCGATCAGCGCGGCGGCCTCGCCCCGCCGCATCGAGTCGGCCACCCCCGCCGTCCGGATCGCGGCGACGACGCGGCCCTGGCCGAACAGCGCGGCCGGATCGGCCAGCAGCGGGTTCAGGAACAGCCGGCTGGAGGGGGAGTAGGGGCCGAAGCGATCGGGCTCGGCCGTGAACAGGGCGTGGGTCGGGCTCAGCGCCAGGGCGTCGGCGCCGGCGCTTCCGGCCGCGCGGGCCAGACCGGCGATGCCGCGGCTGTCGCCGATGCCGCCATCTCCCGGTCGCCGCAGACCGTAGATCTGCGCCGCCAGGCCCCACATCCGGCCGCCTCGCGCCACCTCGTCCAAGCCGAAGCAGCGCGGCGGCGCCACCGCCAGGGTGACCTCGCGATCGCGCAGCTGCAGCCGGTGATAGCCGGGCCGGTCGATCGGCGGCACCCAGCAGCGCCCGTCATCGCCGGGATGGACGGTGATGTCCGACCTCTCGCCGGATTCCAGGAGCAGGAGGGCGGCCCCGGTGCCGGCCGCCGGGGGCAGGGGGATCGACTGGCCGGCCACGCCGGTAACCAGGGGCGGCACGGCCGCCGCATCCCCGTCGGCGCCGATCAGCGCCAGCAGCCGCTGCAGCGTCTCCGGCGCCACGCTGCGGGTCTGGCCGGTGACATCGGTCCATTCGGGCGCGATGCCGGCCCGCCGGGCCCGGTCGCGCAGGGCGTCGTCCGCGAGATCCAATGAACAGCCTTCCGATCGGTTGCGCCGGGACGCGGCACGCCCGCGATGATATGGGCCACAGCCCGCGGCAGGGAAGGCGCCCGCCGCTGCCTCAAGCAATCAAGCCCCTTGCACGATAAGGCAACCCCCGAGTGTGAGGGGATTGTTGTCCTATCTGTTCCGACCGACCCTCTCCGGGCCGGTGCGCGCCATCGGGGTGGCCCGGCCCGAACTCGGGGGGAAGACGATGAGACGATGCGCATGGGCGTTGGCGGCGGTGCTGGCCGCCAGTCCTCCGGCCGCGGTCGCCCAGACCGCCTGCCGCGGCGATGCGGCCAAGCCGATTCCGATCACCGGCCTGGCCGGCAGCCTGCAGAATGCCTGCCCGTCGCCGGACGGGACGGCGCTGGCCTTCACCAACTTCAAGCGGCGCTACAATCTCGGCGGCGCCGTCGTCTGGACCGTGCCGGCCGCCGGCGGCGCCCCGACCCGGGCGCTCAGCCCGCGCGCCGGGGCGCAGAGCGTCAACCTGCCGGGCCAGTGCTGGAGCGCGGCGGGCAACGTCGTCTATTCCTCGGATGTGGAGGATCGCGACGAGATCTACATCGTCCCGGCTGCCGCCGGCCCGGCGAAGCGCCTGACCGACCGGCCGGGCTTCCTGGCCTGGGAGCCGTCGATCTCGCCGGTGCTGGCCGACCGCAGCCAGTGGATCGTGTTCGAATCGCACCGGGAGGCGAATCCCGATGGCGCCGGCGAGCTGTGGAAGATGAAGATCGACGGCAGCGGGCTGGTGCGGCTGACTCAGGGCGCCGACGACCGGCAGCCGCAATGGTCGCCGCGGGGCGACCGGATCGTGTTCCAGCGCCAGGTCAAGCCCGGCCAGTGGGATGTGATGACGATCGACACGGCCGGCAACGGTCTGCTGAACGTCACCAAGGCCTCGGCCCGGGGCAACACCGACCCGTCCTGGTCGCCGAGCGGCGCCACTATCGTCTATTCGGCCGGCGGGCCGGGGCTGGCGAACGCCAATCTGTTCGTGGTTCCGGCAATGGGCGGCACGCCGGTCCGGCTGACGGTCAATTGCGGCTATGACGGGGCGCCCGGCTGGTCCGCCGACGGCCGCAGCATCGTCTTCGAATCGGCGCCCTATGATCCGGATGCCAGGGGCAGCACCACGCTGTGGCGGATCGCGGCCCCGGCCGGCCTGCGGTAGCCGGCGGCAGGTCTGGGCGGGCGGCCGTCGCTGAGCGCGGCCGCCCGGTCGGGTCGGATCAGGCCAGGGTCAGCGAGCGCGGCATCGCCACGCTGCGGGTGCGGCGGCGCTCGACCACCACGGCGCTGCCGGTGTTCGACCGGATGGTCGAGGTGATGCGCAGCGTCGACTTCTTCGCCATCTCCGCCGCCTGGGCGTCGGCCGCGGCGCGGACATCGTCCAGCGACTGGCCGCTCAGCTCGGCGGCGATCTGCAGCCGCTCCTCGAAATCGGCGGTCAGCCCTTCGGCGGCATACAGCGCGTCTTCCATCGTCGGCAATTCGCGCTTCGTGACATAGCGGACATTCTTGACGGCAGGCATTGGATTGCTCCCGAAAACCTTCACCTGTTGACCCGGACCATTCGATCCCGGCCTTGTGTCGGAAGGCCGGTCAAATGCCCGTAAAATGTGGTGCAAAGTTGGCGAGGCCGCGTCCCCGATGGGGCTTCCCTGCGTCTCCCTGCACTCGATAAGTATGATCATAGCGTATTGCGCTGCAACATAGATCTGCAGGAAATGCTGCGGTGCAATGTCGCCAGCGAAGGGCTCGCTTCGCTTGGGGAACCACCTGCATCGGTTCGGCGGAATCTGTCGACAAATTAAATACAGAAGATATGCTGAGGATCGCCGCGGACGAAATGGCGGCCGATCACAAGGGGATGCAAGCCGATGGCGGGGCAGCGCTGGACCGGGGTCTACACGGCGATCACCACCAAGATGGATGCGCGGCAGGAGGTCGACCTGGCCGCGGTGCGCGCGGATGTCGCGTTCCAGATCGAGGCCGGGGTCGACGGCATCATCTGCTGCGGCTCGATCGGCGAGGCCAGCACGCTGACCGCCGACGAGAAGATGGCGATCGCCGGCGTGGTCAAGGAGGCGGCGGGCGGCCGTCCGGTGCTGCTGACCGTGGCCGAGGATTCGACCCGGGCCGCGGCGACGCTGGCGGAGCGGGCGGCGGCGGCAGGGATGGACGGGCTGATGCTGCTGCCGGCGATGCGCTACGTCTCCGACCGGCGCGAGACGATCCAGCATTTCCGCACCGTGGCGCGCTCGTCCGGCCTGCCGATCATGGTCTACAACAATCCGATCGCCTATGCGGTCGACGTCACGCCGGAGATGTTCGCCGAGATGGCGGACGAGAAGAACTTCGTCGCGATCAAGGAATCCTCGGGCGACGTCCGCCGGATCACCGACATCCTGAACACGGTCGGCACCCGCTACGACATCTTCACCGGCGTCGACGATCTGGCGCTGGAAAGCCTGATGCTGGGCGCGGTCGGCTGGGTCGCGGGCCTGGTCTGCGCCTTCCCGCGCGAGACGGTGGCGATCCACAAGCTGGTCTCGGCCGGGCGGATCCCCGAGGCGCTCGAGATCTACCGCTGGTTCATGCCGCTGCTGCACCTCGACGTGTCGCTGCGCTTCGTCCAGAACGTCAAGCTGGCCGAGGCGATCGTGCGCGGCACCTCGACCGTGGTGCGCCAGCCGCGGCTGGAGCTGCAGGGGGCCGAGCGCGACCGGGTCGAGACCATCGTCCGCACCGCCCTGGCGAAGCGCCCGGACCTGGCGAAGTACAGGGTCTGATCACCGCTCGTGGATTGGGCTCGCCTCGGCGAGCCCAATCTGCACCGGCAGCCTCAGCTGTGATCGCCTTCCAGCACCAGGACATCGTCCCGGCCGAAGGTGACGGTGACCGGCTGGCCGCGCTCGGGCGGGGCCAGGCTGGGGCTGTTGAAGGTATCGAGCGAGACCGCGCTCTCCTGGAAGCGGACGCGGACCCGCACCACCGCGCCGAGGAAGTTCACATCCTCGATCGTGCCCTGCATCCGGTTCCGATCCTCGCCGCGATCCTCGGTCGACCCGGCCAGGGCGATCGCCTCCGGCCGCAGCGCCACCGAGCGGATCTCGCCGTCCCTGCCGCCGGCGACGCCGCGGGCGGCGACGATGTCCTGGCCGTCGATCCGGATCCGGCCGCCGGCGGCGTCGACCACCTGGGCGCGCAGGGTGTTCAGCGTGCCGACGAAAGAGGCGACGAAGCGGGTGCGCGGATAGTTGTAGACCTCGAACGGCGTGCCGACCTGCTCGGCATAGCCCTCGTTCATCACCACGATCCGGTCCGACATCGACAGGGCTTCTTCCTGGTCGTGCGTGACGAAGATGGTGGTGATGCCCAGGTCGCGCTGCAGCGCCTTGATCTCGCCGCGCAGCGAGACCCGGATCTTGGCGTCCAGCGCCGACAGCGGCTCGTCCAGCAGCAGCACCTGCGGCTTGTTGGCCAGCGCCCGGGCCAGGGCGACGCGCTGCTGCTGCCCGCCGGACAGCTGGTAGGGGTAGCGGTCGGCCAGGTGCGGCAGCTTGATCAGCTCCAGCATCTCCTTGACCCGCTGGGCGATCTCGGCGGCGGGCTTCTTCAGGACCTTCAGGCCGAAGGCGACGTTGTCCGCCACCGTCATGTTCGGGAACAGCGCATAGGCCTGGAACACCATGCCGACATTGCGCTGGTTGGGCCGCAGCCGGGTGACGTCGCGGCCGTCGACGCGGATCGACCCGTCGGTCGGGATTTCGAATCCCGCCACCATGCGCAAGGTCGTGGTCTTGCCGCAGCCCGAAGGGCCGAGGAAGGAAATGAACTCGCCGCGCTTCACCGCCAGGTCGAAATTATGGACCACGGTGTTCTGGCCGTAGCTCTTGCGCAGGCCGCTGATCTCGAGGAAGTCCGTGTCCATCACTTCACCTGGTGCGGCGCGATTGCGGTCGAATGGGTCATCGTGTGGCCGCCGACGAGCCGCGGCGGCCGCGGCCGAAGATCTGCAGCAGGCCCATGCAGGCCCAGGTCACGACGAAGGCGATGATCGCCAGCGCCGCCGGTTCATAGGCGCGGTTGGCGCCGACCAGCTGCAGATAGGGGCCGAAGGCCGGCCGGTTCAGCAGGCTGGCGAAGGTGAACTCGCCGATGACGATGGCGAAGGTCAGGAAGGCGCCGCTCAGCACCGCCGAGCGGACATTCGGCAGGATCACCCGGAACAGGATCCGGGCCCGGCCCGCGCCCAGGCACTCCGCCGCCTCGGTCAGGGTGCGGACATCGATCGCCTGCAGCCCGGTGTCGACCGCCCGGTACATGTAGGGCAGGGCCAGGGTGACATAGCCGAAGGTCAGCAGCATGTCGGTGCCGCGCTCGCTGCCCAGCAGCGGCAGGATCGAGGAGGTGTTGAACATCTGGACATAGCCGAACACCAGCACGATCGCCGGGATCACCAGCGGCAGCAGGGTGATGAACTCGATCACCGGGCGCAGCCGGGGCAGGCGCAGCCGCACCCAATAGGCGGTCGGCACCACCAGCAGCACGCCGACCACGATGGTCGCCAGCGCCAGCACGCAGGAATACAGGAAGCTGGCCTGGAAGCCGGGGTCGGCCAGCACGATGCGATAGGCGTCCAGGCTGTATTCGCCGCGCCGCATGCGCAGCGAGAACTCCAGCGTGCCGATCAGCGGCACGATGAAGTACAGCGCGCCGACGATCAGGGCGATCCAGGCGCCGATGCGGTTCTGCTTCATCGCAGCCACCGTTCGCTGCGGGCGCGCAGGATCATGTAGAGCCCGTTGGAGAGGCCGGTGATCAGGATCATGCCGAGCGCCAGGGCGTAGCCGAGATTGGGGTTGTGCAGCACGTCGCCGCGGATCTGCGCGTAGAGCAGGATCGGCACGATGTTCAGAGAGCTGCCGGTCAGCGCATAGGCGGTGGCGATAGCGCCGAAGGCGTTGGCGAACAGCAGCAGCGTGGTGCCGACGATGCTGGGCCACAGGATCGGCAGCGCCACCATGCGCCAGTATTGCGAGGTCGAGGCGCCGAGGATGGACGAGGCCTCGCGCCATTCCCGCTTCAGCCCGTCCAGCGCCGGCGCCAGGATCAGCACCATCAGCGGGATCTGGAAGTACAGATAGGTCAGCGTCAGGCCCCAGAAGCTCAGCAGGTTGAAG
>JAEKLZ010000035.1 GCA_019508225.1 Inquilinus limosus | reverse complement strand
CAGCTTCTCCAGGAAGCGGATCGTGCCGCCGCCGGTGACCCCGGCGCAGACCTCGATGCCCCAGGATTCCAGCGTCGCCACCAGCGCCTGGTAGCCGGTGACGGTCTCCGCAACATGCACGTCCATGCGAACGCCTCGTTTCTCGCTTGGGTGAATTCGATGCCGGCCTCTGGCGGGCGGAGGGTCACGCCGGCGCCGCCGCCTCCGCCGTGTTGCGCAGGACCAGTGAGCGCAGGGCGCTGTCGCTGCAGACCGGCTCGGCCGACGCCGTCAGCTCGCGATAGATCGATTCGATCAGGCCGGGCGTCGGCGACAGGCCGAACGCCTCGATCTTCGCCTTCAGCGCGTGCCGGCCGGAATGGCGGCTGATCACCATCCGCCGCTCGGCGCCGAACATCTCCGGCTCCAGGAACTCGTAGGTCTGCGGGTTGCGGATGATGGCGGCCTGGTGGATGCCGGCGGCGGTGGCGAAGGCGTTCTCGCCGACCACCGCCTTGCCGCGCGCGATCGGCAGGTCGAGGCTCTCGATCAGCAGCCGGCAGGCGGCATAGACCCGGCGGGCGTCGATCGTGGTCGACCGGCCGAAATGCTCAGGGTGGGCCGCCAGGGCGGCGACCACCTCCTCCAGCGCGCAGTTGCCGGCGCGCTCGCCGATGCCGCACAGCGTCACCTGGATCTCGTCGATCCCGGCCTCGATGGCCGCGAGGGTGTTGGCGACCGCCAGGCCGAGATCGTCATGGGCGTGCATGGCCACCTTGACCGCCGCCGGCACGCTCGCCCGCACGGCCTCGACCAGCGCCGGCACCCGGCCGGGCAGCAGGCAGCCGACGGTGTCCGGGATCAGGATCATCGTGGCCCCGGCCCGGGCGGCGGCCGCGCACATGGCGCCGAGGAACGCCGGGTCGGCGCGGGTGGCGTCCTCCGGCGCGACGCAGATGTCGTCGAAGCCGAGGCGCCGGGCCAGCTCGACCGCGCCCTCGATCTCGTCCAGCGCCTGCTGGCGGGTGATCTGGCGCTTGTGGCGCAGATGGATCTCGGAGGCGACGCCGAGGATCTCGATCTGCGCCATCCGGGCCGGCTCCACGGCTTTTGCAGCGGCCTCGATGTCGGTGCGGCTGGCCCGGGCGAAGGCGCAGATCCGGCTGTCGCGCACCGCCTCGGCGATGGCGCGCACGGCGGCCAGGTCGCTGTCGGACGCGGCCGGGAAGCCCGCCTCGATCGTGTTGACCCCCAGCGCCTCCAGCTCGCGGGCGATGCGCAGCTTCTGCGGCAGCGACATGGCGTTGCCGGGCGCCTGCTCGCCGTCGCGCAGGCTGGTGTCGAAGATGGTCAGCGGCCGGTGGGTTGAAACGGTCGGCATGATCGGAACTCCATCCAGGGTCGCCCGCACGCCCCCGAAGGCACCGGGATGCCCTGAGCCAGGGTGCGGGGAATGCTTTGGCCGGTCGGGTTTTGCTTGCCACGGTGGAGTGGCATTGGCGCGTCGGTATAGAACCCGGACATAGCCCTCCGGATCTCACTCGCGCATTTGCGAATACAGTCGATAATCGGTGATCAGTTTGTCTGACGTTATTTAGCTTTCGGTATTTTGGAGAGTCAAAAGATTCTTTATGCCAAAAAATGCAATCAATTTTATTTTAATGAGGTAAGAGAATTTGGAGAAAATATTGAATTTTCCGCGATATTAGGAGTTTTGTCGTGCTGTTTCCTGCCTGTTGTCACGGCATATGCTTCAGGATGCAGCAATGTGAATCCGGGGCGCTATCTGCAGGGATGCGGAGCGGCGTTGCGAATCGGATAAGTATCCGCTTATATGATTCCCATGACCGCGTCCGAGATCTTCCAGGCCCTGGCCGACCCGACCCGCCGCGCCGTGTTCGAGCGGCTGGCCGATGGCGAGCTGAGCGTGACCGAGCTGAAGGCCGGCTTCGCCGTGTCGCAGCCGGCGATCTCGCAGCATCTCGCCGCCCTGCGCCGCGCCGGGCTGGTGGCGGAGCGGCGCGACGGCCGCTTCGTCTACTACCGCGCGGCGCCGGAGGGCCTGGCGCCGCTGGCCGGCTGGATCGACCGCTACCGCGCCTTCTGGCCGGAGAAGGTGGCGCGCCTCAAGACCCTGCTCGAGGACATGGATGATGCGTGAGCCGAAGCCGGACGACGCTGTCGTCGTCGATTGCGACCTGGACCATCCGCCGGAGAAGGTGTGGCGAGCGCTGACCGAACCGGAGCTGCTCGGCGCCTGGCTGCTGCCGAACGACATCGAGGCCGAGGAGGGGCGGCGCTTCACCCTGCGGGACGGGCCGGGAACGGATCGGCCGATCGACTGCGAGGTGCTGGCGGCGGAGCCGCCGCGGCTGCTGCGCTACAGCTGGCGCGGCCGCGACGCGGATGCCGGCGGCCGGGCGCTGGACACGGTGGTGACCTTCACCCTGGACGGCACGGCGGCGGGCGGTACCCGGCTGCGCATCGTGCACAGCGGCTTCCGGACGGAGGCCCGGGTTCTGCCCTGGACCGGGACACCGGCGCCGCGGCGGGGGCGGCGCCCCGCGACGCGTCCGCTGATCAAGGCCTGCGCGGTCGGCGGGAGGCTGCGATGGGCGGCGTGACCATGAGCCTGGTGCCGATGGTGGTGGAGCAGTCGGGCCGCGGCGACCGCGCCTTCGACATCTTCTCCCGCCTGCTGCGCGACCGGATCGTATTCCTGAACGGCCCGATCGATGACGGCGTCTCGGCGCTGATCTGTGCCCAGCTGCTGTTCCTGGAATCGGAAGACCCGCGGAAGGAGATCGCGATGTACATCAACTCGCCGGGCGGGGTGGTGAGCAGCGGCCTCGCGATCTACGACACGATGCAATACATCAAGAGCCCGGTGTCGACCGTGTGCATGGGCACGGCGGGGTCGATGGGGGCCTTCCTGCTGATGGCCGGGGCGCCGGGCCGGCGCATCGCCCTGCCCAATGCCAGGATCGTGCTGCACCAGCCCTCCGGCGGCTTCCAGGGCCAGGCCTCGGACATCGAGCGGCACGCCGAGGACATCGTGAAGCTGAAGCGGCAGCTGAACGGGATCTACGCCCGGCATTGCGGCCGGAGCTATGACGAGGTCGAGCGCACCCTCGACCGCGACCGCTTCATGACCGCCGCGGAGGCCAGGGACTGGGGCATCGTGGATCATATTTTCGCGCATCGGGAGGAGGCTGCGGCCTGATGCCTTCCCATTTTTCCATCGTCATTCCCGCGAAAGCGGGAATCTCCATCCGAATGGCGTGAAGAGATCCCCGCTTTCGCGGGGATGACGAAAAAGGGGTGGCTACTCCGCCTTCGCCGCCGCCAGCACCCGGTCGATGAAGGCGTCCGCCGCGCCCAGATGACGGGCGGGGTCGCGCAGGGCGGGCCAGTCGATCGGGACCGTGGACACCTCGGCCAGCAGGTCGAAGAGGTGGCGGCCGGTGGCGGTGGCTTTCGCCGCCGCCTCCTTGACCAGGCGCTGCGCCTCGGGGCGGGGAATGTGGGCGGCGAGGGCGAAGCTGGCGGCTTCGGCCAGCAGCAGGCCGTGCGAGGCCTCGAACTGGCCGGCCATGCGGGCCTTGTCGACGGTCAGGCTGCCGGAAACGGCCAAAGCGTGGTTCAGCGCTGCGCCGGCGGCGACCGCCATCTGCGGCAGGGCCAGCCATTCGACCGGCCAGGCGGCGCCGTCGCGCTCATGCTCGTGCAGCATGGCCTGCTGCAACTGGCCGACGAGGCCGGCGTTGAAGCGGGCGAGGGCGACCAGCGTCTCGGGCCCCACCGGGTTCGACTTTTGCGGCATTGTAGACGACCCGCCGCCGGCGCCCGGCCGGACCTCCGCCACCTCGGTCTGGGCCAGGAGGATCAGGTCGCGTCCCAGCTTGCCCAGCGTGCCGGTGACCAGCGCCAGCCAGCCGGCGAATTCGGCGATGCCGTCGCGCTGGCTGTGCCAGGGCATCGGCGGCACGGCCAGATCCAGGATCCCGGCCAGCGCCGCCTCGACCCGGGTGCCGTCTTCGCCCAGCGCGCCAAGAGTGCCGCTCGCCCCGCCGAAGGAGAGGACCAGCAGGCGAGGCTTCAACTCCTGAAGCCGATCGCGGTCGCGCAGCAGCGCCGCCAGCCAGCCAGCGGCCTTGAGACCGAAGGAGGTCGGCGTCGCCTGCTGCGACCGGGTGCGGCCCGGCATCACTGTGGCGCGATGGGTGTCGGCCAGCCCGGCCAGGGCCTGGACCAGGGCG
>JAEKLZ010000034.1 GCA_019508225.1 Inquilinus limosus | reverse complement strand
ACAGCTTGTTCTCGCCGACATAGGACGAGATCATCTTCTTGATCTGGCCGCGCTCGAGCAGCTTGCCGAGGCCGACGCCGTCGATGCCGCAATTGTTCGAGATCACCGTCAGGCCGGTGACGCCGCTCGCGACGATGGCGTCGATCAGCTTCTCCGGGATGCCGCACAGGCCGAAGCCGCCGGCCATCACCATCATCCCGTCACGCAGCACGTCAGCCAGCGCCGCCGTGGCGTCCGGATAGACCTTCTTCATCCCGTCACTCCCGTCAACGTCAACTGGGCGCGGACGGACTAAAGCGGGGCCGCGGGCGGGTGTCAATCGAGCCCGCGCCGCACCCGCGCCGGTTTGCGGCAGGGGCTGGCGGCGGACCCGGGAGGCTGCGACGAAGGTCGAATCCGCGGCACCGATCCTGCCGGATGATTCTTGCGGTCATCTATGAGAAGCTATGACTTTGTTGCGCATCAAGGCCGCCGGCTGAAGCGTCCATCGCGCCCAACAGGGGGAGATTGCCATGACCGTCCATGATCGGGATGCCACGCCGCCGGTCGCGGCATCGAACGGGTCGCGCCGCCGGTTCCTGAGCGGCGCGGCCGTGGCCGCCGCGGCAACCGTCGCCGCGCCGGCCATCGTCAAGGCGCAGGGGCCGGTGCATATGCGCTGGCAGAGCACCTGGCCCTCGAAGGACATCTTCCACGAATTCGCGCTCGACTTCGCCAAGAAGGTCAACGACATGACCGGCGGCGAGCTGGCCATCGAGGTGCTGCCGGCCGGCGCCGTGGTGCCCGCCTTCGGCCTGCTCGACGCGGTGTCGCAGGGCACGCTCGATGGCGGCCACGGCGTCATGGTCTATCACTACGGCAAGCAGACGGCGCTCGCGCTGTGGGGATCCGGCCCCGGCTTCGCCATGGACGCCAACACGCTGCTGGCCTGGCACAAATACGGTGGCGGCAAGGAGCTGCTGGAGAAGCTCTACGCCTCGATCGGCGCCAATGTCGTCTCGTTCCCCTATGGTCCGATGCCGACCCAGCCGCTGGGCTGGTTCAAGAAGCCGATCGCCAAGGTCGAGGATCTGCAGGGCCTGAAGTTCCGCACCGTCGGCATCTCGATCGACGTGTTCACCGCCCTCGGAGCCGCGGTCAACGCGCTGCCGGGCGGCGAGATCGTCTCGGCGCTGGACCGCGGCCTGCTCGACGCCGCCGAGTTCAACAACGCCTCCTCCGACCGGATGCTGGGCTTCCCGGACGTGTCCAAGATCTGCATGCTGCAGAGTTATCACCAGAACGCCGAGCAGTTCGAGGTCCTGTTCAACAAGGCCAAGTACGACGCGCTGCCCGACAAGGTGAAGGCCATCATCGCCAACGCGTCCGAGGCGGCGTCGCAGGACATGCAATGGAAGGCGATCGACCGCTACTCGAAGGACTACGGCGAGCTGCAGACCAAGGACGGCGTCAAGTTCTACAAGACGCCGGAAGCGATCCTGAAGCGGCAGCTCGAGGTCTATGACGAGGTGGTGAAGAAGAAGGCCGGGGAGAACCCGCTGTTCAAGGAGATCCTGCAGTCGCAGATCGCCTTCGCCCAGCGCGCGACCCGGTGGGAGCAGGACACGGTGGTCAACCGGCGCCTGGCCTTCGACCATTATTTCGGAGCGAACGCGGCAGCCAGCAAGATCTGATCCCGCAGCGGAGCCGGCGCCGTCGGCCAGGTCCGGCGGCGCCGCACTTTCGTCCGAACCCTCCGGCAGCGGGCTGCATCGCATGAGCCTCCAGCGACTCCTGCATCTGGTCGACGGCATCAGCACCTGGATCGGCAAGGCCGCGGCGTGGCTGATCATCGGGCTGATGGCCCTGATCTGCGTCGAGGTGGTGAAGCGCTACCTGCTGAACATGCCGACGGCGTGGATCTTCGACGCGAGCAATATGTTCTACGGCAGCCTGTTCATGCTGGCCGGGGCCTACACCCTGGCCCAGAACGGCCATGTCCGCGGCGATTTCCTGTACGGATCGATGCGGCCGCGGGTTCAGGCCTCGTTCGACCTGGTGCTGTACATCCTGTTCTTCCTGCCCGGCATCGCCGCCCTGGTCTATGCCGGGTACAGCTATGCCGAGCTGTCCTGGCGGATCAACGAGCATTCGACCGTCACCGCGGAAGGGCCGCCGATCTACCACTTCAAGGCGGTGATCCCGGTGGCCGGGGCGCTGGTGATGCTGCAGGGCCTGGCCGAGATCCTGCGCTGCGTCGCCTGCCTGCGCACCGGGGCCTGGCCCAGCCGGCTCAAGGACGTCACCGAGATCGACGTGGTCGAGGAGCAGCTGGCGCACAGCGAGCATGTGGACGAGGCGACGCGCCGCGACGCGATCGAGCGGGCGCAGAAGATCGACGAGACGGCGCGCCAGCGCGGGCAGGGGGGAGATCTGCAGATATGAGCGACGGGGCGCTCGGACTGGCGATGCTCGGGCTCATCGTGGTCGTCATCATGATGGGCTTCCCGACGGCCTTCACGCTGATGGGCCTCGGCATGTTCTTCGGCTTCTACGCCTTCTACGACCCGTCCGAGGCATGGTGGGACAACCGGGTGTTCGACCTGATGGTCCAGCGCACCTACGGGGCGATGACCAACGACGTCCTGGTCTCGATCCCGCTGTTCGTGCTGATGGGCTATGTGATGGAGCGTGGGGCGCTGGTGGACAAGATGTTCTACAGCATCCAGCTCTCGGCCCGCCGGGTGCCGGCCTCGCTGGCCGTCGCCACCCTGATCGTCTGCACCTTCTGGGGCATCGCCAGCGGCCTGGTCGGCGCCGTGGTGGTGCTGATGGGGGTGATCGCGCTGAACCCGATGCTGCGCGCCGGCTACGATGTCCGGCTGGCGTCCGGCGTGATCACCGCCGGCGGCACGCTGGGCATCCTGATCCCGCCCTCGGTGATGATCATCGTCTATGCCGCGGTGGCCGGGCAGTCGGTGGTCAAGCTCTACGCCGCGGCGATGTTCCCGGGCTTCTTCCTGGCCCTCCTGTACCTCGTCTACATCATCGGCTGGGCGCTGCTGCAGCCCAAGGTCGCGCCGCGGCTGCCGGAGGACCAGACCCGGGTGCCGGTGCCCGCCTGGATGCGGGCCTTCCAGGCCGCCTATTCGCGCAACATGCTGGTCGGGCTGGCCAAGGCCCTGGTGTCGCCGTCCCGCGCGACCGCGCTCGACACCGGGGCCGGGCGCCTGACCTATGGCCGCCTGGCCGGCAATTTCGGCACCGCGCTGGTGCCCTTGGTGCTGACCGCGCTGACCCTGGTCGCGATCTGGTGGTACGTCGTGATCTATCCGCAGGCCTCGGCCGAGGCGGAGGCGGTGCCGGAGGGGCTGGAGCAGCTCGGCGCGCCAGTCGCCGCCGCGGCGCCGGCCACCGGGGCGGAGCTGGGGCCGGGCACCGGCTTCTCCATCGCCTTCGGCGTGGTCGCCGCGGCCGCGGCGGTGATGCTGTTCCGCTACTACCGGCGCATGACGGCCGAGCGCTTCGAGATGCTGAAGCTGCTGTCGTCGTCGGTGATGCCGCTCGCCATCCTCACCGTGCTGGTGCTGGCGGTGATCCTGTTCGGCATCACCACCGCGACTGAATCCGCCGCGGTCGGTGCCGCCGGCGCCTTCCTGCTGGCGCTGCAGGCCCGGACCCTGAACTGGAAGCGGACCAAGGAGGCGGTGTTCCTGACGGCCAAGACCACCGCCATGGTGTGCTGGCTGTTCGTCGGCTCGGCGCTGTTCTCCGCCGTCTTCGCGCTGCTCGGCGGCCAGGGGCTGATCGAGCGCTGGGTGCTGTCGATGGACCTGTCGCCGGTCCAGTTCATGATCCTGTCGCAGGCGATCATCTTCGTGCTCGGCTGGCCGCTGGAATGGACCGAGATCATCATCATCTTCGTGCCGATCTTCCTGCCGCTCTTGAAGCATTTCAGCATCGACCCGGTGCTGTGGGGCGTGCTGGTCTTCGTCAACCTGCAGGCGGCGTTCTTGTCGCCGCCGGTGGCGATGTCGGCCTTCTACCTGAAGGGCGTGGCCCCGGCGCACGTCACCCTCAACCAGATCTTCGCCGGCATGATGCCGTACATGCTGGTCGTGATCCTGTGCATGGTGCTGATGTATCTCTGGCCCGGCATGGTGCTGTGGCTGCCGGAGTACCTGTACGGGAATTGAGGGGCCTCAGATTTTCAGCGTGCTCGTAGGTTGGGTTCGCCAGAGGCGAACCCAACAACCGCTCCGGCGGC
>JAEKLZ010000033.1 GCA_019508225.1 Inquilinus limosus | reverse complement strand
GGCGTTTTGCGCCGCGACCAGCGCGATGATGCCGCACAGCCCGGCCAGCCCGACCAGGGCGGTCGCGGCCTTGATCGCGTGCCGACTCACGATGCGGCGCCGGTCTTCACGGTCGGGAAATCAAGGCGGCTCGGCATGTCGGCTCCTCTCGGGCGGCCGGATTAAGGGGGCCGGCCGGGCCGGTGTCAATCGACGGGTCTGCGGCGGGCCTCGCCGTCCGGCTTTCCCGCCTCAGAATCATTCAAACATCAGACCATTTGACATCCGTGGTTCCAAAATGCTGGCCTCAGGCGCCCGTGCTGGATATGGTGCGGACAAAGTTTGCGCAGTGGAGGAAACATGGCTGGCGTAACGCTCCGTGGCATTCGTAAGTCGTTCGGCGACCTCGAGATCATCAAAGGCGTCGATCTCGACATCCGCGACCGCGAATTCGTCGTCTTCGTCGGCCCGTCGGGCTGCGGCAAGTCGACCCTGCTGCGGTTGATCGCCGGCCTCGAGGACATCAGTGCCGGCGACCTCGCCATCGACGGCCAGCGGGTCAACGACCTGCCGCCGGCCGAGCGCGGCATCGCGATGGTGTTCCAGAGCTACGCGCTCTACCCGCACATGACGGTCTACGAGAACATGGCCTTCGGCCTGAAGCTCGCCAAGACCAACAAGGCCGAGATCGAGCGCAAGGTCGGCGACGCCGCCCGCATCCTGCAGCTCGAGCATCTGCTGAAGCGCAAGCCGAAGGAGCTGTCGGGCGGCCAGCGCCAGCGCGTCGCCATCGGCCGTGCCATCGTGCGCAACCCGAAGGTGTTCCTGTTCGACGAGCCGCTGTCGAACCTGGACGCGGCCCTGCGCGTGCAGATGCGGATCGAGATCGCCCGCCTGCACAACGACCTGAACGCCACCATGGTCTACGTCACCCACGACCAGGTCGAGGCGATGACGCTGGCCGATAAGATCGTGGTGCTGAGCGCCGGCCGGATCGAGCAGGTCGGCTCGCCGCTGGAGCTGTACCACCACCCGGACAACCTGTTCGTCGCCGGCTTCATCGGCAGCCCGAAGATGAACTTCATCGAGACCGAGGTCACCGCGTCCAGCGGCGCCACCGCGACCGTGGGGCTGCCGGGCGGCGGCTCGGTCACCGTGCCGGTGCAGCCGGGCCGGGCCAATGTCGGCGACAAGGTCACGCTCGGCGTCCGGCCGGAGCACATGAACGAGGCCGGCAGCGGCTCCTCCGTCATCCCCGGCCAGGTGCTGGTGGTCGAGCGCCTCGGCGGCGAGACCTATCTCTACCTGAAGACCGGCGCCGGAATGCTGACGGTTCAGGCCGGCGGCGACAGCCGGGCCAAGACCAACGACCAGGTCCAGATCGGATTCTCGGCCGAGACGTGCCACCTGTTCGACGCCCAGGGCCAGGCCCTGCAGCGGGCGGAGCGGCACCCGATGGCCGATATCGGCCGCGAGCCGGCGATGGCCCACTGATGCTGACGGCCAGGGTCCTCAAGATCCTGGCCACAGCCGGTGTTGCGCTGTTCTTCACGCTGGTCGCCTTCGGCAACCTGACCGATTACGGCTCCAACTTCGCCTTCGTCCGCCATGTGCTGGCGATGGACACCACCTTCCGGTCGCCCGCCCTGATGTGGCGGGCGATCGACGTTCCGTGGGCCGCCCATCTGGCCTATGCCCTGATCATCGCCTGGCAGGTGGCCACGGCGCTGGTCTGCTGGGCCGGCGCGGTCCGCATGGCGATCCGCTGGGACGCGCCCGCCGCAATCTTCGCCCGGGCCAAGTCGGCGGCGCTGGCCGGGGTCGGCATGGGCTTCGCGCTCTACGCCTTCGGCTTCGTCGTCATCGGCGGCGAATGGTTCGCCATGTGGCAGTCGAAGGACTGGAACGGCCAGCCGCCCGCCCATCTGTTCCTGACCCTCGCCGGCATCGTCCTCTTGTTCCTGAACCAGCGGGACGAGGAGCTGCCTTACGACCTGACCTGATCCAGGTCGGGATGCTCCCTTTCCTGCAGCCTTTCCGCTCTCCAGGACGGCCTGGCGGCGTCATGCCGGTCAACTGCCTACCGGGTGATGGCGGTGCCGGGCCAGCCGGCGGTTGACAGGTGAAAGGTCGCCCTTCATACTGAATTTATTACTATTGATCAGAATGATTTCCTTTAATCAATCATGGCGCACGGGCTTCTTGTCACCGTGCATCCATTTTTCAATGGAGGATAAGTCATGTCGAACGGCAAAGCCGATTTCAAGAACACCGTTCTGATGATCAACAAGGCCAAGGCCAGCATCAAGATCGACCGGGATCCCAATTTCGACGACATGAAGCTGATCTTCGACGGCATAACCACGATGAGCCCGTATACGCTGGACCCGGGCAAGCAGGTGCATGTCGGCTCCACCTATGGCACGGACATGGGCGTGTGCCTCACCTACAGCAGCAACGACCGGTACATGGAGCTCGGCATGGGGCCGGATTCCGGTACGGATCTGAAGGTCTTCAGCGTCATCAGCGACAGCGGCGACGACGGCAGCGGTCCGCTCACCTACCAAGTGCAGGATCAGACGGCCGTCTCGATGACGATGACCTTCGCCGACAAATCGTAAACGGCCGCCTTTCGGCCGAGCGGGACAGGCGATGCGGGGCTCCCCCGACGGCCCGGAATGTACGACGAAAGCCCGGCGTCCCGCGCCGCCGGGCCGGCCGGCGGGGGTTGCGCACAGACCTCTTTGACCGCTCGCCGCGATCGGGTACAGGTTCTCGACCCGTTCGCAGCACCGATGCGGCCCATGAGTCTGTTCCCTTCCCGACATGGCGAGACATCGCCCTCCCCGGCGCGGCATGAGCGATGATCATCCGGAGCCCGCGGCGGGGCCGGCACCGGTCGCGCTGAAGCTGGCGGACGAGCACATCGCCGACGCGGTCGATCCGTCGATCAGCCTCAACGCGCTGCGGCTCGAGGATCTGCCGATCATCGCCCGCTGGCTGGACCGGCCGCATGTCATGCGCTGGTGGGGCGACCCGGAGGAGGAGCTGACGCAGATCGCCGCCCATCTGGTCGAGCCGAACATAGCCCCGTTCCTGGCCTGCGAGGGCAGCCGGCCGATCGGCTACATGCACGTCTATCACGCCAACCCGGACAGCTACTGGGCAGGCCACCAGCTGCCGCTGCAGACCTTCGGCATCGACCTGTTCCTGGGCGAGACCGATGTCGTCGGCCGCGGCATGGGCACCCGGTTGATCCGGCTGGTGCTGCGCCGGCTGCTGGCCCTGCCGGAGACGGCGCGGATCCAGGTCGACCCGGCCCCGGCCAACGCCGCCGCGATCCGCGCCTATGAGAAGGCCGGGTTCCAGCGCCGCGGGCCGATCGACACGCCGGACGGCGCCGCCCTGTACATGACCATCGACCGCGAAGGCTGACATGCCGGATCTGGGCGACGTCGTCGGCGACATCGCCGACGCCATGGCGCGGGAGCAGCATCGCGGCGAGGTCGCGACCTATATCCCGGAGCTGGCGAAGGTCGACCCCGGCCAGTTCGGCATCGCCGTGGCCACCCTCGACGGCGGCGTCCATTGCGCCGGCGAGGCCGAGGTGCCGTTCTCGATCCAGAGCGTCTCCAAGGTCTTCACCCTGACGCTGGCCCTCGGCGCCGTCGGCGATGCGCTGTTCCGGCGGGTGGGGCGCGAGCCGTCCGGCAACGCCTTCAACTCGATCGTCCAGCTCGAGCACGAGCAGGGCGTGCCGCGCAACCCGTTCATCAATGCCGGCGCGCTGGTGGTGACCGACGTGGTCCTGGCCGGGCACCAGCCGCGCGAGGCGATCGGATCGATCCTGCGCTTCATCCGCTGGCTGGCCGATGACGAGGGCATCGCCATCGACGAGAAAGTGGCGCGGTCCGAGGCCGGCACCGCCTACCGCAACATGGCGCTGGCCGCCTATATGAAGTCCTTCGGCAACTTGGCTCATCCGGTGGAGATGACGCTCGGCGTCTACGTCCACCAATGCGCCATCGCCATGACCTGCAGGCAGCTAGCTGCGGCCGGCCGCTTCCTGGCCGATGGCGGCGGCCGGCTGTCGACCGGACACCGCGTGGTGACGCCCGAGCGGGCGCGGCGGATCAATGCCCTGATGCTGACCTGCGGCCATTACGACGGCTCGGGCGACTTCGCCTTCCGCGTCGGCCTGCCGGGCAAGAGCGGCGTCGGCGGCGGCATCCTGGCGATCGTGCCGGGCCGCGCCTCGGTCGCCGTCTGGTCGCCCG
>JAEKLZ010000032.1 GCA_019508225.1 Inquilinus limosus | reverse complement strand
TCGCGCAGCGTCCAGGTCGTCAACGTGCCCGGCGCCGCCGGCACGGTCGGCCTGGCCCAGTTCGTCAGCCAGAACAAGGGCGACCCGAAGGCCCTGATCGTCGGCGGCTACGTCATGGTCGGCGGCATCATCACCAACAAGTCGCCGGTGACCCTGGCCGACGTCACCCCGATCGCCCGCCTGACCGGCGAGTACGAGGCGATCGTCGTGCCCAAGGACTCGCCGGTGAAGACAGTGCAGGACCTGGTGGCGGCGCTGAAGAAGGATCCGGGCGGCGTGACCTGGGCCGGCGGCTCGGCCGGCGGCGTCGACCACATCGCGGTCGGCTTGACCGCGAAGGCGGCCGGGGTCGACCCGACCGAGATCAACTACATCGCCTATTCCGGCGGCGGCGAGGCCTTGGCGGCGGTGCTGAGCGGCCAGGTGACGGCCGGCATCTCCAGCTATGGCGAGTTCGAGGCCCAGGTGAAGGCCGGCGCGCTGCGCGTCCTGGCCGTATCCAGCGCCGAGCGGCTGCCGGGCATCGAGGCCCCGACCCTGAAGGAAGCCGGGCTCGACGTGGTGGTGCAGAACTGGCGCATGGTCGCCGCGGCACCAGGGCTGAGCGCCGAGCAGAAGGCCGCCGTCGCCGCCGACATCGAGAAGCTGGCCAAGTCGAAGACCTGGGCGGACACGCTGAAGACCAAGGGGTGGACCGACACCTACCTGGCCGGCGACGCGTTCGACAAGCAGCTGGCCGCCGACATCGGCACCACCGGCCAGATCCTCAAGGACATCGGTCTGGCCGAATGAGCGCCGCCCCGGAACACACCGCGCCGAAACAGCCCGTCCAGGAGCGCGAGGGGGGGCGTCGGCCCGACTGGCCGGTCCTGGGGATCGCCGCGGCCCTGGCTGTCGCCGCCGCGGTGCTGTTCTGGGACGCCAGCCTGCTCAATGTGAAGGGGTTCGCGGCCCGGTTCGGGCCCGCGATCTTCCCACGCCTGATCGGCGGCCTGCTGCTGATCATGGCGGTGTGGACAGCGGTCGCCGCCTGGCGCGGCGACCCGCCGGCGCGCGAGAAGGACAACCTGCCGCCGATCATCTGGATCGTCGGCGGCCTCGCCGCCCAGATGCTGCTGCTGAACACGGCCGGCTTCTCGATCGCCACCGGCCTGCTGTTCGCCGCGACCGTGAGGGCCTTCGGTCGCGGCCCGCTGTGGCAGACCATCCCGATCGGCGTCGTCTTCGCCTTCGTGGTCTGGTTCATCTTCAGCAAGGGGCTGGACCTGACCCTGCCGGCGGGTCCGCTGGAAAAGCTGCTTTCGTGATCGGGGCCTGACGAAACATGGACACTTTCGGCTTCCTCGCCCAGGGCTTCGCCGTCGCCCTGCAGCCGGTCAACCTGCTGTATGCCCTGATCGGCGTCACCCTCGGCACCGCGGTCGGCGTGCTGCCCGGCATCGGCCCGGCGCTGACCGTGGCGCTGCTGCTGCCGGTCACCTACTCGCTCGACCCCGGCGGGTCGCTGATCATGTTCGCCGGCATCTATTACGGCGGCATGTATGGCGGGTCGACCACCTCGATCCTGCTCAACACTCCGGGCGAGAGCGCCTCGATCATCACCGCGCTGGAGGGCAACAAGATGGCCCGCGCCGGCCGCGGCGGGCCGGCCCTGGCCACGGCGGCGATCGGGTCCTTCGTCGCCGGGCTGATCGCGACGGCCGGCCTGGCCTTCATCGCGCCGGAGATCGCCAAGATCGCGATCTCCTTCGGCGAGCCCGAGAAGTTCGCGCTGATCATCCTGGCCTTCGTCACCGTCTCCGCCGCCTTCGGCGATTCGCCGATGCGCGGCCTGACCTCGCTGGCCATCGGCCTGGCCATCGGCCTGATCGGCCTGGACGAGCTGAGCGGCCGGGCCCGGCTGACCTTCGGCAGCCCGGAGCTGCTGGGCGGCATCGGCGTCACCATCCTGGCGGTCGCCCTGTTCGCCATCGGCGAGGCGCTGTCGGTCGCCGGCAGCCAGGGCCGCACCGAGGAGCATGTCGAGGCGATCCGCGGCTCGATCTGGATGAGCAAGGAGGACTGGAAGCGGTCGTGGAAGCCATGGCTGCGCGGCACGGCGTTCGGCTTTCCGATCGGCGCCATGCCCGCCGGCGGCGCCGAGATCCCGACCTTCCTGTCCTATGCCACCGAGAAGAAGCTGTCGAAGCACCCGGAAGAATTCGGCCACGGCGCCATCGAGGGCGTGGCCGGGCCGGAGGCGGCGAACAACGCCTCGGCCGCCGGCACGCTGGTGCCGTTGCTGACGCTCGGCCTGCCGACCTCGGCGACGGCGGCGATCATGCTGGCCGGGTTCCAGCAGTACAACATCCAGCCCGGCCCGCTGCTGTTCGAGAGCAATCCGGACCTGGTCTGGGGCCTGATCGCCAGCCTGTTCGTGGCCAACGCCATGCTGCTGGTCTTGAACCTGCCGCTGGTCGGGCTGTGGGTCCGGCTGCTGTCGATCCCGCGTCCCTGGCTGTATGGCGGCATCCTGGTGTTCGCCACTCTGGGCACGATCGGGTCGAACCCATCGTCGTTCCAGCTGGGGCTGCTGCTGGCCTTCGGCCTGCTCGGCTACATGCTGCGCCGCTTCCACTACCCGATCGCGCCGGTGGTCGTCGGCTTCATCCTGGGGCCGATGGCCGAGCTGCCGCTGCGCCGGGCGCTGCAGAACAGCCGCGGCGACCCGATGATCCTGGTCTCCTCGCCGATCTCGATCACGCTGCTGGCGATCACCGTCCTGGTCGTGGTGGTGCCGCTGGTGCTGCGCCAGATGGGCAAGGGCCGCATCCTGGCGCAGCTGGCGGCCGAGGAGGATTGATCGCCTCACGGCGGACGCTCGACGGGAACAGAAACGCTGACCTGTCCGTAATGCTTCTGTTCCCTGACCGTCCCTATCGAGGTTCGAGATGAAGCGGGCCGTCCTATCCTGCGCCGTCATCTGCAGTCTCGCCGCCGCCACGCCATCCTTTGCCGGCGACAAGAAAGGCATCGCGATCGGCCAGAAGGACGCCAACGCGGCCGAAACCATCAAGCGGCTCGACGCCCGCTGGTACTACACCTGGAACACCGAGCCGATCGCGCAGGCCGGCGCGGCGCAGTTCGTACCGATGATCTGGTCGGATGGGGCGACGGCGGACCGGCAGGTCGCGCAGCTCGGCCGGGACCCGAAGCCCTGCGCGCTGCTGGCCTTCAACGAGCCGGACGGAAAGCGCCAGGCGGACATGTCGGTCGACGCGGCGGTCGGCGCCTGGGACCGCATCCGCCCCCTCGCCCGCCGCATCGGCAGCCCGGCGGCCGTCAACGCCCTCGGCCCCTGGTTCGAGGATTTCTCGAAGCGAATGGCCGCACAGGGCAGGGAATACGACTTCGTCGCCGTCCACTGGTATGGCGCGCCCTCGGCGAAGAGCTTCCTGCGCAAGATCAACGACATCCACCAAGCCTACGGCAAGCCGATCTGGATCACCGAATTCGCCGTCTCCGACTGGGCCGCGCGGGACGGGCGGAAGAGCCGCTACACCACCGCGGCGACGGAACGATTCATGCGGACGGTGCTGCCCGAGCTGGAGCGCCGCCCCTATGTCGAGCGCTATGCCTGGATGGGCGCCGGCGCCACGAGCGAGGCCACCGTCACCTCACGGCTGGTCGATGACAGCGGCGCGCTGACGCCGCTCGGCCGGATCTACGCCGAGTTCGACGGCGATGCCGCCGGATCGGTCACCACCGAGCCGGCTTGCGCCGCGGGGAGTGACGCCGGCGGCGGTTAAGATCGACTCTCCGGCCCGTTCTCGTCATGGCGAGGAGCGAAGCGACGTGGCCATCCAGGGGCCGGTGCGAGCGACCCTGGATGGCCACGCCCCTGCGGGGCTCGCCATGACGGGTCAGTATTTCACGCCATCGGTATGACTACTCGACGCAATCCAGCAGGTCGCCGAGCTGACCGATGCGGCGCTGGATGGTGGCGGCGCGGCCGGCGACGTAGCGCGACGGCTTGGCCGCCGACCAGCCGCGTGGGTTCGGCAGCACCGCCGCCAGCAGCGACGCCTCGCGGGCCGAAAGCTGGGCGGCGCTCTTGCCGAAATAGGCCTGCGCCGCCGCCTCGACCCCGTAGATGCCGGGGCCGAGCTCGACCACGTTGAGATAGACCTCCATGATCCGGCGCTTCGGCCACAGCGCCTCGATCATCACCGTCAGATAGGCCTCGAAACCCTTGCGGATGAAGGTGCGGCCGTCCC
>JAEKLZ010000031.1 GCA_019508225.1 Inquilinus limosus | reverse complement strand
GAAGATCGGGGACTGCCCGACCACGATCACCTGGCTTCCGGCCGATCTCAGCGCCGCGATCGTTTCGCCCAGCCGGGCGATGTCGTCGAGGCCCACCACCTCCCACCGTCCGGCCAGGATGACGGTCTTCGGCGGATCCTGCCGGATCAGGCTGAAGATGTGGTCGTTGAAGTCCTTGCAGCCGGCCGTGTAGTAAGCCGACAGGTTCAGGATCGGTGCGCACAGCGACAGCGTCGCCTGGCCGGTGGTCAGCTTGGCCCGCGACGCCTGGCCGGACACCCCGCGATAGAGATGCGCGGCGAGGCTGTCGCCCCAGATCAGAGCGTCCGGCGAAGCCCCGCCGTAGCAGGTGTCTCGGTCGTATTCCGCCGCCCGCTGGCCATCCTGCAGGAAGCAGGTGCCGCGCCGCAGCATGCCGAAGCTCGACGGGTACTCGGCATATTTCGCGATGATCGGGATCGCCTCGGGAAACCGCTGCGGCCAGCCCTTGGTCCCATAGCCGACGGCGCCGAGCGACAGCAGCAGGCCCGTTGCCACCGCCGACGCGGTGAAGATGCCGCGGCGGGTGAACCTGCCCCTGCCGCGGAACGGTTGCTCGACAAGGCGCCACGACAGGATCGCGGCCACCAACGACGCGGCGACCGTCATGCCGGCCTCGGCCGGTGAAAGCGCGCGGTCGGTCGCGTATTTGACGAAGACGATGATCGGCCAGTGCCACAGATACAGCGAGTAGGAGATCCGGCCGATGAGCACGAGCGGCTGCAGCCCCAGCAGGTGGCCGCCGAGGCTGTCGCCGCCGGTCCCCGCCCAGATGACGAGGGCCGCGCCGATGCAGGGCATGGCCGCGTTCCAGCCGGGGAACGGATCGGCCGCGGACAGGGTCAGCACGCCGGTGCCGATCAGCGCCAGCCCCAGCGCGGCGGCAATCTCGCGCAGGCCGCGCGCGGCCGGGGCGGGCAGGATGTCCAGTGCCAGCAGCGAGCCCAGCAGCAGCTCCCAGGCCCGGGCGGGCAGGAGATAGAAGGTTGCGCTCGGATGCGGGCGGACGCCCCAGAGATTGACGGCGAAGGACAGGCCGACGATCGCGACCAGCGCCACGTTCCGCGTCCGTCGCCCGGCCTTGGACAAGAGATACAGCAGGATCGGGAAGAGGATGTAAAACTGCTCCTCCACCGCCAGCGACCAGGTGTGGAGCAGCGGCTTCAGCTCCGACGGCGCGGCGAAATACCCGGACTCCAGATGGAACAGGATGTTCGAGGTGAAGGAGACCGTCGCAATCACCGACCGCGAGAAGGCGCGCAGGTCGAACGGCAGCAGGATCGCGGTGAAGGCGGCGATCGACAGCAGCAGCATGGCGAACAGCGCCGGAAAGATCCGTCGCGCGCGGCGCTCGTAGAAGCCCAGAACCGAGAACTCGCCGCGCCGGATCTCGTCGGCCAGGATCGCTGTGATCAAGTATCCCGAGATGACGAAGAAGACGTCGATGCCGATGAAGCCGCCACCCAGCCCGGATACCCCGGTGTGATACAGGACCACCGGAAGAACCGCGACCGCGCGCAGCCCATCGATGTCTTTCCGGTAGCCGATCGACATGGCCTCCCCCGAGGCTGACGCCACGCCGCTCTATCAAAGAAGCGGCGGCGGCGCCAGAGCCGATCCGACGCGCACCGGATCGGGGAGCGGGGCAGGAGACTCCTGCCTCGCTCCCCGGCTTCTACTCCGCCGGCACGGCGGCAACCCGCCGGGGCCGCTCCAGGTCGGGCAGGAAGACGGTCAGCAGCCCGATCAGCGGCAGGAAGGCGCACAGGCGGTAGACGAAGCCGATGCTGGTCAGGTCCGCGACCTCGCCCAGCACCGCGGCGCCGATGCCGCCCATGCCGAAGGCGAAGCCGAAGAACAGCCCGGCGATCGTGCCGGTCTTGCCCGGAACCAGCTCCTGCGCATAGACGACGATGGCGGAGAAGGCCGAGGCCAGGATCAGGCCGATGATGATGCTGAGGATCACCGTCCCGGTCAGCCCGACATAGGGCATCGCCATGGTGAAGGGCAGCACGCCCAGGATCGACCCCCAGATCACGTATTTGCGGCCGAAGCGGTCGCCGATCGGGCCGCCCGCCACCGTCCCCACCGCCACGGCGCCGAGGAAGATGAACAGGTGGACCTGCGCCTGCTGCACCGACACGCCGAAGGTCTGGATCAGGTAGAAGGTGAAGTAGCTCGTCAGGCTGGCCAGGTAGATGTACTTCGAGAACACCAGCATGCCGAGGATGCCCAGCGACATCCCGATCTTGCCGCGCGACAGGGCGACCGGCACCACCGGCCGGCGCGGCTTGGCGGCCAGGCTGCGCCGGTGCCGCTGGTACCAGCTGCCGACCTCGGTCAGCACCAGGATGGCCAGCAGCGCGGCGGCGGAGAACCAGCCGATGCTGGCCTGGCCGCGCGGCAGCACGATGAAGGCGGCGAGCAGCGGGCCGATGGCCGAGCCGATATTGCCGCCGACCTGGAACACCGACTGCGCCAGGCCATGCCGCCCGCCGGACGCCAGCCGGGCGATGCGCGAGGATTCCGGATGGAACACGGCCGAGCCCATGCCGACCAGCGCCGCGCCCAGCAGCAGCATCGGGAAGCTCATGGCGACCGACAGCACGATCAGCCCGACCAGGGTGAAGCCCATGCCGAGCGGCAGCGAATAGGGCTGCGGCTTGCGATCGGTGTACAGGCCGATGGCCGGCTGCAGGATCGAGGCGGTGAGGTTGAACACCAGGGTGATCAGCCCGACCTGGCCGAAATCGAGCTTGAAGCTCGTGGCGAGCATCGGATAGAGCGCCGGCAGCAGCGACTGCATCATGTCGTTCAGCAGATGGCTGAAGCTGATCGCGGCCAGGATGGCGAAGACGGTTCCGTCGGCGTCGGACCTTTGGTCCAGTGTTCCACTCGTCATTGCAGATGGTCCCGATGGCCGCTGAGCGGCGCATCACTGAGGCGCCCGGCGGCGGGAGTGCAGCCGGTTCGGGCAAGGATACGCCTTTCCGCCCGACCTGCTTTCGTGCTTTGGTCTATTAGTTTTGCGAGTGGGCCATGCGCAACACCACCTTTGTCCACGAGGATACGCCCCGCGCCGTCGTCGCGCTCGGCAACGACTACCCGGCGCACTATGTGATCCTGCCGCACCGGCACCGGCGGTCGCAGCTGCTGTACGGCAGCAACGGCGTGCTGATGGTCCGGACCGAGGCGGGGCGGTGGGTGGTGCCGCCGGAGCGCGCGGTCTGGATCCCGGGCGGCATCACCCATGACGTGCAGCCGATCGGGGCGGTCAAGGTCCACAGCGTCTATGTCGAGCCCGACGCCGTGCCCGGCCTGCCGACGGAATGCCGCGTGGTGGGCGTCTCGGCGCTGATGAGCAGCCTGCTGATGACGGCGGTCGACCTGCCGCTGGAATACGACCTCGACGGCCGCGACGGGCTGATCATGGCGCTGATCCTGCAGGAGATCGCGCGGATGCCGGTGCTGCCGCTGAACCTGCCGCTGCCGGGCCAGGCGGCGCTGGCGGCCCGCTGCCGGCGGTTCCTCGAGGGGCCGACGCCGCATGACACGATCGACGACTGGTGCGGCCCGCTGGGCATGAGCCGTCGGGCCTTCACCCGGCTGTTCCGGCAGGAGACGGGGCTGAGCCTCTCCGCCTGGCGGCAGCAGGCCTGCCTGTTCGCGGCGCTGCCGCGGCTGGCGGCGGGCGAGCCGGTGACGGCCGTCGCCGTCGACCTCGGCTACGACAGCGCCGCCGCCTTCACCACCATGTTCAAGCGCCTGCTCGGCGCGCCGCCCAGCCGCTACTTCGCCGGCCACAAGGCCGGCTGAGCCGCGGTCAGCGCAGGCCTGTCAGCAGCGCCCCGATGCGGTGGCCGGCGGCGCGGAGCTGGGTCCGGCTCACCGTCCGGGCCTGCTCGACATACCCGGGCGGCAGCACGGCGGCGGAGCGGGGCGAGGGGCGCATCCGCAGCCTTCCGCCCTGGTAGACGACACCGTAGGCCAGCTCGCGGCTGTGGGCGATCCAGCGGGCGAAGGCGGTCTCCGGATCCGGCGCCAGGGAGTCCTCGGCCGGCGGAGGGTCGCGGGCCAGCTGCGTCTCGAGAGTCCCGGAGGCGCTCAGCGCGAGGTCGCCTGTCAGGCCCGCCGAATCCCAGAACCGGTGCAGCCTGACGGGCTCGGCGGCCGGCGCGGTGCGGACCCAGGCCCATTGCCCGCCGGCATCGGTGATCGGGAAAC
>JAEKLZ010000250.1 GCA_019508225.1 Inquilinus limosus | reverse complement strand
GGCCGTTCAACGACCGGCGCTATTCGATCTCCTCCAGCAAGCTGCGCAGCCTGGGCTGGGCGCCGAAGCGCCGGCTGACCGACGAGATCCAGGGCATCGCCCAATGGTATCGCGACAATGCCCAGCGCTACGAATGGGACGAGGTCTGATCCCCTGAGGTGAAACGGCGCCCGGCCGCGAAGCCGGGCGCCGGACCGGTCAGGACGGATCGACCCAGAAGGTGTCGGGGTGATAGACCCCGAAATGCGCCCCCGGGTCCCAGGAGAAGATGCCCTTCTCCGGCACGTTGTGCAGCCGGGCCTTGACCACGACGGGCTGCAGCACGCCCTGCACCGTGCCGATCGAGGTCACCTCGTCAGCCTGGATCTTCACCATCTCGCGCATGATGGCGTCGCGCCGGGCGGCGTCGGTGGTGCCGCGCCATTCGGTGTACAGGGCCATCAGCTTCTCGGCGAAGTCGACGTCCGGCTTCTCGCCGGCGCCGCCGACGGTCTGCACATACTGGCCCCATTTTGGATATTGCAGCCAGTTCTGGTCGACCGGCGCCAGCTGCGACGGCCCGGTCGTCGGCGTGATCAGGCCATTGTCCCAGCCCATCCACACCGACATCACCGTGTCGCCGGCGAAAATCCGCTGCAGGAACACGTCGCGCTGCGACTGGGCGGTGTGCACCGCCACGCCGATCTTGGCCCAGCTCTCGCGGACCAGCTGCAGCACGTCGGCCTCCAGGCTGCGCTCGCCGGCGGTCTCGACCACGATCTCCACCCGCTTGCCGTTCGGCATCAGCCGGGTGCCGTCGCCGTCGCGCTTGGTCAGCCCGATCTCGTCCAGCAGGGCGTTGGCCTTGTCCGGATCGTATGCGGCCCATTCCGCGGCCAGCGTCTCGTCATAATAGGGCGACTGCGGCAGCACCGTGTTCTGGCTCGGTTTGGCCTGGCCGAAGAACACGGTCTGGTTGATCTCGTCGCGGTCGATGCCCAGCGACAGGGCCCGGCGGAAGCGGACGTCGCGGTTCAGCGCCCGCCAGTCCGGGTCGTTGGCGTTCAGGTTCGGGTACAGCGCGACCTCGGAGCCGAGCGCCGTCGGCCACAGCCGCACCTTGTAGCCGCCCGCCTGCTCGCCGGCCTTGAGGAAGCTGATGTTGTCGAAGCGCAGCCCGCGGGCCTGCAGGTCGGCCTCGCCCGTGCCGGCCTTGGCCGGGATCAGCGAGCCCTCGACGATGTTGACGATGACGCGGTCGAGATAGGGCAGCTGCCGGCCCTGGCTGTCGACCCGGTGGTAATAGGGGTTGCGGACGAAGGTGAAGCGCTCCGCCGGCGCCTTGGTGGTGTTGACCCAGGGCTCCAGCACCGGCAGGTCCGGATTGGCGGAATCGATCAGCTTGCTGCGCTGGGTATAGAGGGCGACCCAGTTGCGGGCGCCGGCCTCCTTGACCATGGCCTCGATCGCTGCCGCGTCGGCGTATTTCTTGTGGAACTTCTTCAGGTAATGCGCCGGCGCGAAGATGTAGAGCGGGGTGGCCCCCGCGATCGACGGCAGGAAGTCCGGGTTCGGCTTGGACCAGGAATAGCGCACGGTCTGCGCGTCCGGGAACTCGACCTTCGGCGCCTCGCCGTCGACCAGCAGGCGCGTGTCCGGGCCGTAGGGCATCAGCTCCTTGTCCAGCGACACGTCCTCCCAGAAGTAGCGGAAGTCGTCGCTGGTGAAGGGCTGGCCGTCGGACCATTTGTGGCCCGGCCGCAGATGCAGGGTGAACACCTTCTCGCCGTCGACATCGATCGACTGCAGGATGTCCGGATGCAGCTGGAAGTCCGGGCCGTAGCCGACCAGCCGGGCGTAGCTGTAGGTGTTCATGATGCGGATGTCGCGGGCGCGGCCGGCCATCCAGGCGATCTCGCCGCCCGGCTTGCCGGGCTCCTTCTGCTCGGCCGCCAGGTCGACCACCGACGGCACCTCCGGCACGCGCTGCGCTACCGGCGGCAGCTTGCCGGCCGCCACGTCCTGCTCATACATCGGCGTCTCCACCAGGGTGGGGGACGCGGCACCGGCCGGGATGGCAACGGCCAGCGCGGCGGCAGCTGCAGCTGCCACAGCGAAACGGTGAATCCAGGTCATCTGCCTACCCTGTTGTGGGTTTTGATCGTTTCCCTCGAAGGCGGGCAGTATCGGCCCCCTGAGGCCGGGTTGTGAAGCGGGACATTTGAGGCAGATGCCGTGCGTGGGGCCCGCCTGCGAAATCCGGGCTCCGCCGGAACGGAACGGCTGTTCTGATGGTCATTGTTGGTGAGTCCGCTTGGGACCCATGGGCCGTGACGGTGGCACCGTAAAGATCATCGGAGACAAAGTGATGTCGAACTCGATCTGGAAACGCTACGGCTATGGCTGGGTGACGCTCGGCTTCTTCGTCATCTCGCTGATCGGTCACTGGCTGTTCGGCTGGTTCGCCTATGTCGACGAGCAGAGCCAGCACGGGCGCGCGCCGGAGATCGGGCCCTATATCGTCGAGATGTCCCGCGACACGCTGGAGAACTGGCAGTCGGAATTCCTGCAGCTCATCTGGCAGATCGGCGGCTTGGCCTTCCTGCTCTATGTCGGCTCGCCGCAGTCGAAGGAGGGCGACGACCGGATGGAGGCCAAGCTCGACGCCATCCTGGCCGCGGTGGAGCCGGAGCGGGCCGACGCGCTGATCGACGAGATCGATCGCGAATATGCCGGGCGGCACACCGACCAGCGCTGGACCAGGATGGCGGCCGAAGCCGCGTCGGAGCGTCAGCCGCCTTCGCGGTAGTTCCTGCGCACCGTCTCCTCGGAGACCCGCCTCATCTCCGGGCTACGGCGGCGACGGCGCCACTGCATGGTGCCGTAGATCATGCCGCCGGCCAGGATCGCGACCAGCAGCACATCGACCACGAGCCACAGCCATCCGCCGATATCCATGATGCCCTTCCGCCGTGATCGGGCGGCCGCGGCGGCCGCCCTTCACTGGGTGACGGGTCGGGTCACGAATCGGTTCCCGGACTCAGCGCTCCGGCCCGGTCCGAAATGCCTCGTTGGCCACGACCTGCTCCTCGTCCGTCGGGATCACCAGCACGGCGACAGGACTATCCGGCGCCGCGCCCGTCCAGCGCAGCCGGTCGCGGACCTCCGGCTGGTGCTCGCCGGTGCCGGCGGTCATCGGGCAGTGGAATGGAGAAGAGAGGCGAACGGCCTGTGAAGGCCGTTCGCCTCGATGGCATCAGAGCGTGAAGTCGCTCGCGGTGAGCACGTGCACGCCGGAGAGGCGGATCTGGATATCGGCGTTTGCGTCGCCGTTGAGATCGACGAAGATGCCGGTCTGGAAGCCGGCGGTTACGACCCGAATTTCACCCGCATGGTGCCCGAAGGAGGCCGAGCCGATGAAGGTTCCGCCGCTGACGATCGCCGACAGGTCGATCTTATCGCCCGACGTGAAATCGGTGATCAGATCGGCATTGGCATAACCGACGCCGCTGTCGGACGCCGCGGAGAAGACGAAGATGTCCGCCCCTGTGCCGCCGGTCAGCGTATCGGCCCCGGCGCCGCCATTCAGCGTGTCGGCCCCATCGCCGCCGAACAGCTGGTCCTTGCCGGCCCCGCCGTTCAGGTTGTCGTCACCGGTCCAGCCCGACAGCAGGTTATTGGCTTCATCGCCGATCATGATGTCGGCGAAGGCGCTGCCGGCGAAGTACTCGATGCCGGAATAGGTGTCGCCGGCGGCATCGCCGGTGTTCGCCGCAACGTTGCCCAGGTTCACCGTGACGCCGCTGGGTGCGTCGTCATAGTAGGCCGTGTCGGCTCCGCCGGCGCCGCCGATCAGCACGTCGGCCCCGCCGCCGCCGACCAGGCGATCGTTGCCGTCGCCGCCGTCGATGGTGTCGGTCCCGCCCTCGCCGAACAGGGCATCGGCCCCGGCGCCGCCGGCGATGATGTCGTTGCCGCCTTCGCCGGAGATCAGGTTGGCGCCGGTGCTGCCGGTCAGGTTGTCGGCAAACTCGCTGCCGCGGATCGACTCGAAGCTGGAGAGGGTGTCGCCGGTGGCGTCGCCGCCGCTGGCGGTCTGGGTCGACAGATCGACGGTCACCCCGCTGGCCGAGGTGAAGTAGTCGACCATGTCGCTGCCGTTGCCGCCGGACAGCGTGTCGCCGCCGCCTGCGCCGCGGAGGGTATCGTTGCCGTCGCCGCCGATCAGCGTGTTGGCAACGGAGGTGCCGCCCAGGAAGTCATCGAAGGCCGACCCGGTGAGATGGGTCATGCCGAGCAGGATGTCGCCCTCGGCATCGCCGCCGCTGCCCACCGTCGCCAGCGTCAAACCGAGATTGAGCCCGAGAAGATTGATATTGACGTTGAGCAGGATCGACAGATCGACGTTCACTCCGGCGGACGACTCCACATAGGACGCGGTGTCCAGGCCGGATACCTGGAGGCCGAGCAAGCCGCCCGTCAGGATCAGGATACCGCCGACGATGAGGTCGGCGCCCTCGCCGCCCTGGAGGATGTCGTTCCCGGACCAACCCAGGAGCGCGTCATTGCCCCCATTGCCGTCGATATCGTCGTTGCCCAACGCCAGGACCGGCGACAACAAAAGCGTCGGTAGCACCTCGGCGGCGTTGGTGCCTTCAAAATGAGCCATGGTTATCTCCCTGAACCACGAATTTCAAAACGAGGGTACAGTACATGATAAACGGGCGTCCTAGAATTCGTTTAATTGCTTGGTATTTTAGGAAAATGTTCCTTCATAATTTCTTGTTGCACTCTTCCGGCGACGGCAGGAATGCAGCCGCAGTCCAATTTTATCTATTTTTGATTGCATAACGGATATTATTTATCGTTTTGTGATAGGACTCCCGCGTACCGCTCCGCTATCAGATGAGGATTATTTCCAAGGAGCTGTCATTATGTTTCTTCCAGATAGATATAATATTGCAATGATGTGAACAAACCAAATCGGTCTTCCGTCCTAGCCCTTTCCGAAGACGGTGGGCATCGAAGAGGGGCGTCGGTACTTCTTTTTCAGTGCGAGTCTATCCTTTTGCGTGCGCGTCGACTCGCGAATCTCTCGGAATCCGAGCGATTCGGCCGAGGCCAAGTGAGCGGCCGTCGGCCTCTTACGGGGCTTGGCCAGCCACTCAGTCCTGCATTTGTTGCTATTTTGCAACAATCTTTAAAAAATTCAGGCGCCGGTCTCGATAAAAATGGAGACGCAGACAGCCAGCAGATGGCAGCCGGCACTTACGGCGCGCCGCGAATTGGTCTCCGCGGTCAAGACCCCGGCCCGATCCGCAATGCCTCGTCGGCCACCACCTGCTCCTCGTCGGTCGGGATCACCAGCACGGCGACGGGGCCATCCGGCGCCACGCCCATCCAGCGCAGCCGGTCGCGGATCCGGTCGCGGATCTCCGGCTGGTGCTCGCCGATGCCGGCGGTGAAGACCAGGGCGTCGAGGCCGCCAAGCGTGACCGCCAGCGCGGCCACGGCCTGGGCGATGCGGAACGTGAAGATGTCCACGGCCTCGCCCGCCGCCGGATCGGCGCTGGCCAGCAGGTCGCGGGTGTCGCCGCTGAGGCCGGACAGTCCCAACAGCCCGGCGCGGTGGTACAGCAGGTCCTCGACCTCCGCGACCGACATGCCGTCCGGGCCCAGCAGGTGCAGCAGCACCCCGGCATCGAGCGCGCCGGGCCTAGTCGCCATCGGCACCCCGTCCAGGGCCGAAAAGCCCATCGTCGTCTCGACGCTGGCGCCGTCCTTGAGGGCGCAGAGGCTGGCGCCGCTGCCGAGATGGGCGACGACCACCCGGCCTGCTGCCAGCTCCGGGTGGTCCCGGCGCAGCGCCTCGGCGATGAAGCGGTAGGACAGGCCGTGGAAACCGTAGCGCTTGATGCCGCGGTCGTGCATCGGCCGGGGCAGGGCGAAGCGGCGGACCTCGTCCGGCTGGCCGGCATGGAAGGCGGTGTCGAAGGACGCGGTCTGGACGATGCCGGGGCGCAGCGCGGCCAGTGCCTCGATCAGCCGCAGCGCCGGCGGCTGGTGCAGCGGCGCCAGCGGCACCAGCGCTTCCAGCTGCCGGAACACCTCCCCGGTGATGCGGACCGGGCCGATGAAGGCCTCGCCGCCATGCACCACCCGATGCCCGGCCAGGGTCAGGCCGTCGAGGCCGAGCCGGTCGTCCAGCACCCGCAGGCAGCCGTCGAGCACGGCCCGGAGGTCGCCGGCATCCGCGGCGCCGATCTCGATCGTCTCGGAGACGTCCTCCATCTTCAGCCGCAGCGCCGGCGGCCGTTCCTTCAGGTCGAGCACGGCCTGGGCACGGCGCACCACCCGGCCGCCGCGCACCTCGAACAGGCCGAGCTTGATCGAGGATGAGCCGGCGTTGAGGGCCAGGATCCCGGCCGGCATCAGTCGAACGGCGCCGCGGTGCCGCGGCTCGGCCAGCGCCAGTCGGCGACGTCGGGCATGTCGCGGCCATGCTGCCGGACATAGTCGTGATGCTCGGCCAACCGCTCCTGGAACCGGCGGCGGGCGCGGTCGGCATCGGCGCCGAGCTGCGGCAGCCGGTCGATCGCGGCGATCGCCAGGTGGAAGCGGTCCAGCTCGTTCAGCACCACCATGTCGAAGGGCGTGGTGGTGGTGCCCTCCTCGCGATAGCCGCGGACGTGGAAGTTGTCGTGGTTGGTGCGCTTGTAGGTCAGGCGGTGCACCAGCTGGGGATAGCCGTGGAAGGCGAAGATCACCGGCCGGTCATGGGTGAACAGGGCGGTGAAATCCTCCTCCGGCAGGCCGTGCGGATGCTGCTCCTTCGGCTGCAGCGCCATCAGGTCGACGACGTTGACCAAGCGGATGCGCAGCGCCGGCAGCTGTTCGCGCAGGAGCGCCACGGCGGCGACAGCCTCCAGCGTCGGCACGTCGCCGGCGCAGGCCAGCACCACGTCCGGGTCGCCGTCGCCCTCGTTGCTGGCCCAGCCCCAGCGGCCGATGCCGGCCCGGCAATGGGCGGCGGCCTGGTCGATGTCCAGCCATTGCGGCGAGGGCTGCTTGCCGGCGACGACGACATTGATCCGGTCATAGGTGTGCAGGATGTGGTCGGTCACCCACAGCAGCGTGTTGGCGTCCGGCGGCAGGTAGATGCGGACGATGTCGGCCTTCTTGTTGACGACATGGTCGATGAAGCCGGGGTCCTGGTGGCTGAAGCCGTTGTGATCCTGCCGCCAGACATGCGAGGTCAGCAGGTAGTTCAGCGACGAGATCGGCTGCCGCCATTCCAGCTCGCGGGTGACCTTCAGCCATTTGGCGTGCTGGTTCACCATCGAATCCACGATGTGGATGAAGGCCTCGTAGCAGGAGAACAGGCCGTGCCGGCCGGTCAGCAGGTAGCCTTCCAGCCAGCCCTGGCACAGATGCTCGCTCAGCACCTCCATCACCCGGCCCTCATGCGCCAGGTGGACGTCCTCGGGCAGGATGTCCTCCATCCAGACCCGGTCGGTCACCTCGAACACGGCGTCGAGGCGGTTGGACATGGTCTCGTCCGGCCCCATCAGCCGGAAGGTTTCCGGGTTCTGCCGGATGACGTCGCGCAGCAGTTGGCCCATCGCCTTCGTCGCCTCGCCATGGCTGCCGCCGGGCTCCGGCACGGCGAGGGCGAAGCTGCGATAGTCGGGGACCTCCAGCTCCTGTCGCAGCTTCCCGCCATTGGCATGCGGGTTGGCGCCCATGCGCCGGTCGCCCTGGGGCGCCAGCGCCTGCAGCTCCGGCACCAGCCGGCCGGAGCCGTCGAACAGCTCCTCCGGCCGGTAGCTGCGCATCCAGGCCTCGAGCTGGGCGAGGTGCTCCGGCTTGTCGGCCAGGCCGGACAGCGGCACCTGGTGCGACCGCCAGAAGCCCTCGGTCTTCAGCCCGTCGACCTCCTTCGGCCCGGTCCAGCCCTTCGGCGTGCGCAGGATGATCATCGGCCAGGGCGGCCGGGCCATGCCGTCGGCCTGGGTGCCGGTCCGGATCTCGCGGATGCGGTCGATGACGATGTCGAGGGTGGCGGCCATGGCCTGATGCGTCGGCGCCGGGTCCGAGCCCTCGACGAAATAGGGCTCGTAGCCGAAGCCCTGGAACAGCCGCAGCAGCGACTCGTCGGTCATGCGGCCGAGGATGGTCGGGTTGGCGATCTTGTAGCCGTTCAGGTGCAGGATCGGCAGCACCGCGCCGTCGGTCTTCGGGTTCAGGAACTTGTTGGAGTGCCAGGAGGCGGCGAGGGGGCCGGTCTCGGCCTCGCCGTCGCCGATGACGCAGGCGACGATCAGCTCCGGGTTGTCGAAGGCGGCGCCATAGGCATGGGCCAGGGCGTAGCCCAGCTCGCCGCCCTCATGGATCGACCCCGGCGTCTCCGGCGCGGCATGGCTGGGGATGCCGCCGGGGAAGGAGAACTGCCGGAACAGCCGGCGCATGCCCTCCCGATCCTGCCGGATCTCCGGATAGATCTCGGAATAGATGCCTTCGAGCCAGGTGTTGGCGACGACCGCCGGCCCGCCATGGCCGGGGCCGCAGATGAAGATCATGTCGAGATCGTCGCGGGCGATCACCCGGTTGAGATGGGCGTAGATGAAGTTCAGCCCGGGCGTCGTGCCCCAATGGCCGAGCAGCCGGGGCTTGATGTGCCCGATCGCCAGCGGCTGCTCCAGCAGCGGGTTGTCGAGCAGGTAGATCTGCCCGACCGACAGGTAGTTTGCCGCGCGCCAATAGGCGTCGAGCCGCCCGAGATCCCGGTCTTCGGCATGATGGTCCGTCATCGCTCCCGTCCTCGCTGCCAGTGGATCGGAACACGGCACCGCCTCGGGGACGGCACCGCCGTGCATCGATCCTAACGCAGCAATGGAGGCAGCCGGGGTTTCGGCCCGCCCCCTGGGACGATTTTTCCCAAGAGGCGGCGAGAGGGCCGGCACGCGACCGGCGACCGGCTACGGTCCGAAGGTCACGTCAGCACCCCGGCAGGTTCACGGCGAGGCCGCCGGTGGAGGTTTCCTTGTACTTGGCGCTCATGTCGCGGCCGGTCTGGTGCATGGTCTCGATGCAGGCGTCGAGCGGGACGATATGAGTGCCGTCGCCGCGCAGCGCGAGCGAGGCGGCGGCCACGGCCTTGATGGCGCCGAGGCCGTTGCGCTCGATGCAGGGCACCTGGACCAGGCCGCGAATGGGATCGCAGGTCATGCCGAGATGGTGCTCGAGCGCGATCTCGGCGGCATTCTCGATCTGCGCGTTGGTGCCGCCCAAGGCGGCGCAGAAGCCGGCGGCTGCCATGGCCGCGGCGGAGCCGACCTCGCCCTGGCAGCCGACCTCGGCACCGGAGATCGAGGCGTTGGTCTTGATGATCCCGCCGACGGCCGCCGCGGTCAGCAGGATGTCGCGGATCCCCTCATGGGTCGCCCCGACGCAATGGTCGCGGTAGTAGCGGATCACGGCCGGCACCACCCCGGCGGCGCCGTTGGTGGGGGCGGTGACGATGCGGCCGCCAGCGGCATTCTCCTCGTTCACCGCCATCGCGTAGACCGAGAGCCATTCGTTGGCGGCATGGGGCTGGGCCCGGTTGGAGCCGCGCTCGGCCAGCAGCGCCTGATGGATGGCCCGCGCCCGGCGCCGCACCTTGAGGCCGCCCGGCAGCGTCCCGTCGACGGCAAGGCCGCGGTCGATGCAGCCGTCCATCACCTGCCAGATGCGGTCGAGGCCGGCATCGAGATCGGGTCCCTCATTGGCGCGCTTCATCGCGGCGATGCTGAGGCCGGCGGCATCGCCCATGGCCAGCATCTCCGCCGCGGTGGCGAAGGGATAGGGGCGGGCGGTGGCGTCCGAGGCGGCGCCGCGATTGTCGAGCTCCCGCGCGGTGAGGACGAAGCCGCCGCCGATCGAATAGTAGGTCTCCGCGCAATGGAGGCTGCCGGCGGCGTCGAAGGCGCGGAGCACCATGCCGTTGGCGTGGCCGGGCAGCGGCGGGCCGTAGTCGAAGACGACGCCCGTCTCCGGGTCGAAGGCGAGGGGACCGAGGCCGGGGACGTCGATCCGGCCGCTCGCCCGCAGGGCCGCTTCGCGGCGCTCGGCCTCGTCGGCTTCGAGGGTCTCGGGGCGGAAGCCGAGCAGGCCCAGGATCACGGCGCGGTCGGTGGCGTGGCCCTTGCCGGTGAAGGCGAGGCTGCCATGCAGGCTCGCCTCGATCCGGGCGGGCGCGCCGGAGCCGGGCACGCGGTCGGTGCCGGCGCGCAGGGCCTCCAGGAACCGGGAAGCGGCGAGCATCGGGCCCATGGTGTGGGAGCTCGATGGACCGATTCCGACCTTGAAGATGTCGAAGACGCTCAGGAACATCCGGCCTCCGGGCCCGGTCCGGGCGTATGCGCCCAGACCATCATAGCGGTGAAATCGGGAATGGCGGGTTCCTTGTCAGAGGCCGGGTCAGAGGCCGGCGGCGAGCTCGCGCGCGGCGAGATCGAGCAGCGCCCGGACATGCGGGGTGAACGAACGCCAGACGGTCAGGTGGAAGCGGTCCTCGGCCTCGCGGGTCAGCACCACCTGGACGGTGTCGAAGACGGTGCGGGTGCCGGCGCCCGTCGGCATCCGGGCGAGGTCCAGCGGGCAGCCGGTGGCGAGCAGGTCGAGGACGGCCGGGCCTTCGAGCGCGAGGGTGATCTCGCGGTCGGAGATCTCGACGGCGCTGAGGGGCAGGCGCGCGGCGAGGTCGTCGAGGCTGGCGGTGAGGGCGGCGCCGGCGGCGGGCGCCTCGACCAGCCACTCGTCGGGGCCGAGGCAGAGGGCGCTGCGGTCGCCGGCGACGGCCCGCTGGCCGATCCGGGACGGCAGGTCGAGGCCGAGCGCGCCGGCGGCGGCCCCGCGGTCGGCGAGGCGCAGCGAGATCCGCGTGGCCGGGGGCAGCCCGGTGATCGCCACGGCGGCGAATTGCGGGTTCAGGGCGTCCATGGCGCTCTCCATCTCAGGCCCTGAGGCGGCTGCCTTCGGGGTCGTAGAAGACCGTGCTGGCGACGATGCGGGCCTTCAGGGTCCGGTCCGGCATCGGGATGTGCAGCGTCTCGCCCTCGCGGTCGCGGCCATCGACCACGACGGCCATGGCGATCGAGCGGCCGAGCGCCTCGCTCCAATAGGAGGAGGTGACGTGGCCGAGCATGGTCATCGGCTTGGGCTGGCCCGGATCGGCGACGATCTGGGCGCCTTCCTCCAGCACGGCCTTCGGGTCCTCGGTGAGGAGGCCGACCAGCTGCTTGCGCCCCTTTGACACGATGTCGGGGCGGGCCAGCGACCGCTTGCCGACGAAGTCGGGCTTGGCCTTGCCGATCGCCCAGGACAGGCCGGCATCGTCGGGGGTTAGCGTGCCGTCCGTGTCCTGGCCGACGATGATGTAGCCCTTCTCGGCGCGCAGCACGTGCATCGTCTCGGTGCCGTAGGCGCAGATGCCGTACTGCTGCCCGGCCTGCCACAGCGTCTCCCACAGGGCGCGGCCGTGGCGGGCGGGGACGTTGACCTCGAAGCCGAGCTCGCCGGTGAAGGAGACGCGGAACAGCCGCGCCGGGAAGCCCGCGACCGTGCAGTCCGCGACCGCCATATGCGGGAAGGCTGCGTCGGAAAGGTCCATGCCTTCAACCAGCGGTTCCAGCAGCCTGCGGGCGTTCGGGCCGTTCAGGGCGACCGTCGCCCATTGCTCGGTGGTGGAGGTCAGCCAGACCTTCAGCTCGGGCCACTCGGTCTGGAGATAGTCCTCCATCATGTTGAGCACGCGGGCGGCGCCGCCGGTGGTGGTGGTGACGTGGAAGCGGTCCCGGGCCAGGCGGCCGATCACGCCGTCGTCGCGGATGAAGCCATCCTCGCCGAGCAGCAGGCCGTAGCGGCAGCGGCCGACCCCGAGCTTGGCCCAGGGATTGGTGTACATCCGCTCCATGAAGGTGACGGCGTCCGGTCCCGCCACCTCGATCTTGCCGAGGGTCGAGGCGTCGAAGATGCCGAGCGAGGCGCGGGTCGCGCGGCATTCGCGGGCGACGGCGGCGTGGATGTCCTCGCCCGCCCGCGGGAAGTACCTGGCGCGGCGCCACAGGGCGACCGGCTCGAACACGGCGCCGGCGGCCTCGGCCCAGGGGTCGATCGGGGTCTTGCGGGTGACCTCGAAGGTCTCGCCCTGGTGATAGCCGGCGAAGGTGCCGAAGGTCGTCGGGGTGTAGGGCGGCCGGAAGGTGGTCAGGCCGACCTGCGGCGGAGCCTTGGCCAGCGCGTCGGCGGCGATCACCAGGCCGTTGATGTTGGACATCTTGCCCTGGTCGGTCGCCATGCCGTTGGTGGTGTAGCGCTTGACGTGCTCGATCGAGCGCATGCCCTCGCGCACGGCCAACCGGATGTCCTTGGCGGTGACGTCGTTCTGGAAGTCGACGAAGGCCTTGGCGGCGGCCGGATCGCGGTCGGTCGGCAGCTCCTTGAGCGTGACGCCGGTGCCGGTGCGGTCGGCGGCGACGGTGTGGGTCTGCGCCTCGGCCGTGCGGCCGGCATCGCGGGCGGCCCGGGCGCCGGCGGCGGCGCCGTCGGCCAGCGCCGCGGCGATGCCCCAGAGGCCGCGGCCGGCGCCGGCGATGTGCACCGCCTCGTTCGTCTGCCCGGGAAGGTAGGCCTGCAGCGCCTCGTCCCAGGCCAGCCGGCCCTGGGTGTGGCTGAACAGGTGCAGGGACGGCGTCCAGCCGCCGCACATCAGCACGGCGTCGCAGGCGATGCTGCGGGCGGCGCCGGCCTTGCCGTCGCGCAGCGGGTTGACGCGCAGCGTCCGGACCCGCAGGCGGCCCCGTGTGCCGGTGGCGGTGTGGCCGAGCAGGACCTCGATGCCGAGCGCGCGGGCGCGGTCGACCAGGGCGGCATCCACCGCCGGGCGGAGATCGACGATGACGGCCGGCGTCACCCCGGCCTCGGCCAGGTCGAAGGCGGCGTGCCAGGCGCTGTCATGGGCGGTGACGACCGCCGGGCGATCGCCGACCTTGACGCCGTGGCGGTTGAGGTAGGTCTGGGCGGCGCCGGCGAGCATGACCCCGGGGCGGTCGTTGCCGTCGAAGACCAGCGGCTTCTCCAGCCCGCCCTGGGCGAGCACGACCTGGCCGGCGCGGACCTTCCACAGCCGCTCGCGCGGCGCGCCGTCCGGCGCGGTCGCGAGGTGGTCGGTGACCTTCTGGCAGAGGCCGAGCAGGTTCTGGTGGTAGTAGCCGATCGCCGTGGTGCGCGGCATCAGGGTGATGTTCGGCAGCCGGCCGAGCTCGGCCAGGGTGGCGGCCAGCCAGTCCCAGGCCGGCTTGCCGTCGATGGCCACGGCGGGCTCGGAGAGGAGGGAGCCGCCGGGCTCGGCATTCTCGTCCACCAGCATGACGGAGGCGCCGGAGCGGCCGGCGGCGAGCGCGGCCGCCAGCCCGGCCGGGCCGGCGCCGACGATCAGGATGTCGGTGTGGGCGAAGCGGGCGGCATAGCGGTCAGCGTCGGGCTCGGTCGGCGCGGCGCCGAGGCCGGCGGCGTTGCGGATCACCGGCTCGTAGACCCGGTCCCAGAAGGCGCGCGGCCACATGAAGGTCTTGTAGTAGAAGCCCGCCGAGAACAGCGAGCCGAGCCGGTCGTTGATCGCCCCGATGTCGAAGGCCAGCGACGGCCAGCGGTTCTGGCTGATGGCGTCGAGGCCGCGCGCAACTCCTGGACGGTGGCGCGGGTGTTCGGCTCGAAGCGGCCGGGGCCGCGGCGGGTGCCGACCAGGGCGTTCGGCTCGTCGGAGCCGGCGGAGACCACGCCGCGGGGGCGGTGGTACTTGAAGGAGCGGCCCATCAGGTGGACGCCGTTGGCGAGGAGCGCCGAGGCGAGGGTGTCCCCGGCCAAGCCCTGATAGGCCTTGCCGTCGAAGGTGAAGCGCACCGGGCGGCCGGCGTCGACGCGGCCGCGACCGGGGATGCGGTGGCTGGTCATTCCGCCCCTCCCGTCAGGCGGGCGAGGTCGGGGCGGGGCTCGCCCGCCTTATAGGTCAGCACGAACCGGTCGGAGACGGTCTCGCGCACCGCGTTGAAGAAGCGGGCGCAGCCATTGATGTGGCGCCAACGCTCGAAATGATGGCCGCGCGGGTTCGAGCGGATGAACAGGAAGTCGCGCCACTCCTCGTCGCTGAGCGCCGAGGGATCCGCGGGGCGGGCGATATGCGCCTCGCCGGCATAGGCGAATTCCAGCTCCGGCCGGTCCTGGTCGCAATAGGGGCAGTGGATCAGCAGCATAAGCGGGTCCTCAATGCGCGACGGCGGCCGCGGCGGCCTCGTCGATCAGCCGGCCGGTGGTGAAGCGCTCGAGCGTGAAGGGGGCGTTGATCCGGTGCGGCTCGTCCCGGGCGATGGTGTGGGCGAAGACGTGGCCGGAGCCTGGGGTGGCCTTGAAGCCGCCGGTGCCCCAGCCGCAATTGACGTACAGGCCGGGGACCGGGGTCTTGCCCGCCAGCGTGTGCTCGATCAGCGGCAGGCCGCCGCGCTGCGAATAGCTGACATACTGGTCGGTGCCCGAGCCGATCACCAGCTCGCCCTTGTCGGACTGGCTGATATAGGCGTGCACCGTGTTCGACATGACGACGCAGGGGAAGATCGGCTTCACCGGCTCGGACACCAGCGCCTGCAGCGGGTAGCTCTCGAGCGGCAGGCGGATTCCGGCGGTCTCCATGACGACCGAGGTGTGGCCGGCGGCGGAGACGGCGACCTTCTTCGCGGCGATGAAGCCCCTGGCCGTCTCGACGCCGGTGACGTGGCCATCCGGCCCGCGGCGGATCGCGGTGACCGGGCAGTTCTGGATGATGTCGACGCCGCGCGCCGCGGCGCCGCGGGCATAGCCCCAGGCGACCGCGTCATGACGGGCCGTGCCGGCCCGGCGCTGCAGGGCGGCGCCCATCACCGGATAGCGGGCGGTCGGCGAGATGTCGAGCGGCGGGCAGAAGCGCTTCGCCTCCGCCGCGCTCAGCCACTGGTTGTCGACGCCGTTCAGCCGGTTCGAATGGACGTGGCGCTGGAACGACTGCACGTCATGGACATTGTGCGCCAGCATCATCACGCCGCGCTGCGAGAACATGACGTTGTAGTTCAGCTCCTGGGACAGCCCCTCCCAGAGGTCGAGGGCGTGGTCGTAGAGATGCGCGCTCTCATCGTAGAGATAGTTCGAGCGGATGATCGTGGTGTTGCGCCCGGTGTTGCCGCCGCCGAGCCAGCCCTTGTCGATCACCGCGACACTGGTGATCCCGTGCTCCTTCGCCAGGTAGTAGGCCGCGGCGAGGCCATGGCCGCCGGCGCCGACGATCACCACGTCGTAGGCCGCCTTGGGCTGCGCATCCGGCCATTGCGGCGTCCAGTTCTTCTGGCCGGTCAGCGCGCCCCTGATGACCTGGGCGAAGGAGAAATGCGTCATGCGGGCCTCCCCGAATTTTCCGGTGGAGGAATGCCGGATTTCCGGGCGCGTGGGCTGTATGAAAGCGTCAGGAATGTTGTATGCTGACGACAGTGGAGGGCCGGAATGGCGAAGCTGAACGTCGGTTTCATCCTGGCGCGGCGATTCACGCTCTGCGCCTTCGCGAATTTCGTCGATGTCCTGCGGCTGTCGGCGGATGAGGGCGACCGGTCACGCCCGATCCTGTGCGGCTGGAAGGTGCTGTCGCCGACGACGGACCCGATCGCATCGAGCAGCGGCGTCTCGGTTCAGCCCGACGAGCGGTTGGGCGATCCGGCGCGGTTCGACTATCTCGTCGTCGTCGGCGGACTGGTCGACGAGATCGAGAAGCTGCATCCCGACACGGTGCGCTTCCTGATGCGCGCGGCCGAGGCCGGGGTGCCGCTGGTCGGGGTCTGCACCGGCACCTTCGTCCTGCACCGGGCGGGGCTGATGCAGGGCTATCGCGCCTGCGTCAGCTGGTTCCACCACGAGGATTTCCTCGAACGGTTCGATGGGCTGGAGCCGGTCTCGGACCAGATCTTCGTCATCGACCGCGACCGGCTGACCTGCTCGGGCGGGGTCAGCTCGGCGCATCTCGCGGCCTTCATCGTCGAGCGCCATCTGGGGCGGGCGCGCGCCGCGAAGAGCCTGCACATCATGATCATCGACGAGGCCATGGCGGCGGAGAAGCCGCAACCCGGCATCCCGCTGGCGCTCGCCACCGACAATACGCTGGTCCAGAAGGCGCTCCTCGCCATGCAGCAGTCGATCGACGCGCCGCTCTCGATCGGGCGGGTGGTGGCGCGGCTCGGCGTCGGCCGGCGCACGCTCGAGCGGCAATTCCGCGAGGCGCTGCGGATGACGCCGCTGCAGGCCGACCGGGTGATCCGGGTCGAGCAGGCGAAGCACCTGCTGCAGACGACCGGGCGGTCGGCGACCCGGATCGCGGCCGACACCGGCTTCTGCGACCTGCCGCATCTGATCCGGGTGTTCCGGGCCCATGAGGGCATGACGCCGGAGGCGTTCCGGCAGGCACGGCCGTGACGACGACATGCCGCACTCGATAGATTATCAATAAACTCGGATGGAGCGTTCCACGCCGCGAGTTGACGGGTTTGCCCGCATCGGCGCATTTTTTCTGGTGATATTTCATCAAGCGCCGGATCGGGTGAAAGACAGTCCGAACGGTTGATTATTGACAAAGAATCGTCCGGCAGGCAGTGCAGCAGCAGCTTTCCAGAGGGGACCGATGACCGTGCCTGCAAGCCCAGTTCGCCGCGTCGGCATGATCGGAGCCGGCTGGGTGACCGGCTACCACCTGCCGGCCTGGGTCCGGCAGCGCCACCGGGCCGGGATCGTGGCCATCGCCGACCCGTCGCCCCAGGCGGCCGCGCGCCGGGCGGCGGAGTTCGGCATCCCGCAGGTCTATGCCAGCGCCGAGGAGATGCTGGACGCCGGGCGCCTCGACGCCGTCGACATCTGCTCGCCGCGCGAGACGCATGCCGCCATGGTCCGGCTCGCCGCCGGCCGGCAGCTCGACATCCTGTGCCAGAAGCCGCTCGGCACCGATTTCGCCGAAGCCGAGGCGGTGGTCGCCGCGGTGGCGCCTCCCACGCGGCTGATGGTGCATGAGAACTGGCGGTTCCGTGCCTGGTACCGGCTGCTGAAGCGCTGGCTCGACCAGGGCGCCGCCGGCGACATCCGGCAGGCGAGCTTCGAGTTCCTGTCCTCGGGCATGATCGCGGGGCCGGACGGGTCGCGGCCGGCACTGGTGCGGCAGCCGTTCTTCCGCACGCAGCGGCGCCTGCTGGTGATGGAGGTGCTGATCCACCATCTCGACACGCTGCGCTACCTGCTCGGCGAGCTCGAAATCGTGGCCGCGCGGCTCGAGCGCAGCACCGACGCGATCGTCGCGGAGGATGTGGCGGCCGTGGTGCTGCGCCGGCCGGA
>JAEKLZ010000030.1 GCA_019508225.1 Inquilinus limosus | reverse complement strand
GCTGCAGCAGCCCGGCCTCGATCGCCGGCCGGCAGATGTAGTCCGGCAGCAGCGCGGCGCCGAGCCCGTCGATCGCGGCCTGGCGCAGGGTGAACATGTCGTCGCTGGCCAGCCGCGGCACATGCGGCACCGATTGCGGGGCGCCCGCCGCATCGACCAGGGTCCATACATGGCGGCCATCGGCGTGGTGCAGGTCGAGCGTGCCGAGGCGGATCAGGTCGACCGGCTCCGTGGGGCGGCCGAGGGCCGGTCAGCTCCATGGCGATGCGCACCGCCGGATGGGCGGCCAGGAAGCTGTTGATCAGCGGCGCGATCATGGTCTGCGCCAGGATGTGCGGGCAGGTGACGCGGATCAGCCCGCTCGGCTCCGACCGCGCCTGGGCGACCGCCTGCTCCGCCGCCTCGGCCTCGGCCAGCATGGTCTCGCAATGGCGCAGGAAGGTCTCGCCGACATCGGTCAGCGACAGCCGGCGGGTGGAGCGCTGCAGCAGCCGGACACCGAGCCCCTCCTCCAGCGCCGCGATCCGGCGGCTGAGCCGCGACTTGGGCAGGCCGAGCGCCCGGCCCGCGGCGGTGAAGCCGCCCAGCTGCGCCACCTTGGCGAAGAGGCGGAGGTCGTTGAGGTCGAGCATGGCCGTCACCCCGAATGGATTGTCTCACAGATAGAACGATCCATCGCGAAAATCCAGGCTACAGGCGGATTGCCTTCATCCGTACATGCAATGGTGATGTCATTCGTACCCATGGAGGGGTCCATGAAGATCCTGCAGATCGATTCCAGCCCGCTCGGCGACGCCTCGGTGTCGCGCCGGCTGACCAAGGCGACCGTCGAGGCCTGGCGCGCCCACCACCCGCAGGCCGAGCTGGTGTATCGCGACCTGGTCGCCGACGCGCCGGAGCATCTGACCGCCGAGCGCCTGGCGGTGATCAAATTCGGCAAGGACAGCGAGCTGACGCCGGTCCAGGCCGAGGAACGGGCGCTGATCGACGCCATCGTCGAGGAGTTCCTGTCGGCCGATGTCGTGGTGATCGGCGCTCCGATGTACAATTTCGCGGTCCCGACGCAGCTGAAGGCCTGGATCGACCGGCTGGCCCAGGCCGGCCGCACCTTCCGCTACACCGAGACCGGCCCGGTCGGCCTGGCCGGCGGCCGCAAGGTGATCGTCGCCTCCTCGCGCGGCGGCATCTACACCGCCGGCCTGGAGGCGCTGGACCACCAGGAGGCCTATCTGCGCACCATCCTCGGCTTCATCGGCGTCACCGACATCGAGTTCGTGCGTGCCGAAGGCCTGTCGATGGGCCCGGAGCATCGCGAGCGTGCGGTGGCCGAGGCGCACCAGCAGGCCAAGGCGTCGCCCGGCCTGGCCGTGGCGGCCTAGCTTGGTAGGTTGGGTTCGCTTCGCGAACCCAACCCTGACGGGTCTCTCTCTTCGGCACGATGTTGGGTTCGCGGATCGCGAACCCAACCTACGCCTTTGCGGCGGACCGCTTACCGCATCACCGGCATGGTGAATTCCGCACCGCCCTTGATGCCGGTCGGCCAGCGCTCGGTCACCGTCTTCAGCTTGGTGTAGAAGCGCACCCCGTCCGGCCCGTACATGCCGAGATCGCCGAAGGCCGAGCGCTTCCAGCCGCCGAAGCTGTGGAACGCCATCGGCACCGGGATCGGCACGTTGACGCCGACCATGCCGACATTGCAGTTGCTGACGAAGGTCCGCGCCGCATCGCCGTCGCGGGTGAAGATCGCGGTGCCGTTGCCGTATTCATGCTTGTTGACGAGGTCCAGCGCCGTGGCGAAATCCGGCGTCCGCACCACCGACAGCACCGGCCCGAAGATCTCCTCCTGGTAGATCCTCATGGTCGGCTCGACATTGTCGAACAGGCAGCCGCCGACGAAGTAGCCGTTCTCGTAGCCCTGCAGCTTCAGGCCGCGGCCGTCGACCACCAGCTTCGCGCCCTCCTGGACGCCGATGTCGACATAGCCGCGCACCTTGTCGTAGTGCTGCTTCGTGACCAACGGCCCCATCTCCGCGTCCGGGTCGGTGCCGGGGCCGATCTTCAGCGCCCGCACCTTCGGCTCCAGCTTGGCGATCAGCTTGTCGCCGACATCGCCGACCGCCACCGCCACCGAGATCGCCATGCAGCGCTCACCGGCCGAGCCGTAGCCCGCGCCCATCAGCGCGTCGACCGCCTTGTCCAGGTCGGCGTCCGGCATCACCACCATGTGGTTCTTGGCGCCGCACAGCGCCTGCACCCGCTTCCCATGCGCCGCCGCGGTCGCATAGATGTACTCGCCGATCGCGGTCGAGCCGACGAAGCTGACCGCCGCGACGCCCGGATGGGTCAGCAGCGTGTCGACCGCGACCTTGTCGCCATGCACCACGTTCAGCACGCCCGGAGGGGCGCCGGCCTCGAGCAGCTTGGCGGCCAGCCAGTTGGCGGCGGACGGGTCCTTCTCCGACGGCTTCAGCACGAAGGTGTTGCCGCAGGCGATGGCGACCGAGAACATCCACAGCGGCACCATCACCGGGAAGTTGAACGGCGTGATGCCGGCGCAGACGCCGACCGGCTGGCGGATCGAGAAGCTGTCGATCTCGCGCCCGACATTCTCGCTGAACTCGCCCTTCAGCAGATGCGGGATGCCGCAGGCGAACTCCACCACCTCCAGGCCGCGCTGGATCGACCCCTTGGCGTCGGACAGCACCTTGCCGTGCTCCGCCGTCACCAGCCGCGCCAGATCATCGATGTTCTCCTCGATCAGCTGCTTGAAGCGGAACATCACCCGGGCGCGGATCACCGTCGGCGTCGCGGCCCAGCCGGGCAGCGCCTTGCGGGCGGAGTCGATGGCGGCGGCGACCTCCTCGGCCGAGGCGAAGTCGACGCGGCCCGAGACCTCGCCGGTCGCCGGGTTGCACACGTCCCCGGCCCGGCCGCTGCGGCCGGGCGCGGCCTTGCCGTCGATGAAGTGATGGATCGAACCCACGCTGCGCTCCTCCAGGACAGAATTTTCTCTCGCCGACAGGCCGGACAGCCGCCTGATTTGCCGCGCCCCTCGCGATGGGCTTGGCGACGGGGCGCCCCTGTCGTAACAGTCGGGCCATGCTACGGCGGTAACGCCAGCCGGCAAAGGGTCAGGATAGGGTTCATGGGTCTCGGTCTCTACGATCCGGAGAGTCGCTACCGGCGGCGCGTCTGGGGCGCGATCATCCGCGTGTTCTTCTCGATCACGGTCCTGGTCGTGGTCGGGGCCTTCGCCTACCAGATCGGGGTCGAGCGGACGCGCGGCCAGATCGCCACGCTGCAGGCCCAGGTCGGCGCGCTGACCCAGGACAAGAGCGGGTGGGAGCAGCAGCGGGTGCAACTGCAGGCGGCGACGCAGACGGCGCAGATCCAGTACCGCGAGCTGATGGCCCGATTCGAGCGCGAGGTGCCGACCGGGGTGAACCGCGAGCTGGCCGACAAGGTGGCACAGCGGCTGCAGAGCGGGCTCGACCCGCAGCGCCTGGCCTTCTACATCGACCAGGCCGCGGCGCCGCGGGACTGCAAGCCGGGCGAGAGCAAGCGCTTCATCCTGCCGACCCAGAACGCCACCGGGGCGAACAGCTCGGTCGCCTTCGCCAACAACACCGTCGCCGTCACCGGCCGCGGCGAGAGCGCGCTGGACGACGCCAACAAGGCCCAGTCCTGGTTCGACCCGGCCAAGCCCGTGACGGTCAACTTCCGCGGCATCGACGGCAAGCAGGCCACCGCCACCGGCGTGCTGCCGCTGTTCCAGACCGTCGTGCTGGGCGACAAGGAGTACCGGTTCAGCCTGGTCGAGGGCGAGCGCAGCTTCGTCCGCGTCACCAGCGAGGTCTGCGCCTTCCCCTGATGCAGGAGCCGCCGATGCCGCCCTCTCCGCTCCGCCGCGTGGTCATCGCGTATGAACCCGAGGCGGCGTGCCGGGCGCGGCTGCAGGCGGCTGGATTCGATCCCGCCATCGCCACGGAGATCGCCTGCTACCTGGCCCAGGCGACCGACCTGGAAGCGATCCGGCCGGAGCTGACGGCCACGCTGGCCGAGGCCGGGCTGGAGGCCGGGTTTCTTGAACTGGATCAACTGATCGATGCCCTGCCCGGGCTCGTGGCCCGGCGCGACGACACCATCCTGTGGTGCCAGACCGACGGCATCGCCTACTACCGCGGCAGCGCGGTCGGCGCCCTGGCGCGGCTGGCCGGGATCGGCAGCTATGGCAGCCCGCCCCAGGCCCAGCATCTGTGCCAGGACAAGTTCAAATGCACCGCCCTGGCCGCGGCGGCCGGCCTGCCGGTGCCGCCGACCGCCCTGGCCGAGGGGCGGCGGGTGATCGCCGGCGCCGCGGTGCTGGACGGGCTGGGACCGTTCTTCGTCAAGCCGAACACGCTCGGCGCCAAGATCGGCATCTTCGCCGACTCCCGCGCCGCGGATGCGGCGACGGCCCTAGATATCGCGGCGCGGCTGTGGGACCGCTACCGCGACCGGGCGGTGATCCAGCCCTTCCTGCCGGGCCACGATGTCCGGGTC
>JAEKLZ010000029.1 GCA_019508225.1 Inquilinus limosus | reverse complement strand
TATCTTCCCCGTCGCCGCTGGACCATCGGCCTCTCCGCTTTGCTCGCGATCCTGGTCGGGCTGGCCGTCGCTGCGCGGGGGCTGCTGCCCGGCTGGGTGCAGCAGGAGGCCGTCGCCCGGCTGCGGGCCGAAGGCGTGCCGGTCGAGCGGCTGACCGTCTCCAGCATCGATCTCGGCTCGGCCGAGATCGGCGGCATCGCTTTGGCGGACGGCCGGATCACGATCGACCGCATCGCGCTGGGCTTCAACCCCTGGACCCTGATCCGCGAGGGCCACCTGTCCTCGATCGCGCTGTCCGGCGTGTCGATTCGCCTCGGCATCGACCGCTCCGGCTCGCTGGACCTGCCGCGGATGGACGTGCTGACCCGGGACGGCGGCAGTGGCGCCGGGCTGGGCGCGATCCCGTTCCGGACCATTTCCGTCACCGACAGCACGATCGTGATCGACACCCCCTGGGGCCAGATCCGCACCCCGGTGGAGGCCGAGGGCGAGGTCAACGAGCTCGGCCGGCTGGTGTGGAAGGGGGAGCTGCAGCCGGCCGGCGCCGGCGGCGCGGCCCGGGCCAAGTTCGACCTGACCAACACCCCCCAAGGCCAGGTCTGGGGCGGCGCGCAGCTGGAGCAGGCGGTGTTCCGGTCGGAGCAGCTGTCTCTGGACGGCGTCACCGGCTGGATCGCCTATGGCGGCGAGCGCGACACCACCGGCAAGATCGAGGGCGCGCTGACCGTGGCCGAGGTCGAGCGCGGCGCCGCCCGGTTCCGCGATTTCGGCGTGCAGGGCAACGGCTCGCTGCAGCGGCTGCAGCAGCTGATCGTCGGCGCCAAGATCGGCGACGGCGACGGCAGCCTGGGCCTGCAGCTGCAGGGCGCCACGCAGGGCGAGGGCACCGACCTGGCGGTGCAGGTCGACGCCGACAATCTCGGCGCGGTGGCGCCGGCGCTGGGCTTCGACGGCGGCGTCACCGGCAAGGCCAGCGTCAACGCCTGGCTGACGCTGCGCACCCCCGGCCTGCCCAGCCTCGACGAGCTGCCGGAGCTGCTGGCCGACGGCTTCATCCGGCTCTCGACCGACGGCGTCCAGGCCGGCACCGGCGTGGCGCTGCAGACCGGGCAGATGAGCGCCGCCATCGACCTGTCCGGCGGCACCCTGACCCTGGCCGGCAGCAAGCCGTGGAAAGTGGCGGGGCGCTTCGCCTCCGGCAAGCTGTCGGTCGACCTCGACTGGCTGCCCGGCGATGGCGGGCCGCAGCGGCTGGTGTTCAGCCGCGAGGGCGACACCTGGTGGACCCGGCTGGCCGGCGCCACCAAGGGCAATGTCGCCGGCTTCGTCGTCTCCGGCTCGATCGACGCCGAGCTCGGGCTGAACGATGCCGGCCAGGCCAAGGTCCGGGTGCCCGAGGCCGTGCTGGACCTCGACCCGTTCGAGGCGATCGGCCTGGCCATCGATCCCGGCCCGATGCGGGTATCGGGAGAGACCACAGACGATGGCTGGACCGCGACGCTGTCCGGCAGCTCGGCGATCGGGCTGCCGGGCAAGGCGGGGGGCAACGCCACCGCCGAGGGCACCGTCCGGGTCGACACCGTCGGCCAGCATCTGACGGTGCGGCCGGTGCACGGCCAATGCCTGTCGCTGGCCGTGCCGGCGCAGGACTTCACGCCGCGGCTGCGCCTGGCCCAGCCGGCGGCGGCGCAGCTGTGCCCGGATGCCGGCGGCCTGCCGCTGCTGGAGACCGACCTCGACAGCGACCGGCCGCCGCTGGTGCGGGCCGCCATGCCGGCGCTGGCGCTGGACCTGCTGATCGGCGCCGGGGCCAGCGCCACCCGGCTGACCGCGACCACGCCGGTCCTGGCCATCGCGCCGGCCCAGCCCGAGGGCAGCTACAGCGTGACCGCGACCGGGGGGCGCCTGGCGCTGCCCGATGCCGGGCTGACGGTGGAGGCGGTCGATGCCGCCATCGCCCTGGCGCCCGGCGCGGCGGTCCCGGTCGACGCCCGCCTGACCGCCGCCCGGCTGGCGATCGAGGGCGACCCGCTGGTGCCGATGGCGGCGACCATGCGCGGCCGGCTCGACGCCGCCACCGACACGCTGGCGCTGGAGGCCGAGCTGGCCGACCCGGAGGGCCGGGCCCGCGCCGTCGGCACCGGCACGCACGACCTGGCCACCGGCGATGGCGGCCTCGACCTGGTGCTGGACCCGGTGCGGTTCCGCCGGCGCGGGCTGCAGCCGAAGGATGTGGTGCCGGTCCTGGCCGACCTGCCGCTGGCCTGCGTCGATGGCCGGCTGGAGGGCAAGGGCCGCATCGCCTGGGGCAGCGCCGCGGAGACGGCGATCGATTTGCGCCTGCGCAGCGCCGCCTTCCGCACGCCGTGGGGCCGGGCCGAAGGGGCGGCGGCCGAACTGCGGCTGGACCAGTTCTCGCCGCTGCGGCTGCCGGCCGGCCAGCGCGTCCGCATCGGCCGCTTCGTGCTGGATGACAAGACGCCGCCTTTGACCGATGTCGATGCCCGCTTCGGCTGGAGCGAGGCCGGCGGCGTCGACCTGCGGCGGCTGGGGCTGGACTGGACCGGGGCGAAGGTCTCGGTCGAGGGTGGCTCCGGCGGGCGCCGCGGCCGGGCCTCGGTGCTCAGGATCGAGGGGCTGGACCTGGCGCGGGCCGTGGCCGCGGCAGGGCTGGACGATGTCCGCGCCACCGGCACGGTCGACGGCACCATCCCGTTCCGCCTCCTCGGCGACACGATCGTGGTCGAGAACGGCGTGCTGGCGACGCGCGGCCCGGGCGAGATCCGCTATGGCGGCGACGCGGCGCCGGAGGAGATCAAGGCGGCGGCCGCCGCCGAACCGGGCATGGACACGCTGATGACGGCGCTGCGCAACTTCCAGTACCAGTCGCTGCGGGCGACGCTGGACGGACGCAGCGACGGCGAGGCGAATGTCCGGCTGGCGGTGCGCGGCTCGAACCCCGACCTCTATGGCGGCTTCCCGATCGCGCTGAACGTCAACCTGTCGGGCGCGCTCTATGTCATCGCCCGGCGCAGCCTGGCGCTGGCGCGGATCGGCGACCGCATCCGGGACTATTATGCCGAGCGTCTCGGACGCCGGGGGGAACCGCCATGCTGAAGGGACCGAGCCCGATGATGACCGACCGATCCCGCGCTGTTGGCGCCGGCCTGTGCCTTGCCGCACTGCTCGGCGCCTGCTCGCCGGTGATCCGGGTCGAGGCGCCGGACAAACCGATCGAGATCAACCTCAATGTCCGGGTCGAGCAGGACGTCAAGGTCCGGGTCGACCGCGAATTGCAGAAGGTGGTCGGCAAGAACCCGGCGGCGCCTTAGGAGCTGGCGTAAGAAGAGGCGGTGGGAAGGGCGGTCACCGCCTACGCCGTCTCCTCGCCATCCCAGTATTGCCGGGTCCCCGCCATGTCGAAGATGTCGTCGCGGGTGCGCAGGGCGCCGACCGCCATCTTGTTCGAATCCGGATAGACGCAGACCTCGTTCGGATTGTGCTCGCCGATCATGAGGTATCTGCAAGGGCCGGGACCGCTGTTGAGGAAGGAATGGCCGACCTTCCGCCCGGCGGGGAAGCAGACATAGTCGCCGGCGGTCAGCTCGTGCCGCTCGTCGCCCAGGATCAGCGTCACCTGGCCTTCGAGGACCAGCGCGTGCTCCTCCTCCAGCATGTGGTAGTGGGTCGGGCACAGGCGCTTGCCGGGCGCCGGCGATTCGATCAGCACGCCGACGCGGTAGCCCGGCCCGACCGCGGCATGGGTCAGGTGCTTCGAGCGGCCGCCGAACCGGGCGCTGCCGAGCACGCCGTCGTCATGCCAGTCGACCGCGGCCTCGGAGATCGGCGGCTTCGGCACGACCGGGGCTTCGGGCGCTGCGGCGTCCGGGGGCGGGGCGACGCCGGGCGGCAGGCCGGTGTCCTCGCCGTCCCAATAGGCGCGCGTCGCCGCCAGGTCGAGAATCATCCGCCGCCCCAGGGGCCGCACCAGCACCTTGTTGGTGTCGGTGTAGACGCAGATCTCGTTCGGGTTGCGCTCGCCCACCACCACGTAGCGGCAGACGGCATCGCCGGTGTTGACCAGGCAGTGCCCGGCCTTCTGCCCGGCCGGGTAGCAGATATAGTCGCCGGCCTTCATCTCGTGGCTGTCGGCGCCGAGCCGCGCGGTGACCGTGCCCTCGGCGGTGACCGTGCCCTCGAGGATATAGACATGCTCCTCCTCGAAGATGTGGTAGTGCGCCGGCACGCTCTGCTTGCCCGGCCCCAGCTCCTCGATGGCGACGCCGACATGGTAGTCGTCGCCGAGCACGGCGCGGGTCAGGTGCCGGTAGCGCGTGGTGAAGCGCGGGATGTCGGACCATTCCTCCCACGGCACGTCGGATGACGAGATCGGCTTTGTTGCTTCCGTCGACATGGTCGGCTCCCCTGCGATCCGGCCCGATCTTGGACCGGATGCGGCGGCGGTCAAGGCCGGCCGCTACAGATCCGCCGTCCGGCGATGCGCCAGGGCCAGGGAGCGGGCGAGGGCGGCGCCGAGCGACAGGCCGTGGGCGTCGCGCAGATAGGTCTGGAAGTCGTAGATCGTCACCGCCGGGCAGGTCTCGAATTCCAGGATCCGGACATCGCCGTCCTCATCGGCGCGGAGGTCGACCGAGAAATAGTCGCGCAGGCCGAAGATCTCGGCCAGGCGGGGCACCAGGGCCTCGGCGGCGAACACGATCCGGGCGGCCACCGGGCCGGCCTGGGTGCGCAGATCGGTCAGCTGCGGGATGAAGGCGCGCTGTTGCCCCTCGCCGAAGCCGGTGCGGCCGCCCTCGGTGTCGCGGCTGCCCGACAGGCTGGCATTGTCGCGCATGGTCATGAAGGCGCCGCCGGTCTCGCTGCCCGGGTCCTGGCCCAGCCGGGCGATGCCCAGCGACGCGGCCAGCGGGCGGCCGGTGTCCATGAAGCTGACCCGGACATCGTGGCCCGGCAGGAAGGGCTGGATCACCGCCCGGTCGCGGTAGCGGTCCCACAGCCGCGCCGCGACCTCCAGGGCCGCCGCCGCGTTCGCGGTCCGGGACTCGGCGAAGATACCGATCTTGGCGCCGAGCGTGTTCGGCTTGACGAAGAACGGTCCCGGCCCATCCAGCATCGCGGCGCCGGCGATCACCCGCCGCCCCTCGGCCAGGGCGGTCGGCGGCACCGGCAGGCCGGCCGCCGCGGCCAGGGCGGTGCATTTGAACTTGTCCTGGCACAGATGCTGGGCCTGGGGCGGGCTGCCGTAGGTCGAGATCCCGGCCAGCCGCGCCAGGGCGCTGACAGCGCTGCCGCGGTAATAGGCGATGCCGTCGGTCTGGCACCACAGGATGG
>JAEKLZ010000028.1 GCA_019508225.1 Inquilinus limosus | reverse complement strand
GTAGGGGAACTCGCTGACATCGGCCGACCACGCGGCGTAGGTGACCAGGAACCCGCCGCCCGGCAGGGCCACGACCTCGCCGAGATACTGGCCCTCGGGCAAGTCGGTGTTGACCTGCACCGGCGCGGTAAGAGCATGGCCCAGGCTGTCATAGGTCCGAAGCCACACATCGGTGTTGTCGAGATCATCCTCGTCCCGCTTGGTCCAGGCGACCGCGTAGCCGCCGCCCTCCAGGCTGGTGATGCGCGGGAACGAGTTGTCGTCGAGGCCGGTCAGCTCCGACACCAGGCTCCGCGCGCCGACGGCGTGGCCCGCGGCGTCGTAGCGCTGGGTGTAGATCTGCCGGCCGTTCAGGCTCTCCGGCTCCTCCCAATAGGCCGCGATGAAGCTGCCATCGGCGCGCGGCAGCAGCTGATAGCCGGGGGTCAGGTAGCCGCCGGCGAACGCCAGGCCGGTGTCGACATCGGTGTTGATCAGCACCTCGCCCCCGACCTTTCCGGCCGTGGCGTTGAAGCGCTGGGTGTAGACGTCCCAGTCGGTGCGCAGGTTGGAGGCGGCATAGACCATGCGGAAGCCGCCATCGGGCAGCGCCACCAACTCCTCGAGCCGTTGGTCGAGCTCGCGGTCCGGGGTGACCTGGACCTGGTCGCCGATGCGCTGCCCGGTTGCCGAGAAGCGCTGCATGAAGATGTTGAAGTCGTTGCTGTCGGCACCGGTCCGGTCGACCCCGTCCGACTCCCAGGCGACGACGAAGCCGCCATCGGGCAGGCCGACGACCTTGGCATGCAGCTGCTGGTCGTAGTCGTCCATCGGAATGTGGAATTCGGGCGTCAGCGCCCGTCCCTGCGCGTCGAAGACCCGGCCATAGACGCCGGTGAAGCCATCGAAGCCGTCATCCTGGTTGCCGTCGTCCCAGACCGCGACGAAGCCGCCGCCGGCCAGCGCCGCCGTCGCGGGCTCATCCTGCGAATACTCGGTGTTGGTGTTGAGAATGTTGTCGTCAGCCATGTGGTCCCCCCTTTTCCTAGCGCCAAACAATTATAGGAACGGAAGGTTGCAGATCCAGGTCAGGAGACGCAGTCCAGCAGGTCGCCAAGCTGGCCGATGCGGCGCTGGATGGTGGCGCCTCGACCCCGTAGATGCCGGGGCCGAGCTCGACCACGTTGAGATAGACCTCCATGATCCGGCGCTTCGGCCACAGCGCCTCGATCATCACCGTCAGATAGGCCTCGAAACCCTTGCGGATGAAGGTGCGGCCGTCCCACAGGAAGACGTTCTTCGCCGTCTGGTTCGAGATGGTGCTGCCGCCGCGCAGCCGGCCGATTCCGGACTGGTAGCGGTCCCAGGCCTGCTGCATCGAGTCCCAGTCGAAGCCGTCATGCCGGCAGAACAGGTTGTCCTCGGCCGCAACCGCCGCCTTGGCCATCACCGGCGCGATCTCGCTCCAGCCCACCCAATCGCGGTACCAGCCCTCGCCCTCGAACAGGCGCAGGACCATGAGCGGCGTCGCCGGCACCGGCAGCACGCGGTAGACCATGGTCAGCGCCAGCGGCGCCAGCACCAGCAGCGCGAACAGGCCCCACAGGATCTTCGACCACCAGCGCCGGCGGCTCCACCAGCGGCCGAGCGCGCCCGGCACACGCAAACGTGGCAGGCGCAGGCGCGACAACGCCCCAGGCCGCGCCCGCCGCGCCATGTCAGCGCAGCCAGCGCTGCAGCCGCGTCGCCGCCTCTTCCATCTCCTCGGTCGCGCCGGCGAAGGAGAAGCGCATGGTGGCGTGGCCGCGCACCGGGTCGAAATCGACGCCCGGCGTCGCCGCCACCCCGGTCTCGGCCAGCATGCGCCGGCAGAATTCGAGGCTGTCGTTGGTCAGGTGGCCGATCTCGGCATAGAGGTAGAAGGCGCCGTCGGCCGGGGCCAGCCGGTCGAAGCCGGCGCGCGGCAGCATCTCCAGCAGCAGGCTGCGGTTGCGGGCGTAGCGGACGACGTTGCGGTCCAGCTCCTCGCCGCAATCGAAGGCCGCGACGGCCGCGTATTGCGACAGGGTCGGCGGCGAGATGGTGAAGTTCTGCGCCAGGCATTCGACCGGCCGCAGCAGGTCCTCCGGCAGCACCAGCCAGCCCAGCCGCCAGCCGGTCATCGAATAGTATTTCGAGAAGCTGTTGACGATGATGGCGCTGCGGCTGGTCTCGAGCGCTGTCGCCGTGCCCATGCCGTAGGTGATGCCATGGTAGATCTCGTCCGACACCAGCCGGATCGAGCGCGACTCGCAATAGGCGGTCAGCTCGGCCAGCGCCTCGGGCGACAGCATGGTGCCGGTCGGGTTCGCCGGGCTGGCGATGATCAGCCCGTCCAGTCGGCCGCCATGCCGCTCCAGCAGTTCCGGCGTCGGCTGGTAGCGAGAATCCGGCCCGGCCGGGATCTCCACCACCTCGATGCCGAGGGCGGTCAGGATGTTGCGGTAGGCCGGATAGCCCGGCGCCGCCAGCGCCACCCGGTCGCCGGCGTCGAAGGCGGCCAGGAAGGCCAGCAGGAAGGCGCCGGAGGAGCCGGTGGTGACCACCACCTGACCCGGCGCCACCGCGGTGCCGTAGGCGCGGCCGTAATGGTCGGCGATAGCCTGGCGCAGCGGCGGGATGCCCAGCGCCACGGTGTAGCCGATCCTGTCGTCGCGCAGCGCCGCCTGCGCCGCCGCCAGCACGCCGGCCGGCGCCGGGGTCGAGGGTTGGCCGACCTCGAGATGCAGCACGTCGCCATGCGTCTTCTCGCGCGCGGCGGCGGCGGTCATCACATCCATGACGATGAAGGGCGGCACCTGGCCGCGGCGGGAGATCTTCATGGCGGTCAATCCTGCCGGATGCCCGGGGCCGCGACGCCACCGGGTCGACACAGTCGGCCTCTAGCGTGATGATCCATCGGAACGGATCGCCGGCACGAGGGGAGCGGAGCGTTGGGACGGGTCATTCGGATCTTGGTGCTGGCCCTGGCGGCGGTCATCGTCGGGCCCCTCGCGGCGGCCCAGGCGCAACGCATTCCGGTGGTCCGCGACGCCGAAATCGAAACTAGCATCCACAGGATGCTGACGCCAATCTTCCGGGCGGCTGGGCTGAACCCGGCGGCGGTCACCATCTTCCTGGTCAATGACGACGACGTGAACGCCTTCGTCGCCGGCGGCCAGAACATCTTCGTCTATTCCGGGCTGATCCTGGAGACGCGCAGCGCCGACGAGCTGATGGCCGTGCTGGCGCACGAGACCGGGCACATCGCCGGCGGCCATCTGGTGCGCGGCGCCGAGCAGATGGAGCGCAGCAAGCTGATCGCCACCATCGGCTCGCTGCTGGGCGCCGCCGCCGGTGCCGCGGCCGGGCGCGGCGATGCCGCCATGGCGGGAGCGGTCACGGCCCAGGACATGGTCCGGCAGAACATGGTCAACTTCACCCGCGGGATCGAGAGCTCGGCCGACCAGGCGGGTCTGCGCTTCCTGGCGCAGGCCGGCATCCCGGCCGACGGCATGCTCAGCTTCCTCAAACGCATGGAGGATGCCGAGCTGGCCCACCCGACCGGCTCGGAATACACCCGCACCCACCCGCTGACCGCCGACCGGATCGAGGCGGTGCAGGACGCGGTCGAGAAATCGCCGCATCGCGGCGGCGCCATGCCGGCCGGCTATGACGACATGTTCGCGCGGATGCGAGCCAAGCTGTTCGGCTTCACCCAGCCGCAGGCGGTGCCGCGGGTCTACCCGGCGGGCGACACCAGCGTGCCGGCGCAATACGCCCGGGCGGTCGCCGCCTATCGCAACAACTATTTCCCCGATGCGCTCGGCCGCACCGACGCGCTGATCAGGGCCGAGCCGCGCAACCCCTATTTCCTCGAGCTGCGCGGCCAGATCCTGCTGGAGACCGGGCGCCTGACCGAGGCCCGGCCCTATTACGAGCGCGCTTTGGCGCTGCTGCCGAACGAGCCGCTGCTGCTGATCCCGCTGGCCCAGACCAAGATCGACCGCGGCTCGGATGCCGAGCTGCGCAGCGCCATCCGCGACCTGCAGCGCGCCAGCATCGACCCGGAAAAGACGCCGCCGATCGTCTGGCGGCTGCTGGGCACCGCCTACGGCAAGGTCGGCGACATGGGCAACGCCGCCCTGGCCCTGGCCGAGGACAACCTGGCCCGCGGCGACAAGCCGAACGCCCGGGCCCAGGTCGACCGGGCGCTGCAGCTGCTGCCGCGCGGCTCGCCCGGCTGGCGCCGGGCCCAGGACCTGCAGCGGCAGGCCGAGGACAAGCCCGGCTGACGCGGACGCTTTTCGAAACGGGATTTCATAGCGGAGGGGAAGATTTCGATGATCGCGATTGCACACCATGCCGGCCGGCTCGCCGGCATTGTCCTGTTCGCCGCGCTGATGACGGCCCCGGCCGCGGCGCAGAGTTCGGCCTCGCCGGTGCTGGGCAACCCGCGCGGTGACGTCACCATCCTGGAGTTCTCCGATTACCAATGCGTCGACTGCAAGCGGTCACAGCCCACGATGGAGAGGCTGCTGCAGGAGGACACCGGGCTGCGCATCGAACTGAAGGAATACGCCTTCATCAGCCCGGTCTCGACGACGGCCGCCCGCGCCGCGCTGGCGTCGCAGAAGCAGGGGCGCTACGCCGCCTTCCACACCACGCTGATGCGCTTCAAGGGCAGGCTGACCGATGATCTGGTGTTCGCCACCGCCCGCCAGGTCGGGCTCGATGTCGACCGGCTGAAGCGCGACATGCAGGACCCGGCGGTGACGGCGGAGCTGCAGTCTGTCGCCGCGCTGACCAAATCGCTGGGCATCGAGGGCGCGCCGGCTTATGTGGTCAATGGCCGCATGGTGCCGCACAGCGAGAACTACGATGCGGTGGGCTATGATGTGCTGAAGTCGGCGATCGACCAGGCCCGTGCCAGAAAATAACGGAATCCGGCACGAAAACCCGTGACCCGGGACCGCTATCCCGCGAAAAGACCAGATGAGAGCCATGCGTCAGCGAAAGGATAACCCGATGCTCCGCCCCAGCCGCCTCGCCAGCCTGGCCGTCCTCGCCGCGGTGGCGGTGGCATCGCCGTCGATCTGGGCCCAGCAGTCGACCGCCCCGATCCAGGAAAGCACGCCAGCGGTCGACCCGATCCAGAAGGAGGCGATCGAGCAGGTCGTGCGCGACTACATCCGCGCCCATCCGGAGATCGTGGTCGAGGCGCTGGATGCCTACCAGGCCAAGAAGGACCAGGAGGAGCGTTCGGCCCAGGCCAAGACGCTGACCAGCCGGGCCGAGGAGATCTTCCGCAGCGCCTCCTCGCCGGTGATCGGCAATGCCCAGGGCGACGTCACGCTGGTCGAGTTCTTCGACTACCAGTGCGGCTACTGCAAGCGGGCCCAGCCCGACCTGGAGCGGCTGGTGAAGCAGGACACCG
>JAEKLZ010000249.1 GCA_019508225.1 Inquilinus limosus | reverse complement strand
GCACGACGCTGCCGCGCGAGCCGACGACGTTGCCGTAGCGGACCACGGCGAAGCGGGTGCCGATGTCGCCCGACAGGTTGTTGGCGGCGACGAAGGTCTTGTCCGAGGCCAGCTTGGTGGCGCCGTACAGGTTGACCGGATTGCAGGCCTTGTCGGTCGACAGTGCGATGACCTTCTTGACCCGGTTCTGCAGCGCCGCCCAGACGACGTTCTCGGCGCCCATGATGTTGGTGTGGATGCACTCCGACGGGTTGTGCTCCGCCGCCGGAACCTGCTTCAGCGCCGCCGCGTGGATGATGTAGTCGACGCCGCGGGTGGCCAGGGCCAGCCGCTCGCGGTCGCGCACATCGCCGATGAAGAAGCGCATGCAGCTGTGCACCTCGGCCGGATAGGCCGCCCGCACGGCGTTCTGCATGTCGTACTGCTTCAGCTCGTCGCGCGAGAAGATGATCAGCTTCCGCGGCTGATAGCGCTGCAGGATGCTGGAGACGAATTTTCGCCCGAAGGAACCGGTGCCGCCCGTCACGAAAAGGACCTTGCCGTTCAGATCGACGAGGTTGTCGTCAAAAGTGCGATACATGAATCACCAGCGCTGTTGAATCGGACGGCCAGTCGCCTCGAAACCTTGGGGCCGGTTCGAAACCGCTCGGCCCCCGGCATATGAACAGCCCAGCCTATACCCCGCGCGCGTGGTGATTTGCAATGCGCCGAGCCCGTCCTCCGCGGCAGGCTCGGTCCGGCCGCGACCCGGGTCCTAACCCGCCGGCGAGACCTCGCGGATGCGCGCGCCGAAGTCCTCCAGCCGCACCATGCCGGCTGGGTCGAGAGCAGCGTCTTCGCGGCACGGGCGCCGACGACACCGGGTCCGCCGATGATGAGAACGGGTTTGTGCTGAGTCCCAGGCCTTGCCATGCTCCTGATGCGGTTGTCGCCGGTCACCGGAACTTGCAGTAAGTTACTGATGGTAACTCCAGGGCCGAGCCTCGGAGTTTCGGTCGAGGAGCGTGGATCAGGAGATGAGCTCAGTTCCGGCGAGAAAGCTGCCCAGGGCGGAGCGGCGCGACCAGTTGCTCGACACCGCGCTGGCGATCGTGCGGGACGAGGGGACGGATTCCCTGACCCTCGGCCATGTCGCCGAGCGCGCGGGCGTCAGCAAGCCGATCGCCTATGAGCATTTCGGCACCCGCTCCGGCCTGCTGATCGCCTTGTATGAACGTATCGACGACCGCCAGGTCACAGCGCTGCTGGAGGCGCTGGAGCGCACGCCGCGGCGGCTGGAGGACGTCGCCCGGGTGATGAGCGACGCCTACATGACCTGCTATCTCACCGTCGGGCCGGAAGCGCATGCCATCACCGCGGCGCTGAGCGGCGACGGGCAGATGGAGGCGTTCCACCAGCGGCTGCTCGACCGCTATGTCGACCTTTACCGGGACGCGCTGGCGCCGTATTCGGCGCTGCCGCCCGACACCCTGCATCTCCGCTGCGTCGGCCTGATCGGTGCGGCGGAGGCGATCTCCCGCGACATGCTGCGCGGCCGGGTGGACGAGGCCGGGGCCAGGGATGCCCTGGCCGCGCTGATCGTCGGCGGGCTGGCAGGGGGTTAGAATCGCATCATGTCAGAGGGAACCACACCGATTGCCTCTTCCGCCTGGCGGGAGAGGTCGGGCGTCCGCAGGACGACCGGGTGAGGGCTGGCCAGGCCTCGACAAAGAACCCTCACCCGGAGCCGCTTCGCGTCTCCGACCTCTCCCGCAAGCGGGAGAGGTAACGCGAGGTGCGATGCAACCCAAAATCATTAAGTCCCAGGCCACCCCTCACTCGCCGCTGCGGTCGCCGCCCAGCAGGCGGATCGAACTGGCCTGCGGGCCCATCGGGCCTTCGCCGGTGGCCAGGGTCAGATGCACCATCGTCCCGGTCGTCAGCTCGTCGAAGCGGCCGTCGACCACGGCGTTGCGGGTGAAGTACAGGCTGCCGGCCTGCTTCGCCTCGACGAAGCCGTAGTCCCGGTCCGGGAACAGGCGGGTGATCGTGCCGGTCTCGCCGACCGCCTCATGCGCCTTCACCTCGCCCTGGATGATGCTGGCCGTATCGTCCAGCTTGCGCTCCACCACGTCGAAGCTGCGATTGACGATGACGGCTTGGTCCCGCGGGTTGCGCCGCTCCTCCATGTCCTTGACCACGATCTTCGGCTTGCCCGGGATCTCGACCTCGACCGAGATGCCGAGCGGCGGCCGCGCGCCTCCGCGGGCAGGGCGATGGGGGGCTTCGATCACCACGCGGCAACCGATCAGGTTGGGGTAGAGGCGGTCGAGATGGTCGACACGGTCGCGCACGACCGCCTTCATCGTTTCCGACCCCTCGATGTTCTTGAAGGAAAGCTGCAACGGCTTCTGCATGTCGGGGGCCTCCATCGCTTTTGTCGGTCCGAGGGGCTGTCGCCCTCCTGTTGCGAACCCCCTCGGGCGGCAGGGAGTTCCCCGGCTGCGACCCGATGCGCGCAGGTCGCGGTCAGGCTGCGGCCGGCCAGCGCCAGGCGAGGATGAAGCAGGCCGCAGCCGCCAGGCCGGTCGCCGTCCGGACATGGTTCCACACGCCCCAATCCGGGACGTAGCGGGCCCAGGTGGCGGCGCCCTCGGCGCTGGCCGGGTCGACCGCCGCCAGGGCGTTGTTCAGCGGCACGTTGCCGATCATCGTCACCACGATGTTGCCGACGATGTAGAGCACGGCCCCCGCCACCACCAGGGAGGGGTGGGGGCCGGCCCAGCCGAACAGGGCGCCGGCGGCGACGATGATGCACAGCACCGCCGTGCCCATGAAGGCGGCCATGAACAGCGGGTTGATCACCACGATGTTGATCGACTGCATGGCGGCGATGCCCTGCGACGCCGGCAGGCGGGCGAGGGCGCCCATCACGAAGGTCGAGAAAGCGAAGAAGATGCCGCCGACCAGGCCGGAGCCCAGCGCCGACAGGAAGACCAGGACCGATATCAGGCGTTCGCCCATCTCAGCTCTCCATCGTCAGGGGCGGGGAGGAAGGCTCAACCGGCCCAGGCGCCGGATGCGGCGGTGTCGCGTGCATAATCGGCAAAATCCTTCGGCGGGCGTCCCAGCGCGCGCTGCACGCCGTCGGCCAGGCTGGCATTGCGGCCGTCCAGTACCGTGGTGAACAGGTACAGCAGCAGCTCGGTGACCTCGGCCGGCGAGCCCTGTTCCGCCAGCGCCGCGGCGAAGTCGGGCGCTGGCACGCGGGTGTAGCGGACGGGCCGGCCGATGGCCCGGGCGATCTCGGCGGTCGCCTCGGCGTCGGCATCGATGAAGGGCTCGCCGACATCGCCGGCCGGCAGCACGATCTCGCCCGCCAGCACGCCTTCCAGCAGGACGCTCTCGCTGAAGTTCTGGCTGAACCAGCTGGCCCGCACGATGGTCCAGTCGGCGCCGGAATCCTGCAGCACCTGCTCGGCCCGCTGCGCTTCCTCCTCGCCGCGGCCGGATAGCAGCACCAGCCGGCGCACGCCCTGTTTCAAGGCTTGGTCGACCAGGGCGTGGATGGCCTCGGGCGCCCCGGGCGCGGCCAGGTCCGGATAGTAGGTGATGTAGACGGCGCCGGCGTCATCCAGCGCCGCGGCCCAGCCGGACGGATCCTCCCAGTCGAAGGCGGGATTGGCGGAGCGGGAGCCGATCCGCACCGGGATGCCGCGCGCCGCCAGGCGCTCGGCGACGCGACGGCCGGTCTTGCCGGTGCCGCCGACGACCAGGATCGGTTTGCGCTCTTGCATCGAACTCGCCGACGGGGCCATGATCCTCTCCCAATGTGAGTGTTTATCATGTTTGTAAATGTGATAATCCCTCACATTAGTTGCGTCAAGCGGATTTGCAGAGGATCGTTCCATGGCTGCCGCCAGTCCTGTGATTCCCTCAGCGGCCGATCCGGCCGGCCTGCTGCGCCGGGCGCCGAGCCAGCGCCGCAGCCGCGAGCGGGTGGAGCGGATCCTGGCAGTGGCGACCGAACTGATCGCCGCCCAGGGCAGCGACGCGCTGCGCATGGCCGAGGTGGCGGCGAAGGCCGAGATCTCGATCGGCTCGCTGTACCAGTACTTTCCGGATAAGGCGGCGATCATCCGGTCGCTGGCCGAGCGCTACAACGCCGAGGGGCGGGCCTGCATCGAGGAGGGGCTGCGGGACGTGCGCGATGCCGCCGGGCTGCGCCACGCCTTCGGCCAACTGATCGACATCTATTACGGTCTGTTCCTGGCCGAGCCGGTGATGCGCGACATCTGGTCGGGGCTGCAGGCCGACAAGGCGCTGCGCGAGATCGACCTCGAGGACAGCCGGATCAACGGCCGGGTCCTGGCGGCGGCGCTGGCGCGGATCGATCCGGCGGCCGACCCGGCGGCGCTGTTGACCCGCGCCCTGCTGGTGATGCAGCTCGGCGAGGCGACGATGCGGCTGGCCATCTCGGTCGGGCGCGCGGAGGGCGATGCCCTGGTCGAGGCCTATAAGCGCATGGCGCTGCGCGAGCTGGCGCCGGAGGGGAGCGGGACGGTCGGGCCATGAGCGGCGATCGGCTGAGAGTCACGGATGCGGACAGCGGCACAGCGGCTGTGGCTGTGTCGCTGCTGGTGCGCTTCTTTCGCGAGGAAGGATTCGCGACCGGCCAATCCGCGATCGCCGACAGTGTCCGAGAGATGGTTGCGGACCCGCACCATTGGGTCGGACTGGCATGGCTGGATGACGTCGCGGTCGGCGTCGTCACCGTCACGACCATGTTCTATGTGGAAGGCGGCCGTCTCGGCGAGATCGGCGATCTATATGTCCTGCCGGTCGCGAGGAAGATGGGCGTCGCGGCCGCCCTGATCGCGGCGGCCGAATCCAGATGCGCGGCCATGGGATGTTCGGAGATCTTCGTGGTCGTCACGCCGGAAGGCGAGGCCCGGCACGGGTTGGAAGGCTTCTATTCCCGCTTTGGCTTTGCCTGGGACGGCCGGAGGCTGCTTTCCCGCCGGCTGCTTCGATCCTGAAGACGAACCGACCGGTCGTGCTGCCGATGTCATGAGCTGGTGCGGGCGGTCGGGGTCGAACCGACACTCTGTCACCAGAACTGGATTTTGAGTCCAGCGCGTCTGCCAATTCCGCCACGCCCGCGCGGGGCCGCATCATAGGCAGCGGCGGACTCCCGTCAACGAAATTGCAAGGGCCCCGGGTCGGGCAGCACGCCGGCCCCCGGCGCCGCGCCCACGGTGAAGGGTCGGCCGCGCTCGGGCGACCACCAGGTCACGATCAGATGCGGCGCCAGGGCGGCGATCAGGATCGCCTGCTGCGGCTCGCTCTCGACGAAATGGGTGCAGCCGATTCGGGTCGCCGTCTCCGCCTTGTAGCGGGCGACCAGAGCGGGGCGGCGGGACAGGCGGTCCGGGCGGCATTCCAGCGCCAGGCCGCCATGGCCGTGGCGGGCCAGCCATTCGGCGGTCCGCGCCCGCTCGGATTCCGGCCGGCCGGTGATCACCGCGGCCCGGTCGTCGCTGAAGAAGGGCAGGGCGGGCTCGACCTCGTCGTCGCCATCCGCCAGCACGCCGTCGACCTCCATCCCGACATAGGGCTGCTCGGTGCGGCGGTCCGGGCCGTGCCCGCCGGCGCGATGGGCCCGGCCGGACGGCGTCGCCTCGCCGCGCTCCCAGGGGAAGCGCCACAGCTCGCGCATCGGATGCGACAGATCGGGGGTGAAGTCGCCGTGCTCGGGGTCGTGCACCACCGTCAGGGTCAGGCAGGCGCGGCCCTCGGCCAGCATCCTGTCGCGCACCGTCCGCATCGTGCCGCCAGTGCTGCAGCCATCGTCGACCAGCAGCACGCGCATGCCCTCGGGGGGCGGGCCGATCCAGTCGCCGCGCGCGGCGGCGCGGTCATAGGCGATGGTCGCCAGCGGCAGGGCCAGGATGGTCGCGGCCATGGTCGCCGGCACCACCCCGCCGCGGGCGATGCCGACCACGACGTCGGGCTGCCAGGCGGCGGCGCGGTCCAGCAGGGCGGCCAGCATCCGCTCGGTCTGGTCATAGCCGAGGAAGACCGGCTTGCGGTCGGGGTCGAGGCCTTTCCACGGCGGCAGGGGACGATCCATCATCTTGTGCGGGTTGCGGTCCGGATGATGGTGAGATGGGCCGCGCCGCGGCGCCGGCCAAACCCAGTTCGGCTACGGCTGAAATGTTGAAAAGACGATAGGATTCAAGGCTTATAGGGCGGTGCTCAGTCCGCCTGGCCGGTGGTCGGCAGCGCCAGCCCGGTCTTCACCGCGTCGAACACGAAATGGGTGTCGAAGCGCTTGATGTTCGGGTCGGTCATGAACAGCCGGTCGACCACCGCGCGGCAGGACCGCATGCCGGTGACGGCGAGGATCACCAGATAGTCGCGGCTGCCGGCCAGATCGTAGCATTGCTGCACCTCCGGCGCCGCCCGCATGCGCTCCTGGAAGGCGCGGTGCAGGGCGACGGATTCCTTCTCCAGCATCACGAACACCGTCGCCAGCACCACCCCGTCGAGCCGGCCGGGGTCGAGCACCGCGATCTGCCGCAGCAGCAGGCCGTCGGCGCGGTAGCGGGCGATCCGGCGCTGCACCGCGCTGGGCGACAGGCCGACGGTGTCGCCCAGCTCCTCCAGCGTCCGGCCGCTATCGGCCTGCAGCAGGGCCAGAAGCTTGTGGTCGAGGCGGTCGAGGGCGGGGGCGGGCTTGGCGTTCATGCAAGAATTTTGCGCGGCGGCGCATGAGATTTCAACAACAGCCGGAGCGGTGCCGGCTAGAGTCTTGCCACCTCACCTCGGAGACGACCCATGGACGCGCAGGCTGGATTGCCCCTTACGACACAGCAGATTCTTGCCGCCCGCACCGTGATCGACCCCGTCTTCCTCGATTCGCCGGTGATGTCGCATGGCGCGCTGGACGAGGCACTGGGCTGCGCCTGCCTGCTGAAGGTCGAGACGCTGAACCCGATCCGGTCGTTCAAGGGGCGCGGCACCGAGGCGGTGATGGCGGCGCTGGACCCCGCCCCGGCCGCGGTGGTCGCCACCTCCAGCGGCAATTTCGGCCAGGGGCTGGCGCGGGCGGCCGCCCGGCGCGGCATCGCCGTCACCATCCTGGCGCCGGCCTGGGCCAACCCGCTGAAGCTGGAGGCGATGCGCCGGCTCGGCGCCACGGTGCGGCAGGCCGGGCCGGAGGATGGCGCCGGCAAGGACCTGGCCCGGCGGATCGCGGCGGAGACCGGCGCGCTGTTCATCGAGGATGGCGGCCATCCGGTGATCTCCGCCGGCGCCGGCGTGATCGGGCAGGAGCTGACGGCCGCCGGCCATCAGCTCGACGACGTCATCGTGCAGATCGGCGACGGCGCGCTGGCGACCGGCATCGGCTCCTGGTTCAAGGCCCATGCGCCGGCGGTGCGGATCGTCGGCGTGGTGGCGCGCGGGGCGCCGGCCATGGCGCAGTCCTTCGCGGCCGGCCGGGCGATCGACACGGCGGACACCGACACCATCGCCGACGGCATGGCGATCGCCCGCCCGGTGCCCTCGGCCGTGGCCCAGCTGCGCGCCTGCGTCGACGAGATCCTGCTGGTCGATGACGGCGCCATCCTCGACGCGGCCCGGCTGCTGCTGCGCACCGCCGGGGCGATGGCCGAGCCGTCCGGCGCCGCCGGCCTGGCCGCGGTGCTGACGAACCGCGACCGCTTCGCCGGCCGCCGGGTGGCGACGGTGATCACCGGCAGCAATTTCGAGACGGCGTTCCAGGCCCGGCTGCTGGGGAGCTGATCGCGACATTTGAGCGCTAGGCGGCGCATCGGCCGCACGGCATGATCCGCGCCATGTCGCGCCGCCTCGATCTCCTCTCCTGGCTCACGGCCGCCCTGGGCGTCGTCGTGCTGGGCACCGTCCTCGCCTCGCAGTATCTCGGCGGGCTGCAGCCCTGCGAGCTGTGCCTGTACCAGCGCTGGCCCTGGGGGGCGGCGATCGCGCTCGGCGTGCTGGCGGTGGTGATTCGTCCGGCGCGGCGCGTCCTGGTGGGGCTGGCCGGGCTGGTGATCCTGCTCGGCGGGCTGCTGGCCGCCTATCACGCCGGGGTCGAATACGGCTGGTTTCCGGGCTTCACCTCCTGCACCAGCGCCATCTCCGCCGGCGGCGGCAGCGTCGCGTCCCTGCGCGACCAACTGCTGAACGCGCCGGTGGTGCGCTGCGACGTGCCGGGCTTCGTCCTGTTCGGCATCTCGATGGCGGGTTATAACGCCATCCTGTCGGTGATCGCGGGGCTGGTCCTGCTGTTTGCCGGCATTTGCTCGGGCAGCAAGAGGGCCGCATGACCGTCTCCCGCCGCCGTGGCCTGCCGGGCGACCTGCCCCGGCGCGAACGGATCGCCCGGATGATCCGGGTCGACCATGCCGGGGAATACGGCGCCAAGCGGATCTATGAGGGCCAGCTCGCGGTGCTCGGCCGCGGCCCCAAGGGGCCTGTGATCGAGCACATGGCCGAGCAGGAGCGCGAGCATCTCGACACCTTCGACCGGCTGGTGGTGGAGCGCGGCGTGCGCCCGACGCTGCTGCATCCGCTGTGGCATGTCGGCGCCTTCGCCATGGGCGCGGCCACGGCGCTGCTGGGCGACCGCGCGGCCATGGCCTGCACGGTGGCGGTCGAGGAGGTGATCGACGACCACTACGCCCGCCAGGCCGAGGCGCTGGGCGAGGACGAGCCGGAGCTGAAGGCGGTGATCGAGCGCTTCCGGGCGGAGGAGCAGGAGCATCGCGACATCGGTATCGAACACGAGGCCGAGCAGGCGCCGGGCTACCGCCTGCTCTCCGGCGCGGTGAAGGCGGCGACGCGCACCGCGATCTGGCTGTCGGAACGGGTGTGACGATGCGGCTGCCCGCCCTCTTCATCGCCGCCACGGCGCTGCTGGCCGCGTCCGGCGCCCGGGCCGAGGATGTCGGCTGCGTCAACACCGCCTTCAAGCTGATCGGCCCGGACCACAAGGTCTGCGTCGAGGCCTTCACCGACCCCGACATCCCGGGCGTCGCCTGCTATCTCAGCCAGGCCCGCACCGGCGGCGTCTCCGGCTGGCTCGGCCTGGCCGAGGATCCGTCACGCTTCGCCATCGCCTGCCGCCAGGTCGGCCCGATCACCCTGCCGGACCGCATCGACCGGCAGAAGGAGGTGTTCGACAGCTCGACCTCGATCCTGTTCAAGGAGACGCAGGTGGTGCGGATGTTCGACCGGCCGCGCAACACGCTGGTCTACCTGTCCTACTCGACCAAGCTGATCGACGGCTCGCCGATGAACAGCGTCGCCGCGGTGCCGGTGATGCCCTGGGGGCAGTAGGGAAGGGCAACCGAGCCGGGCTCAGTGCTCCAGCTCGGCGTCCCAGTAGAGAAAGTCGCGCCAGCTCTGGTGCAGAAAATTGGGCGGAAACGCCCGCCCATTCTCCTGCAGCTCATAGGTCGTCGGCTGTTGCGGCGGCGTCAATGGGTGCATGCCGCAATGGCTGGGCAGCTGGTGCCCCTTGCGCAGGTTGCAGACCGAGCAGGCCGCGACCACGTTGGTCCAGCTGGTGCGCCCGCCGCGGGCCCGGGGCACGACATGGTCGAAGGTCAGCTCCTGCGACGGCAGGCGCTCGCCGCAATACTGGCAGCTGAACCGGTCGCGCAGGAACACGTTGAACCGGGTGAAGGCCGGGCGCCGCGCCGAGGGGATGTACTCCTTCAGCGAGATCACGCTGGGCAGCCGCATCTCGAAGGACGGGCTGCGCACCACGCGGTCGTATTCGGCGATGATGTTCACCCGGTCGAGGAACACCGCCTTGATCGCCTCGTACCAGGGCCACAGGGACAAGGGGAAGTAGCTCAACGGACGGAAGTCTGCGTTGAGGACGAGAGCCGGGCAGTTGTCGGGTGGGGGAGACACCATCCCACTCCTTCGCCTTCATCTCTGGCCGCGGACCCTCCGCGGATGCCATGGGTATACCGAAGAACCCCACTTGACCGCAATATCCTGCGCCGAAAGCCCAGGAAATGTCACGATCTCGTCACGCCGCTCCGCCCACCGCCTGCGGCAACTGCCGGCGCAGCATGTCCAGGCCGGCGACCAGCCCCTCGGGGTCGATGCCGTGGCCGAGGCCCGGCCGGGCCAGGGTCTCGACCTCCACCCCGGCGCCGCGCAGCGCCTGGGACGCCGCGGCCATCGCCGCGAAGGGCACCACCCCGTCATCCTCGCCATGCACCAGCAGCACCGGCGGGCGCGAGACGATGTCCCGCACCAGGGTCGGGGCGCCCAGCAGCGCGCCGGAATAGCCGACCACCGCGGCGCAGGGCCGCGGCCGCCGTAGCGCCGTGTAGAGCGAGGTCATGGTGCCCTGACTGAAGCCGACCAGCGCCAGATCGGCATCGGTCAGGCCGCGCTCGGCCAGCGCCTGGTCGAGGAAGCCGTTGACGATCGGCAGCGCGGCCTGCAGCCCGGCCTCCATGATCGCGGGCGTCCGGTCCTGCAGGCTGAACCACTGCCGGCCGAACGGCGCCATGTCGCAAGGCTCGGGCCCGTCCGGCGCCAGGAACTCGGCCTCGGGCAGATAGCGGGCCCAGTGCGGCGCCAGGCCGATCAGGTCCTGCCCGTCGGCGCCGACGCCGTGCAGCAGGACGACCAGGGCTTTCGGCGCACGGCCGCTGGCGGGGGCGAGGCGGGGGCCGAGGAGGGGGCGTGTCGTGTCCATGCGCCATCTCTCCCGACCGGCCCCCGGCCTGTCAACCGGCGCGGTGTCGCCGGCATCTGGACTCATGGAAAGTGGGGATCTGGATCCATCGGAAGGGCATCTGGTACCACGGGTTGCCTCCAACTGGACCTATCGGGCTATGCGGCGCCGCTGCAAAGTCGGGTCGTTCCAACAACGCGGCGCCAGTCCCGGCCTGACCGGGCGGCAGCATCGGGGAGGCGATCATGGTGGTGGTCGAAGGAACGGCGTGCGTCGAGACGGGGCCAGCGGCGGATGGCATGACGCCGGCACGGCAGCGGGAGCGGACGGCGCGCCTCGCCGTGCTGGCGGTGATCCCGACCCTGGCCGTCACCGCCTATTCCGCCCTGGCCTCGAACTCCCTGGCGCTGGCCGCCGACCTGCTGCTGACCGTGCTGGACACCGCCTGCGTGCTGGTGGCCTGGACCGTGGCGCGGCGGGCCCTGGCCGAGCGGCCGGCGGGCCTCGACTACGGCACCGGCAAGCTGGAGAGCCTGGCCAGCGCCGTGGTCGGGGTGTTCATGGTCGTCTCGCTCTGCCTCGTCACCACCCTGGCGGTGCTGCGTCTGGCTCAGGGCGGCGAGGCGGTCGCCGGCGACGGCATCCTGATCGGACTGGCCATCAACCTGGTCTACGGCCTGGTCAATGGCGGCATCCTGCTGCGCTACCGGGCGCAGCGGCGGCACGACCCGTCGCCGCTGGTGCAGTCGCAGATCCGCCTGTTCATCGACAAGGTCACCTCGAATCTGCTGATGGCGGCAGCCCTGGGTGGTGCCGTGCTGTTCCGCGACACCGCGGCCGGCCCCTATATCGATCCGGTGGCCAGCCTGCTGGTGGCGCTGTCGATGGCGTTCTGGGCGGTGCAGATCATCCGCAGCAGCATCGGCGAGCTGATCGATGCCGCCTGCGGCGAGGATGTGCGCCGGCCGCTGGTCGCCGCACTGGGCCGCTGCGCCGGCAGCTTCGGCGATCCCGGCGCCATCCGCACCCGCCGGGCGGGCGGCGTGGTCTATGTCGAGATCGAGCTGGGCTGCGCGCCGGAGGTGCCGGTGGCTGCCATCGAGCGGCTGCGGGCCGAGCTGCTGGGCGTGCTGCGGCCGCTGATCCCGGCCCTGTCCGTCGCCATCCTGCCGCGCCCCCTGGCGATGCCGGCCGCGCCGCGCCTGATGGCCGTGGCCGCCTGATCCCGCCATGGGCTTGACGCGGCGGCGGGGACGCCTCTCTGTTCCGGCATGACCGTCGTCACCCGCTTCGCCCCCAGCCCGACCGGCTTCCTGCATCTCGGCCACGCCCATTCGGCCCTGGCCGGCTGGCGCCGGGCACGAGAGGCGGGCGGCCGCTTCCTGCTGCGGATCGAGGATATCGACCAGGGCCGCTGCCGGCCGGAATTCGAGGCCGCGATCCTGGAGGATCTGGCCTGGCTCGGCCTCGACTGGGACGGTCCGGTGCGGCGCCAGTCGGAGCATTGGGACGATTACCGCGCCGCGCTGGCGGCGCTGGAAGGGCAGGGGCTGATCTATCCGTGCTTCTGCACCCGGCGCGAGATCCTGGCCGAGGTCGCGGCGATCCAGAGCGCGCCGCACGGCAGCGTGCCGTACAGCCCGGCAGACACGCCGGACGGCACGCCGCTCTATCCCGGCACCTGCCGCCGCCTGTCGGCGCAGCAGCGCGCCGATCGCCTGGCCGAGGGCCGGCCTTATGCGCTGCGGCTCGACATGACCGAGGCGATGCGGCGCGCCGGGCCGCATCGCTGGACCGACGAGCTGGCCGGCGAGCAGGCGGCGCAGCCGGAGCGGCAGGGCGATGTCGTGCTGGCGCGCAAGGAGACGCCGACCAGCTATCACTTGGCGGTGACGGTCGACGACGAGATCCAGGGCGTCACCGTGGTCACCCGCGGCCGCGACCTGTTCGAGGCGACCCATGTCCACCGGCTGCTGCAGGCGCTGCTCGGATACCGCGTGCCGGTCTGGCGCCACCACGCGCTGCTGACCGATGCCGCCGGCCGACGCCTGGCCAAGCGCAGCGACGCGGCGGCGATCCGCGCCTATCGGGCGGAGGGCAGATCTGCGGCGGAGGTGCGGGCGCTGGCCGGATTTCCGGATTAGCATCGCGCCGGGACCCACCGACTCCGGAGCCGAGATGACCGCCGCACCGACGATCCGCTTCGTCCGCCCGACCGATTTCGAGCAGTGGCTGCCGCTGTGGGACGGCTACAACGAGTTCTACGGCCGGGTCGGCGAGACCGCGCTGCCGGCTGAGATCACCCGGGCCACCTGGGCGCGCTTCTTCGATGCCTATGAGCCGGTGCATGCGCTGGTGGCGGAAGCCGACGGGCAACTGCTGGGCCTGACCCATTACCTGTTTCACCGCAGCACCACCATGCTGGGGCCGACCTGCTACCTGCAGGACCTGTTCACCAGCGCGGCGGCGCGCGGCCGGGGCATCGGCAAGGCCCTGATCGAGGGGGTGTACGAACAGGCCCGGGCCGCCGCCGTCACCCGCGTCTACTGGCAGACGCACGAGACCAACCAGACCGCGATGCGGCTCTACGACCAGGTGGCCGACCGCTCCGGCTTCGTCGTCTATCGTGGACGGCTGTGAGCCCGTCTACCGTTCCAGGATCTTCTCGCGCTGCTCTTCGTACTCGTCCTGGCTGATCGCGCCCTTGCGGTAGGCGTTGTCCAGGTCGATCAGCTCCTGCCCCGTCGTCGCCCCGGCAGTGCCGGGCGGCGGCGTGTGGCTGCTGCCGCCGCAGGCGGCGACCGGAAGGGCCAGTCCGAGGGCGAGGACGAACGGCAGGATTCGCATGGGATCTCCGGGGTCGACGATGGCTGTTGAACGCCATGCGGCGTGGATTGTTCCGGTCAGTCGAAGCTTGGATCGGTAGGCTCGCGCAGGCCGCGGCACAGCGCCAGATAATCCGGTTCCTCCGGCCCGATCACGCCGCGCCGGATTGCCAGGTCGATGATCACCAGCGCGACGTTGAACTTGAAGTCCTCGGTGCCGCGAAGCTGGTCCAGCACGTCGGGCAGCGGCCGGCGCGCGAAGCTTTCGACCTCGCCGTCGGTGTTGCGCGGCACGAAGCCTGGCGTCAGCGCCAGGTCGTAGACGAACAGCGTGTCGCGGCGCAGCCCCTCGGCCGTGTCCATCATGTAGGTGATGGCGCCGGCCGGCACCGCCTGGCGCGCCAGCTCCGCCGGGATCGCAGCCTCCTCGCCGCATTCCTTGACCAGGTTCTCGGCCAGGCTCAGCCCGGCCGGCTGGCCGCCGGCGACGAGGTTGTCGAGCTTGCCGGGCGCCAGCGCCCGGTCGGCGGCGCGTTTGGCGATCCACAGCAGCGGACCATCCGCCGTCTCGACCACGCCGTTGAGATGGATGCCGAAGGACTTGATGCCCAGCGCCACCGCGGCGCCGCGGTCGACCGTGGCCAGCAGCGGCGCGCCCCATTCGGCCACGACCGGATAGCGCTCGTCGCGGCGCTTGCGCACCAGCCCGGCCTCGATCAGCCGGTCGGTGACCTCCTCCAGCGCCTCGGCCCGCGCCTCCGGCCCGGCCAGGCGCTCGTCCAGCCGCCAGCCGCGTCCCTCCGGCCGCAGCGGTCCGGGCCGGCGGTCGAGCAGATCGGCCACGGGCGGGGTCACCCAGCCGGCGACGGTGTCGCCGATCCTCCAGGGGCGCAGCCCGGCCGTGTCATGGGCGGTGCAGGAATGGATTCGGTCGAGCAGGCTCATGGCTCCGGTCTAGAACAAGTCGGGCGCGGGGGGAACGGCGATCCTTCGGCCGCCCATCCGCGCTGGCACGCAAGGCGTGCAAGCGGCAGCCGGAAAGCTTACCTTGGCGCGACCGCGGCCTGGGTATCCAGGGCCGTCAGCAAGGGATTTGGAGGAGCGGCGCGTGCGGCAGGTGGGGATCAGTCGGATCGCGACGGCAGGCGGGGCGGCGCTGCTGCTGCTGGCCCTGGCCGGGCCGGCTGCGGCGGCGGTCGATCTCGGCAACCTGTCGGCCGACGACATGCGGGCGCTGCAGCGCATCCTCGAGACCGAGCGGACCAACGCGCCGAAGCGCCTGCCCTCGGGCCTCTCCGTCACGGTGGTGCAGACCCGGACCTCGCCGCGGGTCTGCCGCATCTTCCGCATCGGCCGCCAGGGCCAGGAGAACCAGGCCGTCGGGTGCCGCATAGGGGCCCAGCGTTGGGCGCTGAACGCCTCGATCGACGTGGCGCAGGCCGCCCCGGTCGACCCGTCGCCGGAGCAGCCGGTGGCGCGGCCGCAGGTGGTGGCCCAGTCGCGGCCGGTCCAGAATCCGGAGGATGAGGGCGTGGAAGAGGCCGGGGCGGCGCCCGAGGCTCCGGCCCGCCGGTCCGCCCAGACGCCTGATGCCGGCCGCGCTCCGGCCGAGACCCAGGTGGCGGCGCTGCCGCGGGCGCCGTTCCGGGCGCCGAAGCCCCTGGCCCGGCCGGATGCGCCCGACGTGGCGGCGCCGGCGGCCGCGGGGCCGACGCAAGCCCCGGTGCCACGGGCCCGGCCGACCCCCGGCGGCGCGGCGCCCGCAGCGACCGCGTCCGTGCCGGCGGTCGCGCCGGTGGTCGAGATCGACCCGAGCCTGCGGGTGCTGACCTCACCGCCCGCGGCGCCGCCGCCGCGGCTGCGCCCGGGGTCGAGCCGGCCCGCTGCCGTCGCCGCGGCGCCTGCCGAACCGCCGCCGGTTCCCGCCGCTCCGGCCGCCGCGTCGCCTGTGCCGTCGTCCGTGGCTGAGCCCCCGGCGCCGGCGGCATCGCCCATCCCGAATCCGGCCACCCCGAATCCGGTGGCCTTGGCTCCCGCGCCGAAGGGGCCGGAATCGCTGATCAACGTGCCGCCGGCCGCCTTTGCCCCGGCCCCGGCGGTGGAGACCCTGCTGCCCCGCGCCGCGGCGGTACCGGTCGCGCCTGCGCCCTTCGCCGTGCCGCCGCCGCGCGTCCGGCCGGAGGTGGCGGCCGCCCATCCGGCCCAGGGCCTCGCACCGCCTGCGACCCGGCCAATACCGCCTGGCGCGGCCGACGTGCCGGTGCCGCGCCGCCGTCCCGGCTGAGCCGCCGCATCGGTCCCATGAGTGTGACGGTTCGGCGCAATCGCCCTGTGCGGCTCCCCGGGCGCGTCCTATAATCCTTGCATGAGCACTGTCTTCATCATCCTCGCCGTGATCTGCATGATCGGGGTGGTCGCCTCGCTGGCCACCGGCGTGTTCGGCATGGCGCAGAGCGGCCCGTTCAACCGGAAATGGGGCAACAAGCTGATGCAGGCCCGTATCGGCTTCCAGGCCCTGGCCATCCTGTTCTTCCTGCTGGCCCTGTGGACGGCCTGAAAGGGCGGCGCCGATGGTCACGCTGACCCGGATCTACACCCGCGGCGGCGACGCCGGGGAGACCTCGCTGGTCGGCGGCCGGCGGGTGGCCAAGCACGATCTGCGGGTCGAGGCCTATGGCACGGTGGACGAGACCAATGCCGTGATCGGCCTGGCCCGGCAGGAGACCGAGGGGGAGGCCGACGCCATGCTCGGCCGGATCCAGAACGACCTGTTCGACCTCGGCGCCGACCTGGCGACGCCGGAGGAGCCCGACCCGAAATACCCGCCGCTGCGAGTCACCGCGGCGCAGGTCGAGCGGCTGGAGCGCGAGATCGACGCCATGAACGCGTCGCTGGCGCCGCTGAACAGCTTCGTGCTGCCGGGCGGCAGCGCCGCCGCGGCCCATCTGCATCATGCCCGCACCGTGGCGCGGCGGGCGGAACGGCTGGTCTCGGCGCTGATGGCGGTCGAGGCGGTCAACCCCGAGGCGCTGAAATACGCCAACCGGCTGTCGGACCATCTCTTCGTCCTGGCCCGGCACCTGAACGGCAACGGCGAGGACGATGTGCTGTGGGTCCCCGGCGCGCATCGCTAAACGATTTTGCCCAGAGCTTGGGCAAGATGCTTGCGCAGACGGCAGTCGCGTTGACAAGCTCTGTCGGACATCACTATCGTTCGACCTCTTTGCTGCACCGCACCAATGCGGGTGGCCGGCGGGACAGGGACGTTCGGAGCGGAACTCAGGCATGATCCAGACGATCGGCGTCATCGGCGCAGGGCAAATGGGCAGCGGTATTGCCCAGGTCGGCGCCCAGAGCGGCTTTACCATCCGCCTCATGGACGTCGATCCGAAGGCGTTGGAGCGGGCGCGGGAGGCGATCGAGGGCCATGTCGACCGGCTGATCGGCCGCGGCAAGCTCACCCTCGAGGAAAAGCCGGCGGTCATGGCCCGGATCCACACGGCGTCGGAGTACCAGACGTTCAAGGATTGCGAGGTCGAGGCGGCGACCGAGAGCGAGCCGATCAAGCGCGAGATCTTCAAGCAGCTGGTGCCGCATCTGAACGAGCGGGCGATGGTGGCGACCAACACCAGCTCGATCTCGATCACCCGCCTGGCGGCCACGACCGACCGGCCCGAGCGCTTCATCGGCATGCATTTCATGAATCCCGTGCCGGTGATGAAGCTGGTCGAGATCATCCGCGGCATCGCCACCGACGACGCGACCTATGAGGCGATCCGCGACCTGGCGCTGAAGCTGGGCAAGACCCCGGCGGTGTCGGAGGATTTCCCGGCCTTCATCGTCAACCGCATCCTGCTGCCGATGATCAACGAGGCGATCTACACGCTTTACGAAGGCGTCGGCTCGGTCGACGCCATCGACACCGCCATGAAGCTCGGCGCCAACCATCCGATGGGGCCGCTGCAACTCGCCGATTTCATCGGCCTCGACACGTGCCTGTCGATCATGCAGGTGCTGCATGACGGCCTGTCGGACTCGAAATACCGCCCCTGCCCGCTGCTGGTCAAATATGTCGAGGCCGGCTGGCTCGGCCGCAAGACCAACCGTGGCTTCTACGACTACCGCGGTGAGACGCCCATTCCGACGCGCTGAGGCGCCGCTTCCGGCATGATGCGATGAGCGCCAGCGCCACGTCCTATCGTGCCGGGCTCATGCTGGTCACCGCTTCGGCCGCCGTTCCGTCAGTTGCCGCTTTCATGATGCCAAGCGTGAAAACTTCGGAATTGACCGGCCGGCGCGGAATG
>JAEKLZ010000027.1 GCA_019508225.1 Inquilinus limosus | reverse complement strand
CAGCGCGCCTGCCGCGTCGCGACCTCCATCACATGGATGTCCATGTGGAAGCGGTCGCGGGCGTTCGAGGCGTAGGCGATGCGCGTGCCGTCCGGCGACCAGGCGCCCCAGACATGGACCACGGTCGGGTCGTCGGTCAGCGCCACCGGCGTGCCGTCGGCGCCCGGGATCAGCCAGATCTGATGCCGCTCGTCGCCGCCGCGATCCAGGGTGAAGACCAGGTCCCGGCTCTTCGGGCTGAAGGCCAGGGCGCCGACCGGCTCCGCCGTCTCCGCCGCGCGCCAGGCGGCGCCGCCCGCGGCCGGCTGCAGCCAGATCTGGGGGAAGCCGGTCCAGTCGCCGAGGAAGGCCAGCAGCCCGCCATCCGGCGACAGCGCCGGGCTCTTGGCGCCGGGAATATCGAGATAGGGGCGGATCGCGGCGTCGGGCGTCATCGGGATCTCCGTCACGCGGCGGCGGACGCCAGGGCGTCGCGCAGCCGGTCGGTCGCGGCGCGCAGCGCCCGGGTCAGGGCCGGGGCACGGTCGGTCGCGGCGTGGTTGGCCTCGTCGACGATGGTGAAGCGCGCCTCGGGCCAGGCCCGGTGCAGCGCCCAGGCCGTGGCCATCGGGGTCACGACATCGTAGCGGCCCTGCACGATCTCCGCCGGCAGGTGGCGGATGCGGTCCAGGCCGCGCAGCAGCTGACCGGGCTCGAGGAAGGCGCCGTTGACGCAGTAATGGGTGAAGATCCGGGCCACCGCCAGGGCCGCCTTCGGCTCGGTCAGGCCGGCGACATGCTCCGGGTCCGGCAGGAAGGTCTGGGTCCAGGCGGAGAAGCTGCGCAGCCGGATCGCCGCGGCGAGCCGCAGCTCCGGGTCCGCGCCGGTCAGCCGCTTGTGGTAGGCGGCCAGCAGGTCGCCCCGCTCGGCCTCCGGCACGAATTCCGCGAACTCTTCCCAGCGGTCGGGGAAGATCGCGCGGCAGCCCTGGAACCACCACTCGATCTCGGCCCGGCTGGCCAGGAAGATGCCGTGCAGGCGGAAGCCCAGGCAGCGCTCCGGATGCGCCTGGCCATAGGCCAGGGCCAGGCAGCTGCCCCAGGAGCCGCCGGCCACCAGCCAGCGGTCGATGCCCAGCACCTCGCGCACCCGCTCGATATCGGCGACCAGCGCCCGGGTGGTGTTGCCCTCCAGCCCGGCATGCGGCGTCGACCGGCCGGCGCCGCGCTGGTCGAAGGCGACGATGCGGAAGGCGGCGGGGTCGAAGCTGCGGGTGCTGCTCGGCCGGATGCCGGCGCCCGGGCCGCCATGCAGCACCACGACCGGAAGGCCGTGCGGATCGCCGCTCTCCTCGACATGCAGCTCGTGCAGGTCGTCGACCTTCAGCCGGCGACTGCGAACCGCCGCCGGCCCCGCCTGGCTGGCCCCGCCATCGGACACTGGACTGCCCCCTGCCGATCCACGCCCATCAAATGGGCAGGCTCAATTTGTGAGCATGATGTCGCCCGGCGGGGGGACGGGCCAATTCGTAATTGTCCTCGATCCATTCCGGTTCGGCATAGAATCCCAGACCGACCGGCATCGCGGACGCCCGGCGCGGGATATGGTACCGATGTCATCAGCACGAAGCGTTGTGAGCGTCCAGGCCGGCTCCAACCGCCTCGTGCCGCTCGTGGTCATGCAGGTCGAGGAACGAAATGAGCTTGTCCGGCATCTTTGCCCGCGTGGTCGCGCTGATCGGCGCGGGCGCGATCCTCTTGCGGCACCGGAACGACGGCCCGCGGCAGCCGGCCTTCGGCAGCGCGCCGGCGATCCCGCCCGCGAAGCCCCAGGGCAGCATTCCGACGCTGAAGATGCCGACCGCCAAGGGATGGGCCGCGGGGCACACCCCGGTCGCGGCGCCGGGGCTGCAGGTGAATGCCTTCGCACCCGGCCTGAAGCATCCGCGCTGGATCCACGCCCTGCCGAATGGCGACGTGCTGGTGGCCGAGGCGCTGAGCGCGCCTGGGGGCATCAAATCCGTCTTCGACTATGCCATGCACAGCACGATGAAGCGCGCCGCCGCGGTGGGGGAAAGCCCGAACCGCATCACGCTGCTGCGCGATGCCGATGGCGACGGCGTGGCCGAGACCCGCGAGGTGTTCCTCGACGGGCTGAACCAGCCCTTCGGCATGGCCCAGCTCGGCGACACGCTGTATGTCGGCAACACCGATGGCGTGGTGGCCTTCCCGTACACGCCCGGCGACACCCGCATCCGCGCGGCGGGGCGGAAGCTGAACGAGCTGAAGCCTGGCGGGCACTGGACGCGCAGCCTGCTCGCCAGCCCCGACGGGCGGAAGCTCTATATCGGCGTCGGCTCGCTCAGCAATATCGGCGACCACGGGCTGGCGGCGGAGGAAGGCCGCGCCGCCATCCACGAGCTGGACCTCGAGACCGGCAAGACCCGCATCTTCGCCGGCGGCCTGCGCAACCCGGTCGGCATGGCGTGGGAGCCGACGACAGGGGCGCTGTGGACCGTGGTCAATGAGCGCGACGGGCTGGGCGACGAGACGCCGCCCGACTATCTGACATCGGTGCGCGACGGCGGCTTCTACGGCTGGCCCTTCTGCTACTGGGACCGGATCGTCGACGACCGGGTGCCGCAGGACCCGGCGCTGGTCGCCTCGGCCATCACCCCGGATTTCGCCCTGGGCGGGCACACGGCGTCGCTGGGCCTGTGCTGGCTGCCGGCCGGCACCCTGCCCGGCTTCCCCGAGGGCATGGCGATCGGGCAGCACGGCTCCTGGAACCGCAGCACGCTGGCCGGCTACAAGGTCGTCTTCGTGCCCTTCGAGAACGGGCGCCCCGTCGGGCCGGTGCGCGACATCCTGACCGGCTTCCTGTCGCCGGATGAGCGCGCCTCCTACGGGCGGCCGGTCGGCGTCACCATCGGCCCGGACGGCTCGGTGCTGGTGGCGGACGATGTCGGCGACGTGATCTGGCGGGTCACCGGGGCGGCGGGGCACGGGTAGCTATCTGTCGCTCGGGCACCACCGGGTTGTTCGGCAATTCCTCCCGGCGATTTGTTTCAGGCTTAAGCCGTTCGCCCCTCGCCGCGCCGTGCCAAGCCCGCTGCGGCGATCGGGTTGCGCCCGGCGGCGATCGAACCGGAGCCAGCGCTGCCGGTCTCCGGCGCGCCGAGTCAGGACTGCGCCTCCGCGATGTGATCGGTCACCGTGGCGATGAAGGCCCGCAGGCGGTGAAGACGCCTCATGTCGCGATGATAGCCCATCCAGATATCCCGGCCGGGTGGCTCCGCCGGCAGGTCGAGCCGGCGCAGGCCGGCCATCTGATTGCCGACCACTTGCGGCAGAACGGCAATGCCGATCCCTTGCCTGCACATCCGCCCCTGCACGTTCCGATTGTTCGAACGCAGGACGGGTTTCGCATTCGGGAAGCTCTCCTCGAGCCAGGCAATATCCGGGAACTGGCCCGTCGACGTATCGTGGGTGATGAGCCGAAAGCCGGCCCCATCGCCATAGACCGGCTCGGGAGAGTCCGCCGCGACATAGGCGCCATAGGCCAGTGAGATCAGCCGTCGCTGCACGATATCGGGCGTGTTGAACGGGACGATCCGGAAGGCGATGTCGGCCTCCCGCTGGGCCAGGCTGAACAGGCGGGTGCCCGTCAGGATCTCGACATCGACATGGGGATAGACCTTCGCATAGTCAGCGATGATCGGCGGCAGGACATAGGCGCCGAACCAGTCGGCAGACGATATGCGCAAGCTGCCCTGAAGGTCCTGCTCCTGCCCGGCGAGCCGCCGTTCCATGGCCAGGGCGCCTTCTTCCATCTGCTCCGCCATGGCGATGACGGCGTTGCCCTCCTCGGTCGGAACGAAGCCGTCGGCCGTTCGCTGGAACAGCGTATGGCCGGTCGCCTGTTCGAGCGCCCGCAGGCGGCGTCCGACCGTCGGATGGCTCAGATGCAGCGCGCGGGCGGCGCCGCCCAGCGTGCCGGACCGGGCTATGGCCAAAAAAATCCGGACGTCACTCCACTCCATCGCGCCATCCCATAGTGCTGGCCCATGAAAACCTGGCTGATTACCGGATGTTCGTCCGGCCTGGGGAAGCAACTTGCCGAGGCCGTCGCCGGGCGCGGCGACCGCCTTGTCGCCACCGCCCGTTCGACCGATGCCTTGCAGGCGTTGTGCGACCGTTTCCCCGATACGGTGCGCAGCATAGCGCTCGACGTGACGCAACCCGGCGCCGCCGCAGAGGCGGTCGCGCTGGCCGAAAGCGCCTTCGGCGGTCTCGATGTCCTGGTGAACAACGCCGGATTCGGCTTCATCGGGGCGATCGAGGAGGCGGAGCCCGGCGAATACCGGCCGGTGTTCGAAGCGAACGTATTCGGCCTGATCGAGACGACGCGCGCCGCGCTGCCGGCGCTCCGCAGGCGCGAAGGAGCCTGCATCGTCAATCTGTCCTCCGGCGCCGGCATCGCCGGTTCTGCGGGCTTCGGAATCTACAATGCGACCAAGTTCGCGGTGGAAGGCCTATCGGAAGCGCTCGCGGAGGAGCTCCGTCCCCTCGGACTGAACGTGATCATCGTCGAGCCCGGCCCGTTCCGTACCGAGTTTCTCGGCCGCTCGATCATCACCGCGGCGCGGGAGATTGCCGCCTACGCCGGCACCGTGCATCCGAGGCGGCATTATCGCCAGACCAACAACGGCAAGCAGGCGGGCGATCCCGCCAAGGCCGTCGCCGTGATGCTGCAGGCCATCGATGCCGAGCATCCGCCACTGCACCTTCCGCTCGGGCCGAGAGCCCACGCGATCGCGGAGCGGAAGCTGGAAGCCTTCCACGCCGACATCGCCGCCTGGCGCGACATCTCCATCGCCACCGATTTCGACACGCAGAGCTGAGCAAGACCACCATGATCACCATGTACGTGACCTATACCGGAAATGCCGATACGCCATTCGACCGCGAGCATTGGATCGACGTCCATTTCCCGCTCGTGCTCGACTGCTGGGGCCCATACGGGCTGGAACGCCTCGCGGGCTTCTTTCCGCAGGGGGATGGCGGCGGCCTGATCGCCATCGCGACCTGTGTCTTCCGGGACGAGGCCGCCATGAGAACGGCACTGGCCTCGCCGGAAACGGCGCGGGTGATGGCCGACGTGGATCTGGTCACAGCCGTCAAGCCGCAGCGCAGCCTGGCGACTCCCCTGTGAGCGGCGGCAACGCGACAGCCGTTGGGCCGACCTGGGACAGGTCGGCGACGGCGAAGTCCACCATCGAGAACGGGCAGCATCCGTGAGCACGACAGACTCTCAAACAGAACCCGTGCCGGCTGCTCGGGCTCGGCCCCGGGGCGATGCCGCCGCACTCGACCCGCGCCGCTGGGCCATGTTCGTGGTCCTGCTGGTCGGCGCGTTTCTGCCGCCGCTCGATTTCTTCATCGTCAATGTCGCGCTGCCCTCGATCCGCGGAGAATTGGGCGCCGCGTCCTCTGCACAGCAGCTCGTCATTTCCTCCTATGCCGCGCTCTATGCCGTGACGCTGATCACCGGCGGGCGCCTCGGCGATCTCTACGGTCGCGGCCGGGTGTTCTTTATCGGGCTGATCGGCTTTGCCGCAGCATCGATGCTGTGCGGCCTTGCATGGTCGCCCTGGGCGCTGATCGCCGGGCGCGCCTTGCAGGGCGTGACGGCGGCGGTGATGGCGCCGCAGGCGCTCGCTTCGGTGCAGGCGATCTTCCCCGAAGCGGAAAAGCCGCTCGCGCTCAGCCTCTATGGCGCGGTCTTCGGCCTGGCCGCCGTGGTCGGCCAGGCGCTGGGCGGCATCCTGATTTCGCTCGATCTCCTGGGCCTGGGCTGGCGGGCCATCTTCCTCGTCAACCTGCCGGTGGCGATCCTGGTCGTGCTGTTCGGCATTCCCCTGCTGAAGGAAACGCACGCGCAAAACGCGCGCAAGCTGGACCTTGGCGGCACGGCGTTGTCGATGGCGACGCTGGGCGCGCTGATCGTGCCGCTGATCGAGGGGCGTGAGGCCGGCTGGCCGCTATGGTCCCGGCTGTCGCTCATGGCGGTTCCGGTGCTGGCGTGGCTCTTCTGGCGCTATGAGACCCGGCTGGCCCGGGCGGGCGGCACGCCCCTGCTCGATCCGGCGGCCGTACAGGCGCCGGGGCTCGGCCGCGCGCTGCTGATCGCGTTGCTGTTCTACGCTATCGCGCCCTTCTTCCTGCTGTTCTCGGTCTATCTGCAGGACGCGCTGCACGCGACCGCGCTGGACGCCGGCCTGGTCTTCCTGCCGTTCGGTGCGGGCTTCCTGCTGGGGCCGCTGTCGACCCCTATCTGCAGGCGCATCCTCGGCGCCTATGTCAATCCGATCGGCATGGGGCTGGAGGCTGTCGGGTTTGTCGGCCTGGCCTGGGCCATCGTGGCGACCCCGGCCGGGGCGCCCCCCGCGCCCGTGCCGCTTGCCACCATCCTGTTCGTCATCGGTTTCGGACAAGGGCTCGCGCTGCCGACCTTGATGCGGATGGTGACGGGCCGCGTCGCGCCGGCCCTTTCCGGCATGATCGCCGGTATCGTCAGTTCGACCCTGCAGGTCGGCACCGCGTTCAGCGTCGCGGTGATCGGCGGCATTTTCTACACCGTCCTCGGCGCGCGCACCGATCCGGCGGCCATCACCCAAGCCTTCATCGTCGCCATCCTCTGCATCGCCGTCTGCCTCGCCGTCGGCACGGGTCTCAGCATCACCCTTGCCCGGCGGGTCGCCCCGCCCACCGGCGGGCCATGCCGAGGCCGTGGGCTTTGAAGACCCGCCGGTCTCCGGACTTAAGCAAGCACAATGTGCAATTGCCTTAACTCGCAATCGAGTTCATGATATGTTCTATGCACAAGGCGCATTCCGTCACCACCCCGCAGCCCGCCGCGCCGGTCCTCGACCAGGCCGAGGCGGAGCGGGCCGGGCGCATGCTCGACCGGCTGGCCGAGATGGCGATGGAGCGCGCCGAGGCCATGCATGCGGCCTCCCTCGCCGCCATCAAGGCCGGCGACACCGCCGCGGCCAAGGATCTGGAACTTTCCCTCGACCGCGCCGGCCGCTGCGTCCGCCGCGCCCTGGCGCTCAAGCTCCGCCTCGTTCGCGAGCGGCAGGAGATGGCCGACAAGGCGGCCGCCCAGGCCCGCGACCGGGCCGAAGAGAAGGCCGAACGCCGGCGCCAGGTGGCCCGCGCCGTCGACCGCTCCATCGCCGCCGACCGCGGCACGGACGGGCCGGAGGCGGAGCGCCTCTCGGCCGGGCTGTGGGAGCGGCTGATCGAGGATGAGGAGATCGACGCCGCCCTGGCCGGGCAGCCGATCGAGGCGATCGTCATCCGCCTGT
>JAEKLZ010000026.1 GCA_019508225.1 Inquilinus limosus | reverse complement strand
ACAATGCCGACCACGACGCCGAGGCGGAGACCGCCGAGATCGGCACGCTGCGCCATGCCGCCGCCTATATCCTGCTGCCCGGCCAGACCGTCCGCACCGCGCTGGAGCTGTTCCAGGCGGCGGAGACCGAGACCCTGCCTGTGGTCAGCGACGCCCAGGAGCGGCGGATCATCGGTTATGTCAGCGAAGCCTACGCTCTGCGCCGCTACAGCGAGGAGCTGGAGCGCCGCCGGGCCGAGGATGTCGGGGAGCGCTGGTTCCGCTCGACCGAGTGAGGGGTCACGACAGTTCCTTTCCCGAGTGCGGATCGATCGAATAGGGGAAGGTCTCGGCCAGGAAGCGCGGCTGCGACCGCACCCGGTCGATCCAGGCCACCACGTTCGGATAGTCCGCCAGCGGCAGATCCGCCTCCTCCGCCCGGTGGACATAGGCGAAGACGCCGATATCGGCCACGCTGTAGGCCGGCCCGGCCAGCCAGGCGCGCTGCGACAGCTCCCGGTCGAGGATCGCCAGGATCTTCAGCGACCCTTCGCGCTTGGCCTCGACCAGCGCAGCCGGGCGGCGCGCCGCCTTGCCGGTCATGACCCAGTGCCGCAGCGTCGCGATGGTGGACTGGACATAGTCACCCTCGAAGGACAGCCATTGCAGCACCTTGGCCTGGGCGAAGCGGTCGTCCGGCAGGTACGGCGTGCCCTCCGCCAGGAAGACCAGGATGGCGTTGGACTCGGCGAGCACCCGGCCGTCGTCCAGCCGGATCGCCGGCACCGCACCGGTCGGGTTGATCGCCAGGTATTCGGGCCGCTGGCCTTCGCCCTCGAAGATGCTGATGATCTCGGTCCGGTAGGGACGCTGCAGCTGCGACAGCAGCAGCCGGACCTTGTAGGCGTTCTGCGACGGCAGGTAGTCGTAGAGGGTGATCATGGGCATCCTCGGGCAGGTGAGGCCTGGAGGATCGCACGGCACCACGGCCCCGCCACTCCGCTTCTTGCGTTGAATTCGAGCGCAAGGGACGGATCGGCGGCCGTGGCGCAGAGAGACAGGGTGACGGCATCGCATGACGGGAGCCGGAGCATGACGGCCGATCTGTTCGACAGCCTGCCCGGACCGGGGCCGGATCAGGAGACCCTGGCCGAGGGCGCCGTCCTGCTGCGCGGCTTCGCCCGCGACCCGGCCGAGGCGCTGATTGCCGCAGTCAGAGCGGTGGAGGCCGACGCGCCGTTCCGCCACCTGGTCACGCCCGGCGGCTACCGCATGTCGGTGGCGATGACCAATTGCGGCCGGGTCGGCTGGGTCAGCGACCGCAGCGGCTATCGCTACGACCCCGACGACCCGCTCGCCGGCCGCCCCTGGCCAAAGATGCCGCCGGTCTTCGCCGAGCTGGCAGACGCCGCCTCGATCAAGGCCGGCTTCGGCCCCTTCGCGCCCGATGCCTGCCTGATCAATCGCTACGAGCCCGGCTCGCGCCTGTCGCTGCACCAGGACCGCGACGAGCGCGACACCGGCGCGCCGATCGTCTCGGTCTCGCTGGGCCTGCCGGCGACCTTCCTGTTCGGCGGGCTGCAGCGCAGCGACCCGACCCGCCGGGTGCGGGTCGAGCATGGCGACGTCGCGGTCTGGGGCGGCCCGGCGCGGCTGGCCTTCCACGGCATCGCCCCGCTGCCGGACGGCAGCCATGCGCTGCTCGGCCGCCAGCGGATAAACCTGACCTTTCGGAAGGCCCTGTGATGCCGCTATGAAGTCGGTGGGCTGAGCGGATACGAGACGGCGCGATGCTTCACGGCAAGGTCATTCTGGTCACCGGATCCTCCTCCGGCATCGGCCTGGCGATCGCCCGGGCGGCGCAGGCCGAAGGCGCCACCGTGGTGCTGCACGGCATCGAGGCGGAGGCGCTGGCCCAGGCCGCGGTCGATCTGGGCGGCGTCGCCTCGGTGCTGGCCGACGTGACCGCACCGGATGCGGCAACGACCATCATCGATGCCGTCCTGCGCAGCCATGGCCGGATCGACGGGCTGGTCAACAACGCCGCGTCCCTGGCCCGCACCACGCTGGAGCAGGCCGACGAGGCCGCCTTCGACGCCATCTTCGCGGTCAATGCCCGCGCGCCGCTGCTGCTGTGCCGCGAGGCGGTGCGCGCCTTCCGCGCCCAGGGCAGCGGCGGCGCCATCGTCAATATCGGCTCGGTCAACGCCCTGTGCGGCCAGGACAACCTGCTGGTCTATTCGATGTCCAAGGCGGCGCTGATGACGATGACGCGCAACCTGGGCGACTCGCTCTCGGCCGAGCGCATCCGGGTCAACCAGCTGAATGTCGGCTGGACCCTGACCGAGACCGAGCGCGCCATCCAGCGCCGCGAGGGCCAGCCGGACGACTGGGCCGAGCACATCCCGCCGGCCTTCGCCCCCACGGGGCGTATCCTGCGGCCGGAGGAGGTGGCGCAGCATGCTGTGTTCTGGCTGTCCGACCGGTCGGCGCCGGTCACCGGCCAGGTATACGAGGTCGAGCAGTATCCGCTGGTCGGCCGCAACAAGATCAACACGCGATGAGGGGCTGGAGACGATGAAGGAGACCTGGCGCTGGTTCGGCCCGAACGACCCGGTGACGCTGGACCATGTCAAGCAGGCGGGGGCCAGCGGCATCGTCACCGCGCTGCATCACCGCCAGGACGGCAGCGTCTGGCCGGCCGGGGAGATCGCCGAGCGCAAGGCGATCATCGAAGGCGCGGGCCTGGCCTGGTCGGTGGTCGAGAGCATTCCGCTGCCGGACGCGGTCAAGATCGGCGGCGCCGGCGCGGCCGAAGCGACCGCCATCTTCGCCCAGTCGCTGCGCAACGTCGCCGCGGCCGGGGTGACGACCATCTGCTACAACTTCATGCCGGTGGTCGACTGGACCCGCACCAACCTGCTGTGGCGGTTGCCCACCACCGGCTATGCCCTGCGCTTCGACGCGGTCGACATGGCCGCCTATGACGCCTTCATCCTGAAGCGGAAGGGCGCCGAGGCCGATCATCGCCCCGACGTGCTGGCCCGCGCCCGCGATCGCGTGGCGGCGATGAGCGAAAGCGAGCAGGCCGAGCTGGAGAAGACCATCATCGCCGGCCTGCCGGGCGTGGCCGGCGCGGTCAATGACCGGGCCGGGTTCGAGCGCCGCCTCGCCGCTTATGCCGGCATCACCGCCGACGATTTCCGCGCCAGCTACAAGGCGTTCCTGGCGGCCGTGGTGCCGGTGGCGGAGGAGGCCGGCGCCCGGCTCGCCGTCCATCCGGACGACCCGCCCTTCCCGCTGTTCGGCCTGCCGCGCATCGTCTCCACCCCCGCCGACGCCCGCGCCGTGCTGGCCATGGTCGACCGGCCGGCCAACGGGCTGACGCTGTGCGTCGGCTCCTACGGTTCGCGCGCCGACAACGACCTGGCGGCGATGGCGCGGGAGTTCGCACCGCGCATCCACTTCGCCCATCTGCGCAACGTCACGGTCGAGCCCGACGGCTCCTTCTTCGAGGACGAGCACCTGGAGGGTGGCGCCGACATGGTGGCGGTGATCGACGCGCTGCTGGCGGAGGAGCGGGCGCGCCAGGCCGCCGGCCGGCCGGATTGGGAGATCCCGATGCGGCCGGACCACGGCCACCTGCTGGCCGACGATGTCGGAAAGAAGACCAACCCCGGCTATTCGCTGATCGGCCGGCTGAAGGGGCTGGCGGAGCTGCGCGGGGTCGCCCGGGCGATCGGCCAGCTGCGAGGCGCGGCATGACCGACATGGTCGATGCCGTCGTCATCGGCGCCGGGGTGGTCGGCCTGGCCGTCGCCCGGGCGCTGGCCCTGGCCGGGCAGGAGGTGATCATCCTGGAGGCGGCGGATGCCTTCGGCACCGAGACCTCGGCCCGCAACAGCGAGGTGATCCACGCCGGCATCTACTACCCGCAGGGCAGCCTGAAGGCCCGGCACTGCGTCGCCGGCCGGCGGGCGCTGTACCGCTTCTGCGCCGAGCACGGCGTCACCGCGAAGCGCTGCGGCAAGCTGATCGTCGCCACCGACGAGGCCGAGGCCGGGACGCTGGCCCGGATCGAAGCGGGCGCAAGGGCCAACGGCCTGACCGGCGAGGACGACGCGTTGCGGCCGCTGACCGCCGACGAGGCGCATGCGCTGGAGCCGGAGATCGCCTGCACCGCGGCGCTATTCTCGCCCGCCACCGGCATCGTCGACAGCCACGGCTTCATGCTGGCGCTGCTGGGCGATGCCGAGGCCGGGGGCGCGATGATCGCATATCACAGCCGGCTGGAATCAGCCGCGGTCACGCCGGAGGGACTGCATCTGCAGGTCGCGACCGAGGAGGGCGGCATGGA
>JAEKLZ010000248.1 GCA_019508225.1 Inquilinus limosus | reverse complement strand
GCAAGGCCGCGGCGAAGCGTGAATCGGCGCAGGCGGACTGGCACGACCTGCGGGTGAAGCTGGCGATGCTGGCGGCCGCCTATGAGGTGTCGGAGGACGACGACGAGGTCGACCGCCGCGTCGCCGAGGTCTGCGAGCGAGTGGAGCGGCCGGAGGTGTCGGAGTTCATCGAGGCCAGCCGGCCGGAGGTCGCTGTGGCCGCCCTGTGCCGGCGCTGGAACTTCCCGGTGGAGGTGGAGCGCTGGCTGGAGATGGCCGACGAGGCCATGGAGCATTACGGCTTCATCCCGCCGCAGGATGGCGAGGACGACGAGGACGATCCTGAGGATCCGTCTACGCTTCGCTCCGCCGCGCCCGGTCGCCGCAGGCCGCCGGACACGGGGTGAACGTGTGGTTCGTCGCGCAAAGTGTCCCCGGTGCCAGAGAATCGAGTGTTTTGCCTCTCCCGCTTGCGGGAGAGGTCGGAGGCGCTTGCGCCTCCGGGTGAGGGAGTTTTGTCGAGGCCAGGGCCCGCCCTCACCCGGTCTCGCTGCGCGAGCCCGGCCTCTCCCGTAAACGGGAGAGGCAACGCGGATGACTCAGACGGGCTCTAAGGCGGCGGGCGCAGCCAGGCCAGCAGCGACCGCGCCGCCGCCAGGCCCAGGACGATCATCGGCACCACCACGAGCAGCGCCAATTCGGCGACCAGCGCGCCCGCCGCGCCCCTGATGGCCAAGGCCGGCAGCGGATGGTCGGACGGTCGGACGACCGTCACGCTGAACACGCCCCACGCCAGCGCGGTCGCGATCGTGACCAGCCGGATGGCCCAGCGGCTCGGCATGACCAGCACGGTCAGGAGGCAGGCGGCCAGGACCAGCGGGTTTTTCACCGTGGTCAGGAAGTGCAGGAAGATCTCATGGGTCCCCATCACGCCGATCTTGTCGCCCCGGGGTCCCTCGAATCCACCGCAAACGGATGATGCCGGGCGGAGAGGGTCTTTCGGCGATGTCACTTGCATAATGATAGTGACTGGCCTATATGACGCCCATCATTCAATGATGTCGGCAAGGCGTCGCCATGCAGCGCAAGACCCTCGGCAACATGCAGTGTCCCATCGCCCGCAGCCTGGAACGGGTCGGCGAGTGGTGGAGCATCCTGATCCTGCGGGACGCCTTCTACGGCCTGACCCGTTTCGACGAGTTCCAGAAGAGCCTGGGCATCGCCCCCAGCATGCTGACCCGGCGGCTGAACAGCCTGGTCGAATCCGGCCTGCTGGAGCGGCGGCGCTACAGCGAGAAGCCGCCGCGCGACGAGTATGTGCTGACCGAGGTCGGCCGCGATTTCCGGCCGGTGGTCTGGTCGCTGGTGGCCTGGGGCAACCGCCACTTCGCGCCGGAAGGCGCCAGCGTCCAGCTGGTCGACCGCGAGACCGGCGCCGTCGCCGACCCGGTCCTGACCGACCGGATCAGCGGCCGGCCCATCACCCCGCAGGAGTTCAAGCCCGGCGCCGGCCCGGCCGCCGATGAGCGGACGCGCCGCCGGCTGGCCCGCATCGACGCCCTGGAGGCCACGCCGTGAACGCCATCGTCCTCGACCGCGACACCTCGGCCCCGGTCCAGGCGCCGGTCGCGCGGAAGCCGCGGCTGACCAGGAAGCGCCTGGCCATCTCCGGCGTGGCCCTGGCCCTCATCCTGGGCGGCGGCTGGTACGGCCACAATTGGTGGACGGTCGGCCGCTTCTTCGAAAGCACGGACGACGCCTATGTCGGCGGCAACATCACCGTGATCGCGCCCAAGGTCGCCGGCTTCATCGCCACCCTGGCGGTGGCCGACAACCAGCCGGTGCATGCCGGCGACCTGCTGGTCCGGCTGGACGACCGCGACTACCGGGCGGCGCTGGCCAAGGCCGAGGCCGCGGTGGCGCAGCAGAACGCGACCCTGGCCAATCTCGACGCCACCTGGCGGCTGCAGCAGGCGGTGATCGCCCAGGCCCAGGCCGGCATCGCCGCCTCCGACGCCGAGATCACCCGCACCCGCGACGACCAGGCCCGCTACCAGCAGCTCTCGGCCCGGTCCTGGGCCTCGGTCCAGACGTTCCAGAAGGCGGATGCCGACTACAAATCGGCGGTGGCCGACGGCCAGAAGGCCCAGGCCACGGTCGATGCGGCGCGGCGCCAGCTCGACGTCATCGACACCCAGAAGCAGCAGGCCCGGGCGGCGCTGGCCGCGGCGGTCGCCGACCGCGACACGGCCCAGCTCAATCTCGGCTACACCGAGATCCGGGCGCCGATCGACGGCACCATCGGCAACCGCGCCGCGCAGGAGGGCGCCTACGCCACCGTCGGGTCGCAGCTGCTGTCGATCGTGCCGGCCACCGGCCTGTGGGTCGACGCCAACTTCAAGGAAACCCAGCTGGCGACGATGCGCGCCGGCCAGGCGGCGACGGTGACGGCCGACGTGCTGCCGGGCGAGGTCTTCCACGGCCATGTCGCCAGCCTGGCGCCGGCCACTGGCGCCCAGTTCAGCGTGCTGCCGCCGGAGAACGCGACCGGCAACTTCACCAAGATCGTGCAGCGCGTGCCGGTGCGCATCCTGCTCGACGGCGACGCCTCGACGCTGGGCCGGCTGCGGCCCGGCCTGTCGGTGACCGCCGATGTCGACCAGCGGGAAGGCGCCGGGAAATGAGCGCCGCCGCGGCCCCGACCGGTGTTGCCGGGCTGACCGAGGGCCAGAAGATCTTCGCCTTCGCCGTGATGTGCGTCGGCTTCTTCATCGCGCTGCTCGACATCCAGATCGTCTCGGCCTCGCTGCGCGACATCGGCGGCGGCCTGTCCGCCGGCGTCGACGAGACCGCCTGGGTGCAGACCAGCTACCTGATCGCCGAGATCATCGTCATCCCGCTGTCCGGCTGGCTGTCGCGGGTGATGTCGACGCGCTGGCTGTTCAGCGTCTCGGCCGCCGGCTTCACCCTGACCAGCCTGCTGTGCGGCTGGGCCTGGGACATCAACAGCATGATCGCCTTCCGGGCGCTGCAGGGCTTCCTCGGCGGCTCGATGATCCCGACCGTGTTCACCGCCGCCTTTGCCTTCTTCCGGGGGCCGAAGGTGGTGGTCGCGGCCGCCACCATCGGCGCGCTGTCGTCGCTGGCCCCGACGCTGGGCCCCACCATCGGCGGCTGGATCACCGACAACTACTCCTGGCACTGGCTGTTCTTCGTCAACCTGGTCCCCGGCGTGTTCATCACCATCGTCGTGCCGATCCTGGTCAGGATCGACAAGCCGGACTGGTCGCTGCTGCGCGGCGCCGACTATCCCGGCATGGTGCTGATGGCGCTGTTCCTCGGCTGCCTCGAATACACGCTGGAGGAAGGGCCGCGCTGGGACTGGTTCGGCGACGACACCATCCGTGCCACCGCCTGGATCACGGCGATCAGCGGCGTGCTCTTCATCTGGCGCAGCCTGACCTTCGAACGGCCGGTGGTGGACCTCAGGGCGCTCAAAAGCCGCAACTTCGCGCTCGGCTGCTTCTTCTCCTTCGTCACCGGCATCGGCCTGTTCTCGACCATCTACCTGACGCCGCAATTCCTCGGCCGGGTGCGCGACTTCAGCGCCTACGACATCGGCCTGACGGTGTTCTCGACCGGCGTGTTCCAGATCATGGCGATCCCGGTCTACACGTGGTTCGCCAGGCGCTTCGACCTGCGCTGGCTGATGATGTTCGGCCTGTCCTGCTTTGCCCTCTCGCTGTGGCTGTTCACCCCGATCACCCATGACTGGGGCTGGCGCGAATTCCTGCTGCCGCAGGCGTTCCGCGGCTTCTCGCAGCAATTCGCGGTGGCGCCGGCGGTGACGCTGACCCTCGGCGGGCTGGCGCCGGACCGGCTGAAGCTCGCCTCCGGCCTGTTCAACCTGATGCGCAACCTCGGCGGCGCCATCGGCATCGCCGCCTGCGCCACCATCCTGAACGACCGCACCAACCTGCATTTCCTGCGGCTGGCGGAACATCTGACCCCATCCAACCCGGCGATGGTCGGCCTGGTGCAGAAGGTGACGGCGGCCCAGACTGTCGCCCTCGGCGGCGACGCCCAGCGCGGCCACGCGGCGGCGCTGCAGCAGCTGTGGGCGCTGACGATGCGCGAGGCCCAGACGCTGACCTATGCCGACGCGTTTCTCGTGCTCTGCGTCTGCCTGACCATCGCGGCCCTGATGGTGCCGCTGATGCGCAAGGTGGCGCCACCCAAAGGACCCTCCGCCGATGCGCATTGACGCCGCCCTGGCCGACAGCCCGGCCATCCCCAGCGGCGCGGCCCCGGCGCCCGTCGCGCTCAGCGCCCGCACCCGGATGCTGCTGCACGGCCCGATCGTGCCGACCATCCTGCGCCTGGCCTGGCCCAACGTGCTGGTGATGCTGGCCCAGGCCTCGACCGGGCTGATCGAGACCTGGTGGCTGTCGCATCTCGGCACCGATGCCCTGGCCGGCATGGCGCTGGTGTTCCCGCCGGTGATGCTGGCGCAGATGATCTCGGCCGGCGCCATCGGCGGCGGCATCTCCGCCGCCGTGGCCCGGGCGATCGGCGGCGGCCGGCGCGACGACGCCGATGCGCTGGTGCTGCATGCGATCGTCATCAACCTGGCGCTCGGCCTGCTCTGCACCGCCGGCATGCTCGCCTTCGGCCGGCCGGTCTATCGGCTGCTCGGCGGCAGCGGCGGGGCGCTGGAGGCGGCGCTGCTGTATTCGAACGTCGTCTTCGCCGGCAGCGTGCTGGTGTGGCTGATGAACGGCCTGGCCAGCGTGATCCGCGGCACCGGCAACATGCTGGTGCCGGCGCTGGTGACCTGCGGCGGCGTGGTGTTCCTGGTCCCGGTGTCGCCGCTGCTGATCTTCGGCTTCGGGCCGATCCCGGCGCTCGGCGTCGCCGGCGGCGGCGTGGCGCTGCTGGCCTACTACCTGGTCGGCACCGCCGTGCTCGCATGGTACGTGCTGTCCGGGCGGAACCTGGCGCGGCTGCGCCGGTCTCCGCTGCGGCGGGGTTTCTTCGCCGACATCCTGCGGATCGGTGCCGTCGGCGCCCTGAACTCGCTGCAGAGCAACGTCGTCATCGCCGTGGTCACGGCGCTGGTGGCCGCGGCGGCGGGGGTCGATGCGGTGGCCGGCTTCGGCACCGGCGCCCGGCTGGAATACCTGCTGATCCCGCTGGTCTTCGGCCTCGGCGCGCCGCTGGTGGCACTGGTCGGCACCAATATCGGCGCCGGCCAGCCAGACCGGGCGCTGCGCATCGCCCTGACCGGCGGGGCCATGGCCTTCGCCCTGACCGAGGCGATCGGCCTGGCCGCCGCGATCTGGCCGCACGCCTGGCTGGCGCTGTTCAGCGCCGATCCGCGGATGCTGGAGACCGGCACCGCCTATCTCCGCATCGTCGGACCGGCCTATGGCTTCTTCGGCCTGGGGCTGGCGCTGTATTTCGCCTCGCAGGGGGCGGGGCAACTGGCCTGGCCGCTGATCGCCGGCGGGCTGCGGGTGGCGCTGGCCGTGGGCGGCGGCTGGCTGGCGCTGCGCTGGACCGGGTCGCTCGACGCGCTGTTCGCCGGCCTCGCCCTCGGCCTCGCCGCCTACGGCCTGACCATGCTCGGCGCGATCGCCTCCGGCGCTTGGTTCCGTCGCCGGCCCTGACCCGATTCCGGAGGATGCGCCGGCCGCCGGAATCGGCGACAACTCCGTCTTTCCAGCGGGAAGGGATGGTTGGCGGGATGGCCTGGGATCATGTCGACAGCGCCGCGCTCGGGGACAGCGTGCTCGACCTCTACGAGCGCGACGGCGTCTACATGATCCGGGTCGATGGCTGGGAGCTGATGAACGGCGAGTATCACGAATCGGAGGACCGGCTCGGCGAGCTGGCCGCCCGGCTGGCGCGCCGCCCCGATCCCGCCATCCTCGTCGGCGGCCTCGGCCTCGGCTTCACCCTGGCCAGCCTGGTCCGGCATCTCGGCGGGGCCGGGCGGGTCACGGTGGCCGAGCTGTCCGACGCGGTGATCCGCTGGTTCGGTCGCCATACCAGGCCGCCATCGCTTGGCGACCATCCGGCCAGGATCCGGCATGGCGACGTCCTGGCCGTGGCGGCCGAGGGCACGGCCTATGACGTCATCCTGCTCGATGTCGACAACGGGCCGCAGCCGCTGTCCGCTGCCGGCAACGCGGCGCTGTACGGGGCGGACGGGCTCGGCATCCTGCGCCGGGCGCTGGCGCCGGACGGCATCCTGATGGTCTGGTCGGCCTTCGAGGATCCGGATTTCCTCGCCCGCACCCGGTCGGCCGGCTTCTGCCCCGCCTGGCTGCCGGTGTTCCGGCCGGGTAGGGCGGAGCCGTTCCATCTCGTCTATGTGCTGTCGGCGACGGCGTTCCAGCAGGGTGAGCTGGACCGGTTCGGGCTGCAGGCCTAGCCGGCGCGGCGGCCGATCCGCTGGACCGTCCCCCTCGTGGCGTGTACACGCTGGACGACCGTCGTGCCGCTGGCCGGAGACCCAGGTTGCCCTTCCCGAAATCGCTGACTGTCGCCGCCGCCCTCCTGCTGCTGGCCGCCTGCGCCGAGCCACAGACGGCGGAGAGCGTATCCGCGGCGGCGCGGGACAATTTCGGCAAGCGCATCGCGCCGTACCAGGACCATCCTTCGGCGGAGATGATCGCCGATCTCGGCCAGCCCGACCGTGAGTCGCCGACCTCGGAGGGCGGCCGCAAGCTGGTGTGGGAGCGGCACGACACCAAGACCATCCAGGACCAGGTCCTGCCGCTGGTCTGCACCATCACGGCGCTGACCAACGACCAGGATGTGGTGTTCTTCGTCCTGGCCGGCGGCAACACGCTCTACTGCTCCGACATCTTCGGCGCCGACCGGGCCTGACCCGGCGCCCCGTCCGCGACGGTCAGCCGGGCTGGACCACCCGCCGCCGGGCCAGCACGACCACCGCCGCCAGCGCGGTCACGGCCAGCAGCCCCGCCGCCACCAGCGACACGCTCTGATAGGTCGACGAGAAGGCGGCTCGCGCCGCCGCCGCGACCGTGCCCGACTCCGGCGCCGCCAGCGCGTCGGCCGCCAGCAGCGCCTCGCCGATCGACCGCCGCGCCGCCGGCACCGCCGCTTCCAGCAGCGGCGGCAGGGCCAGCAGCCGCTGGTACAGCACCGCCATCAGGCTGCCGAACAGGGCCACGCCGAGGCCGCCGCCCAGCTCATACGCCACCTCCTCGACCGCGGCGACGGCGCCGGCCTGATGCGCCGGGGCGCTGTTCATGACGTTGACCGAGGCCGCGGTCATGGTCGCGCCCAGCCCGGCGCCGATGGCGACGAAGCCGGCGATCTCGGCGGCCGAGACCGCGCCCGCCGGCAGCAGGGCGATGGCGATGAAACCGGCGGCCGACAGGGCCAGGCTGGCGGCCAGGGTGGCGCGGAAGCCGAAGCGGTGCACCAGCCCGCCGGTCAGCGGCGACGCCAGGAACGACGCCAGCGGCACCGGCGCCAGCCTGAGGCCGGCCTCCAGCGGCGACAGGCTCAGCACCAGCTGCAGCTGCTGGCTCAGCAGCAGCTCGAAGCCGACGATGATGATCATCGCCACCATCGCCCCGGCCAGGGCGATGGCGATGCCCGGGTTGCGGAACAGCGACAGGTCGATCATCGGCACCGCCGCGCGGGCCTGGCGGCGCAGGAAGGCGGTCACCAGCCAGGCGCCGGCCAGGCCGATGGCGGCGGCCTGCCACAGGTCGGCGCCGGCATGGGTGGTCTGCTTCACCGCATAGACCACGGCGATGATCCCGGCCATCGCCAGCAGCAGGCCGGGCAGGTCCCAGGGCCGCTCCTCACCGCCGCGCCGGCCGGGCAGCAGCCACCAGGCGAAGGGCAGGGCGATCAGCACGATCGGCACGTTGATCAGGAACACGGCACCCCAGTGGAAATGCTCCAGCAGGGCGCCGCCGACCACCGGGCCGAAGGCGGCGCCGCCCGAGGCGATCGAGCCCCAGATGCCGATCGCGATCGCCCGCTCGCGCGGGTCGTCGAAGGCCAGGCGCAGGATCGACAGGGTGGCGGGCATCATCATCGCCCCGCCGAAGGCCAGGAAGGCGCGGCCGGCGATCAGCCATTCCGGGCTGGGAGCGGCGGCGCAGGCGGCCGAGGCCAGCCCGAACAGGACCAGCCCCAGCAGCAGCATGCGCTTGTGCCCGATGCGGTCGCCCAGCGTGCCGGTCGCGGGCAGCAGCCCGGCCATCAGCAGCGGATAGATGTCGATGATCCACAACAGCTGCGGTGCGCTGGGGCCCAGCGCCCGGCTCAGCGTCGGCACGGCGATGTGCAGCACCGTGGCGTCGATCGCCACCATCAGCAGCGCGACCGAGACGATGGGCAGGATCGCCCAGCGGTTCACCGATCGGGTCATGGCGAGACTCCCGGGGCCAGAAGGCGGCGGACCATGCCGGGCAGGGCGGCGATGCCGGCGGCGATGTCGAAGCGCGGGTCGGTCGCGACCCGGGCGCTGAAGCCGTCGATCAGCATCAGCAGCCACACCGCCGCCTGGTCGTGATCGATCGCCGGGTCGGCCTGGCCGATGGCGGCGGCGCGGCCGACCAGATGCGCCAGCGCCGGCCGGACCTCGGTATCGCTGCGGTCCAGCACCGCCTGGATCTGCGGGTTGCGCGCGCCTTCGGACAGGATCTCCAGCCACAGCCGGTGCCCGGCGGCGTCGGTGGTCAGGGTCAGGAAGCGTTCCAGAATGGCGATGATCGCCGCCAGCGGGTCGCCGCTGTCCTGCATCTCGCGGAACAGCACCGCCGTCTCCTCGCGCTCGGCATCGACCAGGGCGGCGATCATCGCCTCCTTGCCCGGGAAATAGCGGTACAGATTGCCGGCGCTCATCCCCGCCGCCTCGCAGATCTCGGCCATGCCGGTGCCGTGGAAGCCGCGCCGGCCGAAGCAGTCGGCGGCGGCCTCCAGGATGCGGCGGCGCTTCTCCTCGCGGCGGGACAGGGGCTCGGCGGCGGTCTCGGACATGGCACGATCCCGTGAAGAATGAACGTTCATTCTCATGAGTCGACGAGTTCGATCAAGTGCCCATGTCTGCGTGAAGCCTCTATTGTGTTCGGGCATGGCAATCTGGTGGACGCCGATGACCGACACTCCGATCCGATGGTTCCGCGACGGCCGGCTGGCGCGGCTGCGGCTGCAGCGGCCGGCGCGGCACAACGCGATCGCTGCTGCGATGTGGCGGGCGCTGCCGGATCTGTGCCGCGAGATCGACGCCGACCCCGAGGTCGCGGCGGTGATCGTGGAAGGGGAGGGCGGCCAGGCCTTCTCGGCCGGGGCCGACATCGCCGAATTCGGCACGGTCTTCGCCGATGCCGCTTCGACCGCCGCGTACAACGCGTCGGTCCGGGCCGGGCTGGCGGCGGTCGAGGCGCTGGACCGGCCGAGCATCGCCCTGCTCCGCGGCCTTTGCGTCGGCGGCGGCTGCGGCCTGGCGCTGGCCTGCGACCTGCGCTTCGCCGGCGACACCGCGCGGCTCGGCATCACCCCGTCCCGGCTCGGCCTGGCCTACAGCTTCGCCGACACGCGGCGGCTGGTGGCGACGGTCGGGCCCGCCCGGGCCAAGGATATGCTGTTCTCCGGCCGGCTGCTCGACGCGGCGGAAGCTCTGGCGATCGGGCTGGTCGATCGGGTGCTGCCGGACGATGCGGTCGAGTCGGCGGCGCTGGACTATGCGGCCGGACTGGCGGAGCGGGCGCCGCTCAGCCTGCGCGCCGCCAAGCGGATGATCGAGGCGATGATGGCCGGTGCCGACGGCGACACGGCCGAGACCGTCGCGCTGTATGAGGCCGCCTATCGCAGCGCCGATTTCCGGGAGGGGCAGGCGGCCTTCGCCGAACGCCGCCCGCCCCGGTTCCGGGGAGTCTGAGCCGGCTGCGGCAACCCCCTCCCCCTACCCCCTCCCGCAGGGGGAGGGGGAGAATGAAAAGGGGAGGGCTGGATACCGAGAGCTTGGAATAATGCGGAGTCTTGCCCTTCTGACCTCCCCCTCCCCTCGCGGGAGGGGGTAGGGGGAGGGGGCTTTCTACGACGGAGCGCCTGCCGGCTACTCGGCCGGCCGCATCCGGCCAGTGGTCGGCGGCTTGTGGCGGCGCAGCGCGGCCTGGACCACGAAGGTCATCAGCGCGCCGGCCACCATGCAGGCCGCCAGGAACCACATCGGCGCCAATTGGCTGCCGGTGACGTCGCCGATCCACGGCACCGCGTTCTGGGCGATGAAACCGCCGAGATTGCCGACCGAGTTGATTGCGGCGATGCCGGCCGCCGCCGTGGCCCCGCTCAGGAAGCTCGGCGGCAGCGACCAGAACACCGGCTGCGGCGCGAAGATGCCGGCCGCGGCGACGCAGAGCAGCGCGAACTTCAGGCCGTTGCCCGGCACCACCACGCTCAGCGCCAGGCACGCGGCCGCGATCAGCGCCGGGATCACGATGTGCCAGGTCTGGTCGCCGGTGCGAGCGGCGTTGCGCGGCACCCACCACAGCGCCAGGGCGACGCAGGCCCAGGGAATGATGTTCAAGAGGCCGTTGGTCGTGTTCGAGACGCCGAAGCCCTTCACCACGGTCGGCAGCCAGTAGCTCAGCCCGTAGGCGCCGAGCGGGAAGGCGACGTAGAACAGCGCCAGCAGCTGCACCCGGCGGTCCAGCAGCGCCGCGAACGGGCTGCCGTGCTGCTGCGGGCCCTGGGCGGCGTTCTCGCGCTCCAGCACGTCGTGCAGCCACTTCTTCTCGCCGGCATCGAGGAAATTCGCCGTCTCCGGCCGGTCGGGCAGGAAGAAATAGGTGACGACGCCCATCAGCACGGCCGGGATGCCGGTGGCGATGAACACCCACTCCCAGCCCTTCAGGCCCATCATGCCGTCGAGGTCCAGCAGCGCGCCGCCGACGGTGGAGCCGACGGCGTTGGCCAGCGCGCTCCAGGCCATGAACAGCCCGACCATGCGGCCGCGATACATCTGCGGGAACCACAGCGTCAGCGCGAACAGCACGCCCGGGAAGAACCCGGCCTCGGCCGCGCCCAGCAGGAAGCGCAGGATGTAGAACATCGTCGCATTCTGGGTGAAGGCCAGGGCGATGGTGACCAGGCCCCAGGAGAAGATGATCCGGGCCAGCCAGCGCCGGGCGCCGACCCGGGCCAGGATCACGTTCGACGGCACCTCGAACAGGAAATAGCCGATGAAGAACAGCGAGGCGCCAAGGCCATAGGCAGCCTCGCTGAGGCCGAGGTCGCCGACCATCTGCAGCTTGGCGTAGCTGACATTCTGCCGGTCGATATAAGCGATCAGATACAGCAGGCCGAGAAACGGCATCAGCCGCCAGGTGATCTTGGCGATCGTCTGTGGGCGGGACTCGGGCACGCGTTCAACTCCCTCAAATCGTATGATGATTTGCTGCCTTGGCGCGCAAAGAAGCCGCTTTGAGAGAGAACGTCAACCCGGGCGATACGGTGCCGCGGCATCCGGGACGTTCATCGAAACGACATCCCGCGATCATGCGACTGTAACTCCGCTCTGTTAGGCCGTTCACGCCGAACGGCCGCGGCCCCCGCCGCGCGCCGCCCCGACCTGACCGGAGCGAGCCTGATGGCCGAACTCGTGATCGAAGGACTGACCAAGAGCTTCCGCACCGTGAACGCGGTGGATGACGTCAGCCTGTCGATCGCCCCCGGCCAGATGGTCGGCGTGATCGGCCGCTCCGGCGCCGGCAAGTCGACGATGCTGCGCCTGGTCAACCGCCTGGCCGACCCGACCGGCGGCCGCATCCTGTTCGACGGCGTCGACGTCACCCGGCTGAAGGGCAAGGCATTGCGCGACTGGCGCGCCCGCTGCGCCATGATCTTCCAGCAGTTCAACCTGGTCACCCGGCTCGACGTCCTGACCAATGTGCTGCTCGGCCGCATCTCCCAGCACTGGACGGTGCCGTCGCTGTTCAAGCAGTTCGGCGAGCGCGAGCGGGCCTTCGCCATCCAGGCGCTGGACCGGCTCGACATGGCCCATGCCGCCCTGCAGCGCGCCGACACCCTGTCGGGCGGCCAGCAGCAGCGTGTCGCCATCGCCCGGGCCCTGCTGCAGGAGCCCGAGGTGCTGCTGGCGGACGAGCCGATCGCCTCGCTGGACCCGCGCAACGCCAAGATCGTGATGGACGCGCTGCGCAGCATCAACCGCGAGGACGGCATCACCGTCCTGGTCAACCTGCACACGCTCGACACCGCCCGGCACTATTGCGACCGGGTGATCGGCATGGCCAAGGGCCGGGTCGTCTTCGACGGCGCGCCCGAGGCGCTGACCATGGAGGTGGTCGAGCGGATCTACGGCGTCGACGGCATGCGCGAGGCGCTCGACGAGCGCATCACCTCGACCGCGATCGAGCCCCGGACCGGCGACCGTGAGCTGGTCCCGGCCTGAGCTCCAACCGACGGGCGTCCGGCATGGCGCCGGGCGCCCGAACCAAGTGACAGCAAAAGGGGTAGACCCATGTTCATGCGGCGCACCATCCTCGCGGCGGCCACGGCTGCCGTCGCCCTCGCCGGCCTGGCCGGCACCGCCGTCGCGGCGGATCCGAGCTGGAAGAAGGACGTCCCGGTCATCCGCGTCGGCATCCTCGGCGGCGAGAATGACGCCGACCGTCTGGCCCGCTATGACGGCTTCCAGAAGCTGCTCGAGACCACCTACAACGTGAAGGTCGAGCTGTATCCGGCCACCGACTATGCCGGCGTCATGCAGGGCATGGCCGCGGGCCAGCTCGACCTCGCCGAATTCGGCGCCTCCGGCTATGCCGGCCTGTGGCTGGACTGCAAATGCGTCGAGCCGCTGGTGGTGCCGAAGGAAAAGGACGGGTCGACCGGCTATTACTCGGTCCTGTTCGTCAAGTCGGACAGCCCGTACCAGAAGCTCGAGGACCTCAAGGGCAAGTCCCTGGCCTTCGCCGACCCGAACTCGACCTCGGGCTATCTGATCCCGAACTTCCAGCTCAAGGACCAGGGTTACGACCCGGCCGCCTTCTTCGGCTCGACCGCGTTCTCGGGCGGGCATGAGCAGGGCGTGGTCGCGGTGATGAAGGGCCAGTACGACGCCGGCGTGACCTGGATCTCCGGCCAGGGCGACCCGGCCCAGGGCTACAGCCGCGGCGCGCTGCGCAGCATGGTTGACAAGAAGATGCTCGACATGAAGGATCTGCGCATCATCTGGCAGTCGACCCTGATCCCGAACGGCCCGTGGGCGACCCGCACGGCCCTGCCGGAGGCGTTCCGCAAGGACATGCTGGACTTCCTGACCAGGCTGCCGACCGAGCATCCGGACATCTACGAGGCGGTCGAGAAGGGCGCCGGCTCCGGCTTCGCCCCGGTCACCCACGACTTCTTCGACGGCATCATCAAGATGCGCGAGACCGAAGCCACGCAGCGGCGGAGCTGATCGGGCTCCGGCCTGCACCCTGACCGTCATTGCGAGGAGCGAAGCGACGAAGCAATCCATGCCTCCGCTCTTGCGGCCCTGGATTGCTTCGCTGCGCTCGCAATGACGGTGTTGGGGATTTTGAAGAAATCCAGGATGACCACCTTGTCCGAACACCGTCGCGCCGACTCGGTTGCGGCCTTCGAGGCCGGGCGGCGGGCGCTGATCCGCCAACGGCGCCAGGCGACCGTGATCGGCCTGGTGCTGTTCCTGGCCGCCATTCTCGCCGGCGGATATATCGGCGAGTTCTTCCCGTCCAAGCTGGCCGCCGGCCTGCCGCGGATCGGCGAATACCTCGGCCGCACCCTGCCGACGCTGCACTGGGGCGAGCTGCTGTCCGACAGCAAGACCCAGGGCTCGGTCGCCTATTGGTACTACCGCGCCGGCAGCTACCTGGTGCTGCTGTGGCAGACCGCTCAGATGGCGATTCTGGGCACCGTGCTGGGCGCCGCGGCGGCGC
>JAEKLZ010000247.1 GCA_019508225.1 Inquilinus limosus | reverse complement strand
AGCTCTTCGGCAAGTGGGCGCTGCCCTTCCCGCGGACCGGATGCGTCTTGCACGCGGGACGGAGGCTAGCGGGAGGAACCGGGCGCCGCAAGCGCCCGGCTCCTCCGTCGCTCAATGCGCGGCGACGAAATCCCCGATCAGCCGGTTCACCTCGGCCGCCGCCTCCATATGGACCATGTGGCCCTTGCCGTCGAAGCGGTGCACCGGGATCGACGCCGGCAGCCCGTCGGCATGGGCGGCCGGCACGATCGCGTCGGCCGTGCCCCAGATCACCTGCACCGGCACGCGGGCCGCGCCGATCCGGTCGCGCAGCGACACCGCCTGGCGGCCGCCGGGGAAGAAGGCGCCGCTGATCGTCTTCAGCGCCGCCTCGACGCCGTCCAGGCGCTTGAACTTCAGCACATCCTCGACCAGGTCGCGGGTCACCAGCTCGGGATCGGCGAACAGCGCCTCCAGATGCGGCTTCAGGTCCTTGCGCTTCTGCGCGCCGATGAAGCCGTCGATGTAGCCGCTGTTGATCTCGGCCCCGAGGCCGGCCGGGGCGATCAGCGTCGCCGACGCCACCCGGTCCGGCGCGTCGAGCGCCAGGGACAGCGCCACCGCCCCGCCCATGGAATGGCCCACCAGATGCGCCTTGGCGATGTCGGCGGTGTCGAGATAGGCCAGCACCGCGCCGGACAGCGCGGCAAGGTCGCCCGCGCCGACCTCCTTGCCCGAGCCGCCATGGCCCGGCAGGTCGATGGCGTGGACCGGGCGGCCGGTCAGCGCCGGCTGGGTGAACAGCCAGTTGTTGAGGTCGCCGCCGAAGCCGTGGATCAGCACCATCGGCGTGCCGTCGCCCTCGCCCGTCACCAACGCCCGGATCGGCCGGCCGCCGGCCTGGATCACCTTGGGCTCGGGCGGCGGGGCGGCGCTTTCGGCCGCGGCCGCCGCCTCGGCCTGGAAGGCCTCGATGAAGCGGTCGAGCTCGCCGTCATCCACATCACCCTCGACCACGACGCCGAGCAGGGCGCCGACTGGCAGGGTCTGTCCTTCCTCTGCCACCCTCCGGCGCAGCGTGCCGGCGACGGTCGATTCCAGCGCATTGGTGATCTTGCTGGTCTCGATGTCGACGATCTCGGTGCCCGGCTCGATCCGCGCCCCCTCCGCCGCTGTCCAGGCGGCGAGCAGGCCCTCGGTCATCGCCAGGCCCCATTTCGGCATGGTGATCGGGTGGATCGTGCCCGTCATTCCGCGGCCTCCCGCCGGCCCGGCGCGCCCATCACGGTGCGCACCGCCGCCGCCACCTTGTCGGCATTCGGTACATAGAGGTCTTCCAGCGCGGCCGCGAACGGCACCGGCACATGCGGCGGCGACACCATCTTGATCGGCGCCTTCAGCGCGCCGAAGGCCTGATCCACCACCTGGGCCGAGATGTCGGTCGCCATGTTGCAGCGCGGGCTGGCCTCGTCCACCACCACCAGCCGCCCGGTCTCCTCCACGCTCTCCAGGATCGTGTCCAGGTCGAGCGGCGAGGTCGTGCGCGGGTCGATGATGGTGCAGTCGACGCCCTCCTTGGCCAGCACCTCGGCCGCCGCCTTGGCCATCTGGACCATGCGGCCGATGGCGACGATGGTGACGTCCTCGCCCTCGCGCACCAGGTTCGCCTCGCCGAAGGGGATGGTGTAGGGCTCGTCCGGCACCTCCTCCTCCATGTCGTACAGCACCTTGTGCTCGAAGAAGATCACCGGGTCGTCGTCACGGATCGCCTGGATCAGCAGGCCCTTGGCCTCATAGGGCGAGGACGGGATGACGCATTTCAGCCCGGGGATGTGGGTGAACAGCGGGTACAGGCACTGGCTGTGCTGGGCCGCGGCGCGGAAGCCGGCGCCGTACATCGTCCGGATGGTCAGGGGCGTCACCGCCTTGCCGCCGAACATGTAGCGGAACTTGGCGGCCTGGTTGAAGATCTGGTCGAAGCAGACGCCCATGAAGTCGACGAACATCAGCTCGGCGACGGGACGTAGCCCGCTGGCGGCGGCACCGGCCGCGGCGCCGATGAAGGCGCTTTCGGTGATCGGGGTGTCGAGCACCCGGCTCGGGCCGAACTCCTTGTGCAGCCCCTTGGTGACGCCGAGCGGCCCGCCCCAGGCGTCCTGCTCGCCCGGCGCGCCGGAGCCGCCGGAGATGTCCTCGCCCATCAGGATCACGCGCGGGTCGCGCCGCATCTCCTGCGCCAGCGCCTCGTTGACCGCCTGGCGGAAGCTCTTCCTGCTCATGCCCTTCCCCCTCAGTACGAGACGTAGACGTCGGTCAGCAGATCGGCCGGCCCCGGCACCGCGGCGGCCTTGGCATCGACCACGGCGCGCTCGATCTGCTGCCGGATCTCGGCGTCGATGGCGTCCATCTGCGCGATGTCCAGCAGCCCGGCCTCGGTGACCCGGTTGCGGAACAGGTCCAGGCTGTCGCGCTGGGCCCGGATGGCCTCGACCTCGCCCGGGGCGCGATAGGTCTGGGCGTCGCCCTCGAAATGGCCGTAGTAGCGGTTCAGCTTGACCTCGATCAGGGTCGGGCCGCCGCCGGAGCGGGCGCGGTCGATCGCCTCGCGCGCCGCCTCCCACACCGCGAAGAAGTCGTGGCCGTCGACCATGATGCCCGGCATGCCGAAGGCCTGCGCCCGGTCGACGATGTCCTGGCAGCTGACCGAGAACTTGCTGGAGGTCGCCTCGGCATAGCCGTTGTTCTCGAATACGAAGATCGCCGGCAGCTTCCATACCGTCGCCAGGTTCAGCGCCTCGCAGGTGGTGCCCTGGTTCGAGCCGCCATCGCCGGTGAAGGACACGGCGACGCCGCCGGTGCCCAGCGTCTTGGCCGCCAGCGCGGCGCCGCAGATCAGCGGCGGGCCGCCGCCGACGATGCCGTTGGCGCCCATCATGCCCTTCGACAGGTCGGCGATGTGCATCGACCCGCCCTTGCCGCCGCACAGCCCGTCCTTGCGGCCGTAGATCTCCTTCATCATCGCCGCCGGATCGCAATCCTTGGCGATGCAGTGGCCGTGGCCGCGATGGGTGCTGGCGATCGAATCGCGGTCGGTCAGGTGCAGGCAGACGCCGACGGCGCTGGCCTCCTCACCGGCATAGAGATGGACGAAACCTGGAATGTCGCCGGTGGCGAATTCGAGATGCACCCGGTCCTCGAACTCCCGGATCAGGCGCATCTGTCGATAGGCACGCAAAAGGTCGTCGCGACTCAACTGCATGGCCGTTCCTCCCGTTGCGGATCTTATGTCCGGCAATGAGCGTAACGCGCCGTGCTTCGGCTTGGGAACCCATCGCGCGCCGCCTCCGACTTTGGTCGAAGGAATCCTCTCCGGGCTATTGGCTGTTCGGACGGATCGTCAGCTCCACCCGCCGGTTCTCCTGCCGGCCCGCGGCGGTGCCGTTGCTGGCCTTCGGCTGGTCCTCGCCGACGCCGCCGATGTTGATCCGCGGCGGGTAGACCCCGCGCGAGGAGATGTAGTCGGCGACCGAGCGCGCCCGCGCCTCCGACAGCCGCTGGTTGTACTCCGCCGGGCCGGTGTTGTCGGTGTGGCCGACCACGTCGATATAGGTGCTGGTGTACTGGTTCAGCGTCGCCGCGACTTGGTCGAGCGGGCCGTAGAAGGCCGGCTTGATGCTGGCGGAATCGGTGGCGAAGGTGATGTCGCCCGGGATCTCCAGCACCAGGTTGTCGCCGCGGCGGTTAACGCCGATGCCGGTGCCGGCCAGGTTGCGCCGCAGATCGGCCTGCTGCCGGTCCATGTAGTTGCCGATGGCGCCGCCGGCGAGCGCGCCGATACCGGCACCGATCAGGGCGCCCTCGCCGCGGTTGCCGCCGCTGACCAGGGCGCCGATGCCGGCCCCGGCCAGGCCGCCGGCCGCCGCCCCGCCGATCGTGTTTCGCGAATCGTCGAACTGGCAGGACGCGACCGACGCGGCGAGCGCGACCACGATCAGGCATTTCGGAAACCGCATGGCATCCTCCTCGCAGGCAATGGAGTGAGGATCGGCGCGAAATAGGGCTTCTTCAAGCCCCGCTCAGTTGCGCAGCACGATGCAGGCGCCGCCGGCGCGGCGCAGGCGGCTGCAGAACTGGTTGCCTTCCGACCGGCTCTGCGCCGGCACGCTGACCCGGTAGAAGCGCCGCGTGCCCATGCTGAGCATCCGGGTGCCGACGATCATCGGCTGGATCTCCGCCATCAGCTGCGGATGGCGCCGGCGGACGCGGTTGTACGAGGCCAGCGCCCGGCCCTTGGAGAAGTTGCCGGCGATCTGCACATGCCATGGCGCAGTCGGCGACACCAGCTCGTCCCGGTCGGCCTCGGTCTTCAGCGACGCCAGGATCTCCAGGCAGGGCTTGTCGCTGCCGTCGAAGCTGGGAGCGGTGCCGCCCGGCTTCGGCACCCAGTCGTCGGCCGGGCGCTTGGTGACGAACAGCACGTAGTCCTCGGTCTCCAACGGCAGGAAGCCGCGGCCGCCGACCCAGCTCTCGACCCGGTTCGGCCCGGCATTGTAGCCGGCGGCGGCGAGGCCGAGATTGCCGAACTGGTCGCGCAGCTCGGCCAGGAAGGCGGCGGAGGCCGGCAGCGCCGTCTCCGGGTCGAACGGGTCCTCCAGGTCGCGCATCTTGGCGGTGCCGGGCATGAACTGGGCCACGCCCTGCGCGCCCTTCGGGCTGACCGCGCGCGGCCGGAACCGGCTCTCCTTCCAGATCAGCCGGGTGAAGAACTCCAGCGGCAGGTTCTCGGCCGCGGCCGACTGCTCGATCAGCCGGCACACCGCCTGCTCGACCGTCTCGTCCTTGCCCTGGGCTGCGGAGGCGTCGCAGGACAGCACGGCCCAGACCACCGCGACCCAGCCCCATCCGCGCATCCAGACCTTCGCCAAACGGATCACCTGCAGCCGGCAATGATGTTGCGATTTGTAGCCGCGGGACGCGCGGCGACAAACCGATATTGACTGCATTCAATGCATTTGATCAAAGTGGTCGGGATGTCAGACCAATTTTGAATCCTGCCGCCACCGATGTCCACCCGCCTCCGCTCCTCCCTGTCCCCGATCCGCACGCCGACGCGTGACGAGGCGGCGTTGGTGGCGATCGCGGAACATGTCGAACGCGCCGGCATCGGCCCGGGCGACCGGCTGCCGCCCGAGCGGGATCTGGCGGAACAGCTGCAGGTCAGCCGGTCGACCGTCCGCGAGGCGCTGAAGCGCTGGGAAGGCTTGGGCATCGTCGAGATGCGCAAGGGCAGCGGCACCTATCTCAAGGTGCCGGTGTCGACCGCCAGCATCCACATGCCGCTGACCATCGACCGCGCCTCCGACGTCGCCACGCTCTTGCACACGCTGGAGGTGCGCCGGGCGCTGGAGGGCGAGGCCGCGGCGATCTGCGCCCGCCGGGCGACGGCCGAGCAGATCGCCGAGATCGGCCGCCGCCTCGACATCATGGAGGCGCACCATACGAAGTACGGCGACGCGCCGGAGCAGGACTGGGAGTTCCACCAGTCGATCTTCCGCGCCACCGAGAACCCGATCTTCGGGCAGATCCTGGCGACCATGCGGGACGCCTTCCACCGCTTCTGGGAGAACCCGCTGGACATGCCGGATTTCGCCGGCCGCACCTTCCCCTATCACCGCGTGATGTATGACGCGATCGTCCGGCGCGACCCGGACGGTGCGCGCGCAGCCGCGCTGACCATCATCGACATGGTCGATGAGGACATCCGAGACGCCGACCGCAGACGGACCCGATGACCGACGATTTCCCCGCCCCCGACGCCTACGCGGCCGCCACCACCCTGGCGCATGACGACGCCTTCCCCGCCGGCGCGGTGGTGCCGCCGATCTACCAGACCTCGCTGTTCACCTTCGCCAGCTATGCGGAGATGGAGGCGGCGTTCTCCGGCCAGGTGAAGCGCCCGATCTATTCCCGCGGCGACAATCCGACGGTGCAGGAGTTCGAGCGCAAGGTGGCGGCGCTGGAAGGCGCCGAGGCGGCCCGCGGCACCGCCAGCGGCATGGCGGCGATCAGCTGCGCCGTGCTGAGCATCGCCGGCACCGGCGACCGCATCCTGTGCACCCGTCATGTCTATGGCGACGCCTATCGCCTGTTCGAGAAGCTGCTGCCGCGGTTGGGCATCACCGTCGATTATGTCGATGCGAGCGATCCGGCCGCGGTCGAGGCGGCGCTGCCCGGGGCCAAGCTGCTGTATCTCGAGAACCCGACCTCGATGATGTTCGAGCTGCAGGAGATCGGGCGTCTGGCGGCCTTGGCCAAGGCGCATGGCGCGGCCACGATCATCGACAATTCCTGGGCCACGCCGCTGTTCCAGCAGCCGATCCGGCACGGCGTCGACCTGGTCGTCCACTCGGCCTCGAAATATCTCTCGGGCCACAGCGACACGGTGGCCGGGGTGATCGCCGGCTCGGCCGAGCGGATCGCCCGGGTCAACGACCTGGCCTACCCCTATCTCGGCGGCAAGCTGTCGCCTTTCGAGGCCTGGCTGCTGATCCGCGGCATGCGCACCCTGCCGCTGCGGATGCGCCAGCACCAGGAGAGCGGCCTGACCATCGCCCGCCGCCTGGCCGACCATCCGCTGGTCACAAGGGTGCTGCACCCGGCCTTCTCCAACCACCCCGGCGGCGCCACGCTGACCGGTCACAGCGGCCTGTTCTCCTTCGAGGTCGAGGAGCAGGTCGACGTGCCGCGGCTGGTCGACGCGCTGAGGCTGTTCAAGCTCGGCGTCAGCTGGGGCGGGCATGAGAGCCTGGTGGTCCCGGCCCGCGCCTCGCTGCGCCAGGCCCAGGGCCCGAACTCGATGTCCGCCTTCGGGGTCACGCAGCGCATCGTCCGGCTCGCGGTCGGGCTGGAGGACACCGAGGATCTGTGGGCCGACTTGGCCCGCGCCCTCGACAATTCCGTGAACTGAACTTCGCTTTGCTAACAGGGAGGCAAAAATGAAACGACTGTTGCTCCTGGCCGGCCTGGCCACGATCGCCTTCACCGGCCCGGCGCTGGCCGACACCAACCTCAAGCTGGTCGAGGTCATCACCAGCCCGCAGCGCACCGAGTTCCTGAAGGGCCAGATCGCCAAGTTCGAGGCGGCCAACCCCGGCACGCATGTCGAGATCGTCTCGCTGCCCTGGGGCGAGGCGTTCGAGAAGTTCCTGACCATGGTGCAGGCCGGCGAGACCCCGGACATCGCCGAGATGCCGGAGCGCTGGATGTCGCTCTACGCCAACAACGGCCAGCTCGAGGACCTCTCCGCCTACATCGCCAAATGGGATGAGGCCGCGACCCTGAGCGACCGCACGGTGCAGTTCTCGAAGACCGTGAAAGACACCCCCTATATGGTGCCCTACGGCTTCTATCTGCGCGGCCTGTACTGGAACAAGAAGCTGTTCCAGGAGGCCGGCGTCACCGCCCCGCCGAAGACGCTCGACGAGTTCATGGACGTGTCGAAGAAGATCGCGGCGCTGGGCGGCGGCAAGGCCGGCTACTGCCTGCGCGGCGGCAAGGGCGGCACCGGCGGCACCGCCTTCTTCATGCTGACCATGGACGGCAAGGGCAAGTTCTTCAACGACGACGGCACCTCGACCCTCGGCGATGCCGACGCGGCCAAGGGCATGCAGTTCCTGGTCGACCTGTACAAGGCCGGCGGCGCGCCGAAGGACAGCCTGAACTGGGGCTTCAACGAGACCGTCACCGGTTTCTACTCCGGCACCTGCGCGATGCTGGACAACGACCCGGACGCCATGATCGGCATCCTCGACCACATGAAGCCCGAGGATTTCGCGGTGGCGCCGATGCCGGTCGGTCCCGGCGGCCACGCCTACCCCTCGATCGGCTATGCCGGCTGGTCGATGTTCGCCAACAGCGAGCACAAGGAGGAGAGCTGGAAGCTGATGTCCTTCCTGCTCGACGCCGACCAGAACATCGAATGGGCCAAGTTCGTCGGCGTGCTGCCGATTCACAAGGGCGCCGAGAAGAATGAGCATTTCGCCGGCGAGCGCTATGCCGGCTGGTTCCAGGAGCTGAACGACCCGCAGTGGCAGCCGATCCCCTGGCCGGCCCATCTCGAGGAGTTCGGCTACTTCTTCGACGTGATGTCGGTGCAGAGCTTCCAGGAGGCCCTGCTGGGCCAGAAGCAGTCAGCCGACGTCGCCAAGGAATGGGCCGACTACCTCACCACCGCGCAGCAGAAGTTCCTGGCCAGCAAGAAGTGATACGGGGAGCCGGACACATTGACCGGCGGCCCATCCCAAACCGTCATGGCGAGCCCCGCAGGGGCGTGGCCATCCAGGGTCGCTCGCACGGCCCCCTGGATGGCCACGGCGCTCCGCGCCTCGCCATGACGGATTCAAACATGCGATGGCGAGTATGACCGTGACCCATGCGATCCCGGGCCCCCGCCCGGGATCCTTCCGCCGCACGCTGGGCAATGTGCTGGAGCCCTGGCTCTATCTCAGCCCGGCCATCATCCTGCTGACGCTCAGCCTGCTGGTTCCGCTGATCGTCGGGCTGTCCTATGCCTTCCAGAACTTCCCGCCCTTGGGGAAGCCGAGCTGGATCGGGCTGAAGAATTTCGAGACGCTGATCGGCGACGCGAATTTCTGGCGGGCGCTGAAGAACACCGTCTGGTGGACCCTCGGCAGCCTGGTGTTCCAGTTCTTCGGCGGGCTGGGCCTGGCGCTGCTGCTGAACCGGCCGTTCCGCGGCAAGCGCCTGGTCCAGGCACTGGTGTTCCTGCCCTGGGCGGTGCCGACCTTCCTGTCCGGCCTGGTCTTCGCCTGGCTGTTCAACCCGGTGGTCGGGCCCCTGCCGTACTGGATGGCTGATCTCGGCCTGCTGCCGGAGCCGCTGAACATCCTGTCCGACCCGGACCTGGCGATGTGGGGCCCGATCCTGGCCAACATCTGGTTCGGCATCCCGTTCTTCGCCATCACCCTCTTGGCCGCGCTGCAGGCGATCCCGGGCGACTATTACGAGGCGGCGGCGATCGACGGCGCCGGCGCCTGGCAGCGGTTCACGAAGATCACCATCCCGTTCCTGGCGCCGACCATCGCCATCACCGTGCTGCTGCGCACGATCTGGATCGCCACCTTCGCCGACCTGATCTGGGTGATGACCAATGGCGGCCCGGCCAACGCCACCAGCATCCTGTCGACCTACATCTTCGCCCAGGCCTTCTCCCGGCTGAACTTCGGCTATGCCTCGGCGGTGGCGACGGTGCTGCTGCTTCTCCTCCTGCTCTACGCCGCCATCCTGATCCGGATGCGCAAGAGCCTGCTCGCGGGGCAATGAGACCATGACCGTCGTCGGACGCTCGCCCCTCGGCCGCCTCGCCGGCGGCACCGGCTTCACCCTCGGCATCGGCGCCTATCTGCTGTTCGCGCTGTTCCCGCTGTACTGGCTGATCAAGATCTCGGTCACCCCGACCCAGCTCCTGTTCTCCGAAGGCATCACCTTCTGGCCGTCGGAATGGACGCTGGCGAATTTCAGCTCGGTGCTGACCGCCAGCAACTTCCCGCGCTACTTCCTGAACAGCGTCATCGTCTCGATCGCCACCGCGGCTGTGGTCACGCTCTGCGCCTCGGCCTCCGGCTACGCCGGTGATGTTCGTGCTGCTGCTGACCCAGACCTTCCCGCTGGTGATGATCATCCCGCCGGTCTACCGGCTGATGGCGCCGCTGGGGCTGACCAACAACCTGATGGGGCTGATCGTCATCTACAGCGCCTTCAACGTCGCCTTCGCCACCTTCCTGATGCAGTCCTTCTTCGACGCCATCCCGAAGGACCTGGAGGAGGCGGCGATGATCGACGGCTGCAGCCGGTTCCAGGCGCTGCGCCGGGTGATCCTGCCGCTGACCCTGCCGGGCATGGGCGCGACTCTGGGCTTCGTCTTCACCGCGGCCTGGAGCGAACTGCTGTTCGCGCTGATGCTGATCAACTCCGACAGCCAGAAGACCTTCGCCGTCGGCCTGCTGACCTTCATCGCCAAGTTCGGCGTCGACTGGGGCCAGATGACCGCAGCCTCGGTGCTGGCGCTGATCCCGGTCTGCATCTTCTTCGCCGTGATCCAGCGCTACCTGGTGCAGGGACTGACCGCCGGCGCGGTGAAGGGATAACGTCGACGGCCGCCGATCCTCCTGCGATCCTCTCGGGTGGGGATTATCAGAGATCGGGGGGATCGATGATCGGACGACGTGCGGTGTTGAGCTATCTCGCATTTGCCGCGCCGATCCTGGCCGCGGAACCGGCGCGGGCGGGATTCACCGATCTGCTCGATCCCGGACAATGGTGGATGGCCCTGCGCTTCGCCTGGGCCGGCATCCCGGCAAAGACCTTCCGCATTCCCGGCCAAAGCATGGCGCCGACGCTCGAGCCGGGCGACACCTTCGCCGTCGATCTGCGCGCGGCCGCCACCCGACCGCGCCGGGGCGATATTGTCGTCTTTCGCCTCCCCCGCGATCGAAAGGTCCTGTTCGTCAAACGCGTCGTCGGCCTGCCGACCGATCGGGTCCAACTGAGGGGTAGCCGGCTGTCGATCAATCGCCGGTCGGTCGATCGGCGAGAGGCGGAGCCCTATGCCGGTCCGTCTCGCCGGAGGGACACGTTGCACCACTTTATCGAGTCGCTTCCGGTGGACGATGGCGCTCTGCCGGCCGAGTACGGAATCCTGGAACAGACCGCGGCTGCACCATTCGACGATACACTGGAGTATGTCGTCCCGGCCGATCACTGCTTCGTCCTGGGCGACAACCGCGACTACTCGTTGGATAGTCGCGCGGACGTCGGTTATGTGCCGATCGAGAATATTCTCGGCCGTGTCATCTATCGGCTACGGCCCAATCCAGCCTGGCTGGTGCCCCCAGAGACGGTGCCGGGGCTCGGCTGAGTCCGACAACGCCGTGGCGTCAGGGAACAGGCTGTTCCTCCAGGCTTGAACGCAGCGCCGAAAGCGGCGAGCGTGTCGGCTCCACCGGAAGGGATCCGATCATGCCGCGACACCATGTGCCCGCGTCGGCAGACACCTGTGCCTGGGGCTATTTCGACGCCGCGCGCGAGCCGGTGCTGACGGTCGACAGCGGAGACACCGTCGTGATCGATACCGTGAATGGCGGGCCGGACGTGCTGCCCAAGGGCGACTTTCACATCCCGCCCGAGATCCACGAGATCCATCAGCGCTGCGACCGCTCGACGCCCGGCCACATCCTGACCGGCCCGGTCGCGGTCCGCGGCGCCAAGCCCGGCCAGGTGCTGGAGGTGCGGATCCTCGACGTCTCGCTGCGCCAGGACTGGGGCTACAACGTCATCCGGCCGCTGGCCGGCACCCTGCCCTATGACTTCGAAGAATCGCGGCTGCTCAACATCCCGCTCGACGCGAAGCGCGGCACCGCCCGGCTGCCCTGGGGGCTGGACCTGCCGCTGAACCCCTTCTTCGGCGTCATGGGCGTGGCGCCTCCCCAGGGCTGGGGCCGCATCAGCTCGATCCAGCCGCGCGCCCATGCCGGCAACATCGACAACAAGGAGCTGGTGGCCGGCACCACGCTCTACCTGCCGGTGTTCAACGACGGCGCCCTGTTCTCCTGCGGCGACGGCCATGGCGCCCAGGGCGACGGCGAGGTCTGCGTCACCGCGATCGAGACGGCGCTGCAGGGCACCTTCCAACTGATCGTCCGCGACGACCTCAGCTTCACCTATCCGCGGGCCGAGACCCCGACCCATCACATCACCATGGGGATGGACCCGGACCTCGACCGCTGCGCCGAGATGGCGCTGCGTGACATGATCGTGCTGCTCGGCGAGGCGGCCGGCCTGTCGCGCCACGACGCCTACACCCTGTGCAGCCTGGCCGGCGACCTGCGCATCACCCAGACCGTGAACGGCTGCAAGGGCGTCCACATGATGATGGCGAAGGACCTGCTGGGCCGATGATGCGGGGCCGATCGACATCCCGGCGTGAGGCGGTGCGGCTCGCCGGCTCCGCCCTGCTGGCCCTGTCGGCAGGCCCGGCCGCCGCGGCGACGCTCGGTGACTGGTTCGAGGGCACCGAGATGGCGATACGGTTTGTCGCTGCCGGCATCCCTGCGCGCAGCTTCATCACCCCTAGTGGCGGCATGGCGCCGACGCTGGTCTCAGGTGACGTGTTCCTGGCGGATCTGCGCGATGCCGGAAAGATGCCGCGTCGAGGCGACGTGATCGTGTTCTACCCGCCTCGCGACACGTCGGTCATTTACTTCAAGCGCGTGATCGGCCTGCCTGGCGATCGGGTCCAATTGACCGATGGCCGCTTGCTGATCAATCGAAAGCTGCTGAATCGCCGCGAAATCACCCCGTACACGATAACTCTATCCGCCCAGGATGTCGCGATGCATCGGTATGTCGAGACATTGCCACCAGACGGCGGACCGTCAGAACCCTACGAAATCCTGGAGAGAAGCGACAAAGAACCGTTCGACGACACCCCAGAATACGTCGTCCCTCCCGGTCATTGCTTTACATTGGGCGACAATCGCGACAACAGCAACGACAGCCGCGTCGATCTGGGCTACGTGTCGATCGGCAACATCATTGGCCGCGCCGTCTATCGGCTGCGGCCGAACTCCGGCTGGCTGGTGCCGCCGGAGACGGTTCCCGGGCTCGGCTGAGCCCGGGAGCTCGATCATCAGTCGCGCGGCTGGGCGACGGTGCGGAGATAGGGCTTGAGGGTCTTGAAGCCGGCCGGGAACTTCTGCTTCGCCTCCTCGTCGGAGACGGAGGTAACGATGATGACGTCCTCGCCGTTCTTCCAGTCGGCCGGGGTGGCGACCTTGTGCTTGGAGGTCAGCTGCAGCGAATCGATCACCCGCAGCACCTCGTCGAAGTTGCGCCCGGTGGTCATCGGGTAGGAGATCACCAGCTTGATCTTCTTGTCCGGCCCGACGACGTAGACGTTGCGCACCGTCTGGTTATTGACCGCGGTGCGCCCCTCCGACGTCGTGCCGGCATCGGCCGGCAGCATGCCGTAGAGCTTGGAGACCACGAGCTCGGAATCGGCGATCACCGGGAAGTTCGGGGCGTAGCCTTGGGTTTCCTTGATGTCCTGGGCCCAGCTCGCATGCCGGTCGACCGGGTCGGCGCTGAGGCCGATCACCTTGACGTCGCGGCGGTCGAATTCCGGCTTCAGCTTGGCCACGGCGCCGAGCTCGGTGGTGCAAACCGGGGTGAAGTCCTTCGGGTGCGAGAACAGCACGCCCCAGGACGAGCCGAGCCAGTCGTGGAAGCGGATCCGCCCCTCTGTGGTCTCGACTTCGAAATCGGGCGCGTCCTCACCAATCGCGAGCGGTCCGGCCATTTTTACCTCCAGTTATCGTTAATTTTGTAATTTTAACGTGCAGCGGAGCCGATGTCATCAGGAGCCTTGTCGCAAGGCGGCTTGTCACCTCGTTGACACACGCAAGACGCGCCCCGATGATGCCCGCGTCTTGCCGGGGTGCCCGAACGGGGGCTGAGAGGCGCGTCAGCGTCAACCCGACGAACCTGATCCGGGTCATGCCGGCGGAGGGAGCGCGAGACGACGCCTCAGGCATCGGCACGTCCCTCCTCCGCCCCGCTCCGACCCAGCGGAGGAACCATGATGCGTGTGCTTGCCGCTGTCCTGCTGACGGCCCTGACCTCCGCCCTCGCCGGGACGGCCGTGGCCGAGACCCCGGTGCTGAAGGTCTACACCTACGAATCCTTCACCGCCGACTGGGGGCCGGGCCCGCAGGTGAAGAAGGCCTTCGAGGCCGAATGCGGCTGCACAATCGAGTTCACCTCGGTCGAGGACGGCGTCGCCTTGCTGTCGCGCCTGAAGCTGGAGGGCAAGTCGAGCCAGGCGGATGTGGTGCTGGGCCTCGACACCAACCTGACCGCCGAGGCGACGGCGACCGGGCTGTTCGCGCCGCATGGCCGGACGCTCGACGGCCTGTCGCTGCCGGTGGCCTGGACCGACCCGGTCTTCGTGCCCTTCGACTGGAGCTACTTCGCCTTCGTCTACGACAAGACCAAGGTGCCGAACCCGCCGAAGAGCCTGCGCGACCTGGTCGAGAACAGCGACCTTGAGCTGACCATCCAGGACCCGCGCACCAGCACCCCGGGCCTCGGCCTGCTGCTCTGGGTCAAGCAGGTCTATGGCGACAAGGCGCCGGAGGCCTGGGCCAAGCTGAAGCCGCGCATCCTCACCGTCACCCCGGGCTGGAGCGAGAGCTACGGCCTGTTCCGCAAGGGCGAGGTGCCGATGACCTTCAGCTACATCACCTCGCCGCCCTATCACGTGATCGCGGAGAACGACAATAACGTCGGCGCCGCGGTGTTCAGCGAGGGCAACTACCTGCAGGTCGAGGTCGCGGCTAAGCTCGCCTCGTCGCAGCATCCCGAGCTGGCCGACAAGTTCCTCGCCTTCATGCTGACCCCGGCCTTCCAGGACCTGCTTCCAACCACCCAGTGGATGTACCCGGCGGTGACGCCGAAAGCCGGGCTGCCCGACGCCTACAAGGCGCTGCCGGCCCCGGCCAAGGCGCTGCTGTACCCGCCGGCGGAGGTCGCCGCCAACCGCGCCGCCTGGATCGCCGAATGGCTGCAGGCGACCAGTCGTTGACCCCACGTAGGTTGGGTTCGCGGCCCGCGAACCCAACATCTCGCGGCGGAGCCAGCCTGTTGGGTTCGCCACGGCGAACCCAACCTACGGAGAGTGCACTACCCTCCCTCCCCGGCCTCCTGGCGCTGCTCGCCATCCTGGCGCTGATCGGCACCGCCACGACCGGCCTGGTCCGCGCCGCGTCCGAATTCGACCTGCTGTCAGTCTGGGCCGATCCCTATCTGTGGTCGGTGCTGCGCTTCACCGCGCTGCAGGCCGGACTGTCGGCGCTGATCAGCGTCGCCATCGCCATCCCGGTCGCCCGCGCCCTGTCGCGCCGCCGGTTCCCCGGCCGCACTCTGCTGCTGCGCCTGTTCGGCCTGCCGATGATCGTGCCGGCGGTGGCCGGCGCTTTCGGCATCCTGACCGTGTTCGGCCGCTCCGGCCTGATCGCCGATCTGTTCGCGGCGCTGGGACTGCCGATCCGGCCGAACATCTACGGCCTGACCGGCATCCTGCTGGCCCATGTGTTCTTCAACATGCCCTTCGCCGTGCGCGTGCTGCTGGCGGCCTGGGGCACGATCCCGGCCGAGAGCTGGCGCCTGGCGTCGATGCTGGGGCTGCGCGGCGCGGACCTGTTCCGGCTGGTCGAATGGCCGGTGCTGCGGCGCCAGCTGCCCGGCCTGGTCACCCTTATCTTCCTGCTGTGCTTCACCAGCTTCGCCGTGGTGCTGACGCTCGGCGGCGGCCCGGCCTCAGCCACCATCGAGATCGCGATCTACCAGGCGCTGCGCTTCGACTTCGACCCCGGCCGCGCCGTCGCCCTGTCGCTGCTGCAGGTCGCCCTCTGCGCCCTCCTGGTGCTGGTGGCGATGCGCCTGACCGGCCGGGTCGCCGATGAGGGCGGCGTCGGCCGGTTGGTGCTGCGCGACGACGGACATGGCACGGCGGCCCGGACGATCGACACCGTGGTCCTGGTCCTGGCCGCCGGCTTCGTGCTGATGCCGCTGGTCGCGATCCTGGTCGAGGGCCTGGCCGGCATCGGCAAGCCGATCCTGTTCAGCCCCGCCCTCTGGCAGGCCGCCGGGCGCAGCCTGGCCGTCGCCCTCGGCGCCGCCACCCTTGCTTTGGTGCTGGGCTGGGCGCTGGCGCACAGCATCGCCGTGCTGCGCATCGGCCGGCGCCGTCGCCGGCTGGCCCGGCTGTTCGAGCTCAGCGGCACGGTGGTGCTGGTGGTGCCGCCGCTGGCGCTCGGCGCCGGCCTGTTCGTCATGCTGCTCGGCACCGCCGACCTGCGGCGCTGGGCGCTGCCGATCGTCGCAATGGTCAACGCGCTGATGGCCCTGCCCTTCGTGCTGCGCCTGCTGGTCGGCGCCGCCGAGCTGGCGCAGCACCGCCACGGCCGCCTGGCCGACAGCTTGGGCCTGTCCGGCTGGGCGCGCCTCAGGCTGGTGGAATGGCCGCTGCTGCGCCGGCCGGCCGGCTTCGCCCTGGCGATCGCGGCGGGCCTGGCGTTCGGCGACCTCGGTGCCGCCGCGCTGTTCGGCGGCGACGGCAACCAGACCCTGCCGGTGCTGGTGGCGCAGCTGCTCGGCGCCTATCGGCTGCAGGAGGCGTCGACCGTCGTGCTGCTGCTGGTGCTGATGGGGCTGGCCCTGTTCGGCCTGATCGAGAGGATCTTCGGTGGCCACACACGCGATTGAGATCGAGGCCCTGGCCTATCGCTATGAGGCGATGGCGATGCGCTTCGACCTGGTAGTCGAGGCCGGCGCCTTCGTCGTGCTGTTCGGGCCCAGCGGCGCCGGCAAGAGCACGCTCTTGAACCTGATTGCCGGCTTCGAGGCGCCGCTGTCCGGCGCCTTGCGCCTGCTCGGCCGCGACGTGCTGGACCTGCCGCCGGCGGCCCGGCCGGTCACAACCCTGTTCCAGGACCACAACCTGTTCCCGCACCTCACGGCCGCCAAGAACGTGGCGCTGGGGCTGCATCCGGGCCGGCTGAGCCCGGCCGAGGCGGCGCGGGTGCAGGAGGCGCTGGCCCATGTCGACTTGTCGGGGCTGGAGGCGCGCCGGCCGGCGGAGCTGTCCGGCGGCGAGCGCCAGCGCGTCGCCTTGGCCCGCAGCCTGGTGCGCGACCGCCCGATCCTGCTGCTGGATGAGCCCTTCGCCGCGCTGGGCCCGGCGCAGCGGCGCGAGATGGTCGGGCTGGTCGACCGGCTGCGGCAGGAGCGCGGCCTGACCGTGCTGATGGTCAGCCACCAGCTCGACGCCCTGCCCGGCATCGACGTGCAGGCCGCCTTTGTCGAGGATGGCCGCATCGCCGCCACCGGCCCGGCGACCGAGCTGCTGACCCGCCCGCCGCTGCCGGAAATCGCCGACTATCTCGGCTATGTCGGGCCGGCGTAAAACACCAGTGACACCAGCACGAACAGCGGCAGCAGGATGCCGCAGGACCAGAGCATGTAGCCGAAGAAGCTAGGCATGGCGACGCCGCGCTCCTGAGCGATTGACCGCACCATGAAGTTCGGCGCGTTGCCGATATAGGTGTTGGCGCCCATGAACACGGCGCCGGCGGAGATGGCGCCGAGCGTCGTCGCCCAGGCGCCCATCAGGTGCTGCGGGTCGGCCCCGGCCATGTTGAAGAACACGAGATAGGTCGGCGCGTTGTCAAGGAAGCTGGACAGCGCGCCGGTCAGCCAGAAATAGGCCAGGTTGTTCGGCTCTCCGGTGCCGCCGACGAGGTCGACCAGATCGGCCAGCGCCCCGTCGCGGCCGGCGCGCAGGATGGCGATCGCCGGCACGATGGTGACGAAGATCGCGGCGAACAGCTTGCCGACCTCGACGATCGGGAACCAGTTGAAGTCGTTCAGCTGCCGGCTTTCCCGGCTGGTCAGCACCCAGGACAGGCCGATGATGGCGAGCAGGGCCAGGTCGCGGACCAGATTCTCCAGCGCCACCGGCACGTGATAGACGGTCAGCGTAACGCCCGGCTTCCAGACGCCGCTCAGCAGCACCGCGCCGATGACGCCGACCAGCAGCAGCAGGTTGATTCCGCCCTCCAGCCCGAACGGCACGCGCGGCTCCGGCGGCACCTCGCGCAGCCCGTGCTCGCGGCGGAACAGCACCGTATCGAGGACGGCGTAGACCACCAGCAGGACCGCCGAGCAGAGCAGCATCGGCAGCAGCAGGTGCTGCGTCGGCCAGAAGAACGAGACGCCCTGCAGGAAGCCGAGGAACAGCGGCGGGTCGCCCAGCGGCGTCAGCGCGCCGCCGATATTGCCGACCAGGAAGATGAAGAACACCACGGTGTGGACGCGATAGCGCCGGTTCTCGTTGGCGCGCAGCAGCGGCCGGATCAGCAGCATGCATGCGCCGGTGGTGCCCATCCAGCTGGCGATCGCGGTGCCGACGAACAGGATGCCGAGATTGACCGCCGGCGTGCCGACCAGCGTGCCCTTCAGCCGCACCCCGCCGGCGACCACGAACAGCGACGCCAGCAGGATGATGAAGGGCAGGTACTCGGTCAGCGCGACGGTCAGCACCTCGTACAAAGCGAGGTCGGCGCCGTGGACCGCGGCGAAGGGCACCAGGAAGGCCAGGCCCCAGAAGGCCGCGACCTTGCCGAAGTGATGATGCCAGAACTGCGGCCGGACCAGCGGGAACAGCGCGATGGACAGCAGGATGCCGACGAAGGGGATGATCCAGGCCAGGCCGAGTTCCGACCCATCGAGATGAGGGGCGCCTTCGGCGGCGGCCCGGGCCGGTGCGATCGACATCAAAGCTATCCCTCCCGCCGCGGCTCCCAGGCAGCGGCGGGCATGTCGAGACACCGGCATGAACATCCCTTCTGGCTTCGTGATTTTTAAGCGGCCGGAGTATGGCGATGTGGGCCGGAGCAGCCAACCTTTTCCGGGCTTGCCCTGTGCGCTCGGATCGACACACCAAGGTAGGGTTGTCGCGGCCGGTGGGCCGCACTAGCTTCGACAGGACGGAGCCGACCGGCTCGAGACGACAAGGAATCGTGCCATGGAGATGACAGGCGAGCATCGGATCGCGGCGCCGCGGTCGGTGGTCTGGGAGGGGCTGAACGACCCCGAGGTGCTGCGCCGGTCGATTCCCGGCTGCGACACCCTGGAGAAGACCTCGCCGACCGAGATGACGGCGACCGTCACCGCCAAGGTCGGGCCGGTCAAGGCCACCTTTGGCGGTCAGGTCACCCTGTCCAACCTGAACCCGCCCGAGGGCTACACCATCTCCGGCGAGGGCAAGGGCGGCGCGGCCGGATTCGCCAAGGGCGGCGCCGACGTCAAGCTGGTCGAGGACGGCGACGGCACCGTGCTGCATTACGCGGTGAAGGCCAATATCGGCGGCAAGCTGGCCCAGCTCGGCGCCCGGCTGATCGACGGCACCGCCAAGAAGATGGCCGACGACTTCTTCACCCGCTTCGCCGCAGAGATGGAGCAGCGCGCCGGTGCCGGCGGCGCAGTGGCCCCCGCGCCCGCCCCGACTCCGGCCGCCGAGCCTGTCGCGCCGGCCGCGGCCGAGATCCCGGTGCCGATTCCGGTCCCGGGCGAGACGGTGGTGACGCCGCCGAGTCCCGCCGAGGCGCCCAGCTTCGCCACCGCCGAGCCGATTCCCGCGCCGCAGCCGGTGCCCGCGGCCGGGCCGGCGCCCGCCGCCGGGCCGGCGCCGAAGCCCGCGCCTGCGGCCGCAGCCACGCCCCGCTCCGCCCCGCCACCCGCGGCCGAGCAGCGCCGCGGAGGCCTGAGCCCGGCGGTCTGGATCAGCGCCCTGGTCGTGATCGTGCTGGTGCTGCTGTACCTCTATTTGTGACTGCGTTCGTAACGCAGGCGGAACCAGACCTTCGGCCGGCTTGACCGATCGTCGGACGAAACCTTAGCCTGCCTTCCGGGTGGCCTGACCGGCCGCACGCACGCGGCGCCCAACAAGCCGCGGCGGACACCGGTCGGCCCGACGCCAGCTTGGGAGGATTCCATGACCACCACCGTGACCCTGACGGTGAACGGGAGGTCGGTGACGCGGCAGGTCGAACCGCGCACACTGCTTGTACAGCTACTGCGCGAACACCTGCAGCTGACCGGGACGCATGTCGGCTGCGACACCAGCCAGTGCGGCGCCTGCGTCGTCCATGTCGACGGCCGGTCGGTCAAGTCCTGCACCATGCTGGCCGTCCAGGCCGAGGGCAGCGCGGTGACCACGATCGAGGGTCTCGCGGCGGCCGACGGCACGCTGCACCCGATGCAGGAGGCCTTCCGCGAGAATCACGCCCTGCAATGCGGCTTCTGCACACCCGGCATGGTGATGAGCGCGGTCGACCTGCTGCAGACCAACCCGAACCCAACCGAGCACGAGGTTCGTGACTGGCTGGAAGGCAACATCTGCCGCTGCACCGGCTATCACAACATCGTCAAGGCCGTCCTCGACTGCGCCGCCAAATCCGGCGGCCAGCGCGTCGCGGCCGAATGAGGGGGGCGCGGTCATGGCATCCGACGGCATTGGCGCCCCACTGCGCCGCAAGGAGGATTATCGTTTCCTGACCGGCAACGGTCACTACACCGACGACATCAACCGCCACGGCCAGGCGCATGCCTATTTCCTGCGCTCGCCGGTGGCCCATGCCCGGATCCGCAGCCTCGACACCAGCGCCGCCGCGGCTGCGCCCGGCGTGCTGGCCGTGTTCACCGGCGACGACCTGGCGAAGGACAAGGTCGGCGGGCTGATCTGCGGCTGGATGGTCAAGTCGAAGAACGGCGAGCCGATGAAGGCCGGGCCGCACCCGGCCCTGGCCCAGGGCAAGGTCCGCTATGTCGGCGACCATGTCGCGGTGGTGATCGCCGAGACCAAGGACCAGGCCAAGGACGCGGCCGAGAAGATCGCGGTCGACTACGAGGAACTGCCGGCCGTCGTCGCCACCGACAGCGCCCGCAGCGCCACGTCCCTGGTGCATGACGACATCCCGGGCAACACGGTCTATGAGTGGGAGCTGGGCAATAAGGCCGATGTCGAGGCCGCCTTCGCCCGTGCCGCGCACGTCACCAAGCTGGACCTGCAGAACAACCGGCTGATCCCGAACGCGATGGAGCCTCGGGCGGCAGTCGGCGAATACGACCGCGGCTCCGACAGCTTCACCCTCTACACCACCAGCCAGAACCCGCATGTGGCCCGGCTGGTGCTGTCCGCCTTCATCGGCATCGCGCCGGAGCACAAGCTGCGGGTGATCGCGCCCGATGTCGGCGGCGGCTTCGGCTCGAAGATCTTCATCTATGCCGAGGAGACGGTCTGCGTCTGGGCGGCCAAGAAGGTCGGCCGGCCGGTGAAGTGGACGGCCGAGCGCGGCGAGAGCTTCCTGGCCGACGCCCATGGCCGCGACCACATCACCCATGCCGAGCTGGCGCTGGACCAGGACGGCAAGTTCCTGGCCCTGCGCGTCCACACCACGGCCAATCTCGGCGCCTATCTCTCGACCTTCGCCAGCTGCGTGCCGACCTATCTCTATGCGCCGCTGCTGTCGGGCCAGTACGCCATCCCGGCGATCTATTGCGAGGTCGACGGGGTCTACACCAACACCGCGCCGGTCGACGCCTATCGCGGCGCCGGGCGGCCGGAGGCGACCTACGTCATCGAGCACATCGTCGAGCTGGCGGCGCGCGAGCTGAAGCTGGACCCGGCGGAGATCCGCCGCCGCAACTTCGTCCAGCCGAACCAGTACCCGTACCAGACGCCGGTGATCATGACCTATGATTGCGGCGACTATCCCCAGGCGCTGGAGGCGGCGCTGACGCTGGCCGACTATGCCGGCTTCCCGGCCCGCAAGGCCGAGAGCGCCAGCCGCGGCAAGCTGCGCGGCATCGGCCTGTCCAGCTACATCGAGGCCTGCGGCATCGCGCCGTCGGCCGCGGTCGGGTCGCTGGGCGCCGGCGTCGGCCTGTGGGAATCGGCCAAGATCCGGTTCAACCCGACCGGCAACGTCACCGTTCACACCGGCAGCCACAGCCACGGCCAGGGTCACGAGACGACCTTCGCCCAGCTGATGTCGAGCTATCTCGGCGTGCCGGCCGACCAGGTCGAGGTCGTGCACGGCGACACCGACAAGACGCCCTTCGGCATGGGCACCTACGGCTCGCGCTCGCTCGCCGTCGGCGGCTCCGCCATCGTCAAGGCGGCGGAGAAGATCATCGCCAAGGGCAAGAAGATCGCCGCCCACCAGCTCGAGGCGGCCGAGGCCGACATCGAGTTCAAGGACGGCAAGTTCACCGTCGCCGGCACCGACCGGGCCAAGACGATCCAGGAGGTCGCCTTCGCCGCCTACGTCCCGCACAACTATCCCGCGGGGGTGGAGCCGGGGCTGGAGGAAAGCGCCTTCTATGACCCGATCAACTTCACCTTCCCGGCCGGCACCCAGATCTGCGAGGTCGAGGTCGACCCCGACACCGGCGTCGTCACCATCGCCAACTATTCGGCGGTCGACGATTTCGGGCGGGTGATCAACCCGATGATTGTCGAAGGCCAGGTCCATGGCGGCCTGGCCCAGGGCATCGGCCAGGCGCTGATGGAAAACTGCGCCTACGATCTGGAGACAGGGCAGCTGCTGACCGGATCCTTCATGGATTACTGCATGCCGCGGGCGGACGACCTGCCCAGCTTCAAGGTCGGCATGATCGAGACGATCAACCCCTCCAACCCGCTCGGGGTGAAGGGCTGCGGCGAGGCCGGGGCGATCGCGTCGCCGCCGGCGCTGATGAACGCGATCACCGATGCCATCGGCCGCGACATGAACATGCCGGCGACGCCGGAGCGGGTGTGGCGAGCGATCCACACCCCCGCTCTGGCCGCCGAGTGAGGAGATAGACCATGTATGCCTTCAACTACCAAAAGGCCTCCTCCGCGGCCGACGCGGTGGCCAAGCTGACCGCCGCCTCCGACGGCAAGTTCCTGGCCGGCGGCATGACCCTGATCCCGACGCTGAAGCAGCGCCTGGCCTCCCCCTCCGACGTCGTCGACCTCGGCGGCGCGGCCGAGCTGAAGGGGATCAAGGAGGAGGCTGGCGGCGTCACCATCGGCGCCATGACCACCCATGCGACGGTCGCGGCCTCCGACGTCGTGCAGCGGGTGATCCCCGCCCTCGCCGCTTTGGCCGGCGACATCGGCGACGCCCAGGTCCGCAACCGCGGCACCCTGGGCGGGTCGGTCGCCAACAACGACCCCAGTGCCGACTATCCCGCTTCGGTGCTGGCGCTCGGCGCCACCGTGCGCACGACCAAGCGAGAGATCGCGGCCGACGACTACTTCCAGGGGATGTTCACCACCGCCCTGGAGGAAGATGAGCTGATCACCGCGATCCACTTCCCGAAGCCGGAGAAGGCCGCCTATATCAAGTTCGACAACCCGGCCAGCCGCTACGCCATGGTCGGCGTGTTCGTGGCCAGGACGGCCGGCGGCGTCCGCGTCGCGGTCACCGGCGCCGGCTCGGACGGGGCGTTCCGCTGGGCCGAGGCCGAGCAGGCGCTGGCCGGCAACTTCTCCGCCGCGGCGCTGGACGGGCTGTCGGTCGACCCCGGCGGCATGAACGGCGACATCCACGGCTCGGCCGAATACCGGGCCCATCTGGTCAAGGTGATGGCCAAACGGGCGGTCCAGGCCGCCGGCTGATCCCTCATCCTGCCGACAGCGAAGCCCGCCCCGGTCCGCCGGGGCGGGCTTTCTGTTGCGACGTTTCGGCCGCATGCTTCGGGTGGGAATCGCCAGCAGGATCGGCGAGCCTCTTCCCGAAACCCTGACCACCGCCCATTCTCAGAACAATGCTCGACCCCGACGAGATCATCGGCTGGCTGCTCGGGCCGGCCCGCATCCTGCCCTCGCCCGCCCCGCTGCTGCAGGCGCTGGCGGAGCGCCTGGTCCAGGCCGGCTATCCGCTGTGGCGCCTGTCATTCCACCTGCCGCAGTTCCAGCCGCAGGTCAGCGC
>JAEKLZ010000025.1 GCA_019508225.1 Inquilinus limosus | reverse complement strand
GCACCGGCACATGGCCGAGACGCTGGAGCTGTCGGTGCAGACCGTCAGCCGGGCCTATGAGGAGCTGATCCGCCGTGGCCTGATCTCCGGCGAGACCGGGCGCGGCACCTTCATCCGCCCCCCGCAGCGCGAGCCCGTGCCGCCCTACATCCCCGAGCGGCTGAGCGAGGTCATCGACCTGTCGATCCTGAAGCCGGTGGTGTGCGAGACCCGCCATATCGACGCGATGAAGGCGGCGCTGCACGACCTGGCCGACACGCTGCCGCATTCCGCCGTGCTGTCCTTCCGGCCGAACATGCTGTTCGCCCGCCACCGCAGGGTGGCGCAGGCGTGGCTGCTCGAGCATTGCGGGGTCGAGGCCACGCCCGGCACCATCCACCTGACCAACGGCGCCACCTCCGGCATGACCATCGCCTTGATGGCCGCGGCTCCACCGGGGTCGACCGTGGTGACCGAGGCGGTCGGCCACCACACGCTGGTGCCGCTGGCCGCCTATCTCGGCCTGCGGCTGCGCGGCGTGGCGATCGATGCCGAGGGCGTCATCCCCGAGGCGCTGGACGAGGCCTGCAGCGAGGGCGATGTCCGCGCCCTGTTCGTGATGCCGAACCCGATCAACGCCACCGCCAGCCTGATGGGCGCGGCGCGGCGGGCGGAAATCGTCGAGGTGGCGCGCCGCCACGGCCTGCAGATCATCGAGAACGACGTGCTGGCGCCGCTGCTGAGCGAGCGGCTGCCCCCCCTGGCCGCCCTGGCGCCGGAGCGCACGCTGTACGTCACCACCTTCACCAAATGCGTGATGCCGGGGCTGCGCGCCGGCTACCTGGTGGTGCCGGACCGGCTGGGCCCGGGCGTGGCCAACCGCAGCCTGGTGACCAGCTGGATGGCGACCGGGCTGATCGCCGAGCTGGCCGCCCGCTGGGTCGAGACCGGCATGGCGGCCGAGCTGGTGCGCTGGCAGGTCGAGGCGATCCGCGGCCGTCAGGCGATCGCGGCCGAACTGCTGGCCGGCATCCCGCACAAGGCCCATCCGGAGGGGCTGCATGTCTGGCTGCCACTGGGCGAGGGGCGGTCGGAGGAGGAGTTCGTGTCGCATGCCCGGCTGCAGGGCGTGGCGATCGCGCCCGGCGCCTCGTTTGCCATCGAGGGCGGCATGGACCGGCAGCCGGCGGTGCGCATCTCGGTCGGCTCGACCACGCCCGAGCAGCTGCGCGATGGCCTCAAGATCGTCGTGAACCTGCTGCAGGGCGAGCCGGAGCCGGTGCTGCTGGCGATGTAGAAAACGGCAAGCCGCTGCCTAAGGAATCATCACGGCGGATCTGATTGTACTGATTTGTTTTTCCATTTGACATGATTTTGTCTCCCTTCCATCGTTGGCGGCAACAGAGGCCCGTCGCCGCAACAGGGAGAGCGACTTGGCAAGTTCCGCATCCGACCCATGCATCAGCGTCGAGGGCGTGACCAAGCGCTTCGGGCCGCTGACCGTCCTCAACGACCTGAATTTCACCGTGAAGCCGGGCGAGAAGCTGGCCCTGATCGGACCGTCCGGTTCCGGCAAGACCACCATCCTGCGCATCCTGATGACGCTGGAGGAGATCAACGGCGGCCATATCCGGATCGAGGGCGAGCAACTGTTCCACATGCCGCGCAACGGCGGGCTGGTGGCGGCCGATGACCGCCATCTGCACAAGATGCGCGCCAAGATCGGCATGGTGTTCCAGCTGTTCAACCTGTTCCCGCACAAATGCGTGCTGGACAACGTGACCCTGGCGCCGATCCTGACCGCCGGCGTCGACCGCAAGGCCGCCGAGGCCCGGGCAATGGAGTTGCTCGAGTTGGTCGGCATGGCGGAGAAGGCCAAGGCGATGCCGGCGCAGCTGTCCGGCGGCCAGAAGCAGCGCGTGGCGATCGCCCGCGCCCTGGCACTGAAGCCCAAGATCATGCTGTTCGACGAGGTGACCTCGGCGCTCGACCCCGAGCTCGTCGAGGAGGTGCTGAACGTCATGCGCCGCCTGGCCGCCGAGACCGACATGACCATGCTGCTGGTCACCCACGAGATGAGCTTCGCCCACGACTTTGCCGACCGGGTCCTGTTCTTCGACCGCGGCCGGATCGTCGAGGAGGGGCCGCCGGACGAGATCTTCCGGCACCCGCGCGAGGAGCGGACCCAGACCTTCCTCAAGAAGATTATCGCCGCCGGTCACCGGGTCTGACCGCGCCGGCCGCATCGCAAACGAGAAAACAGGAGAGGCAGAAATGAACAAGGGATTTTGCGCGCGTCTGATCCTGGCCGCCGTGTCGGCCGTGGCTTTGGCGCAACCGGCCGCGGCCGACACGCTGGAGAATTTGAAGGAGCAGGGCTTCGCCCGCATCGCCATCGCCAACGAGCCGCCCTTCACCGCGGTGGCGGCGGACGGCAAGGTCTCCGGCGCCGGGCCGGACGTGGCGCGCGAGGTGTTCAAGCGCATGGGCGTGCCTGACGTGGTCGCCTCGATCTCGGAATACGGCGCCATGATCCCCGGCCTGCAGGCCCGCCGCTTCGATGCGGTCACCGCCGGCCTGTTCATGAAGCCGGAGCGCTGCCGCGCCGTGGCCTATTCCCAGCCGATCCTGTGCGACGGCGAGGCCTTCGCGGTGACGAAGGGCAACCCGAAGAACTTCCAGAGCTACGCCGACATCGCCGCCAACCCGGAGGCAAAGATCGGCGCGCCGGGCGGCGGCACCGAGGAGCGGCTGGCGCTGGAGGCCGGGGTGCCGCGCGACCGGGTGATCGTGGTGCCGGACGGGCAGAGCGGCATCAAGATGCTGCAGGACGGCCGCATCGACGCCTATTCGCTGCCGATCCTGTCGATCCAAGACCTGCTGAAGAAGGCCAGCGACCCGAACATCGAGATGGTCGGGCCGGTGAAGAACGCCCCGGTCTATTGCGACGGTGCCGCCTTCCGCAAGCAGGACACGGCGCTGCGCGACGCCTTCGACAAGGAGCTGGCGGCGCTGAAGGCTTCGGGCGAGTTCGCCAAGATCGTCGAGTCCTACGGCTTCTCGGCCAAGGCCGCGCTCGAGACCAACCGCGACGCGATGTGCGGCGGCCCGAACTGACAGCCACCCTTGTCCGTCATTCCCGCGAAAGCGGGAATCTCTGTCCGCTCGTCCGGTCGCGAGATCCCCGCTTTCGCGGGGATGACGGCCAGAAATGGAATGATATCCGCACGATGACTCTGCCACGACGAGCCGTCGCATGACCGAGTGGGAAGGCTATCTCGGGCTGATCCTGCAGGGCGCCTGGGTGACGATCGAGCTGACCGTGCTGGGTTGCGCCCTGGCGCTGGTGGTCGCCTTCCTGGCCGGGCTGGGGCGGCTGTCGTCCAGCTGGCTGCTGCGCACCATCGCCACGACCTATGTCGAGTTCTTCCGCGGCACCTCGATCTTCGTGCAGCTGTTCTGGATTTATTTCGTGCTGCCGCTGGCCGGGTTCGAGCTCAGCCCGCTGCTGGCCGGGGTGTTGGCTCTCGGCCTCAATGTCGGGGCCTATGGGGCCGAGGTGGTGCGTGGCGCCGTGCAGTCGATCGGGCGCGAGCAGCGCGAGGCCTGCGTCGCGCTCAACCTCACCAGGCGGCAGAGCCTGTGGCACGTCATCCTGCCGCAGGCCTTCGTGCTGATGCTGCCGACCTTCGGCAACAACGCCATCGAGCTGTTGAAGGCCACCGCCGTGGTGTCGCTGATCTCGCTGACCGACCTGACCTTCCAGGCCCAGATCGTGCGGGCCCAGACCGGCAGCACCGCCTTCCCCTTCCTCACCATCCTGGTGATCTATTTCGCGCTGGCGATGCTGATCTCGGCCGGGGTGCGGGCGCTGGAGCGCCGCCTGGCCCGCGGCCTCGACGGCGTGCGGAGCTGAGCCATGGATTGGGACTGGGCCTTCGTCGTCGAGATCCTCCCGACCCTGATCCAGGGCGTGAAGATCACCATCCTGGCCACCATCCTGGGCTACGCCCTGGCGGTGGTGCTGGGCCTCGGCCTCGCTTTGCTGCGCCGCACCCGCCGGCGCTGGCTGGCGCGCACCGTCAACTTCCTGATCGAGTTCATCCGCGGCACGCCGCTGCTCGTGCAGCTGTACTTCCTGTTCTACATCATGCCGGATCTCGGCCTGACGCTGTCGCCGCTGACCGCCGGGGTGATCGGCCTCGGCCTGCACTACGCCACCTACACGGCGGAGGTGTACCGCGCGGGCATCGACAACACGCCGCGCGGCCAGTGGGAGGCGGCGAAGGCCTGCAACCTGACGGCGGGGCAGAGCTGGCGCCACGTGATCCTGCCGCAGGCGATCCCGCCGATGCTGCCGGCGCTGGCCAACTACTTCAT
>JAEKLZ010000246.1 GCA_019508225.1 Inquilinus limosus | reverse complement strand
CTGCCGGCGGTCCGCCAGGCGGCCTGAGCCGCGATCGCCGGGCGCGGCTGCCGTCGGAACTCCGCGTCGGCCCGTCTCGCTCCCTCCTTGGATCTGCTCCCAAGCGACAAGGAGACGGCACGGCATACGCGTTCATGAGTATTTTCAGAAATATTTACCGGACAATTTCTAAAATTGTTTGCAATCGAGTCAATAACGCGTCTCGTGTGGCCAAAGAAGATGGAATTGCACACAATGATCTGCCGCTCCGCAGAAGAAGACCTCCCGTGCCGACGATCAGGCTGAATGCGGGCGGCACCCATCGAAGGAGCACGACATGACCCCCAGCATCGCCACCACCGAGCCGACCCAGCAGCTGCCTCCCGTCTTCGGACGGCAGTCCCACTTATCCGAAATGCGGGAGCCGGCCCATCTCGAGGTCGCCCGCAGCCATTACCGCAACCTGGTCGTGGAGCTCGACCCGGTCGACCGGATCTACTGGTGCCAGATGCGGCCGGAAGGCCGCCCCAGCTTCACGCCGGAGCTGATGCGCGAGGCCAGCGACATGCAGCGGTCGCTGCAGCGACTGTTCGCCGATCGGGCCGGCGAGGCCCAGACTCCGTTCGACTACTATGTTTCCGGATCGGCGGTGCCCGGCATCTTCAACCTCGGCGGCGATCTCAGACTGTTCGGGGACAAGATCCGCGCCGGCGACCGCGATGGCCTGCGCCGCTATGGCCAGGCCTGCATCGAGATCGCGTACCGCACCGCCACCGCCTTCGACCTGCCCGTGATCACCATCGCCCTGGTGCAGGGCGATGCGCTCGGCGGCGGCTTCGAAAGCGCCCTGGCGCATGACCTCATCATCGCCGAGCGACAGGCGAAGATGGGCCTGCCGGAAATCCTGTTCAACCTGTTCCCCGGCATGGGGGCCTACAGCTTCCTGTCCCGGCGGGTGGGCATGGTGGCGGCGGAACGGATGATCACCAGCGGCCGGGTCTACACGGCGGAGGAGCTGCACGCGATGGGCGTGGTCGACGTGCTGGCCGAGACCGGGCAGGGAACCGAGGCCGTCCATGCTTATGTCGAACAGCACCGGCGCAAGCACAACGCGCATCAGGCGCTGTATCGGGTCCGGCGGCGGGTGAACCCGGTGACCATGGAGGAGTTGAGCGACATCGTCGACATCTGGGTCGAGACGGCGCTGAACCTCGGCGACGCGGATTTGCGGAAGATGGAGCGGCTGACGGCCGCGCAGGATCGTCGTCGCACCGCGACGGCGATGCCGATCGCCGCCGAGTGACAGGGCCCGGCATCGTCCGTCCGCCGCAGGGAGGGGTGGACGGACGGTTTGCCGGCCGTCGACATCCGGACTCCGTGCTCTTCCGGAGTGTCAGCTGCTCGTTGCCGATCGCGCGGTCGCCTCGCGCCGCCGCAGCAGGATCAGCCGTACCCGCTCGATCTCGGCCGTCAGCCGGCGGATGTGGGCGGGGCCGTTCCGGGCGAGATCGGCGGCGCCGATCCCCTGCCAGTCCCGGCAGAGATCCGACAGGCCGCGCGCGCCGATATTGGCGGTCGCACTGCGCAGCGCATGGGCATTCGAGCGGAACTGCTGGGCATCACCGCTTTGCGCCGCCGCTTGCAGATCCACGGCGATGGTCTCGGCATCGGCCAGGAAGTCGTTGATCAGCTCCACCAGAAAATCGGCACCGCCCAGCGCCTCCAGCCGGTCGAGGACACGCATGTCGACCGCGCCAGGGCCGGCTTGCGGCAGGGCTTTGACATTCTCCGGCAGGACCTCCGGCGGCGGCTCCGCCACCGGGGCCTGACCGTCCAGGACATCCTCGATCGCGGCGAACAGGGTCTCGGGCTCGATCGGCTTGGTCAGGCACGCATCCATGCCGGCCTCGGCGCAGCGCGCGGCGACGCCGGCGGTGGCGTCGGCGGTCAGCGCGACGATCGGAATGCGCGGCCGATCCAGCGCGGTGAAGCGGTACAGCTTCGTGGCCTCGATGCCGTTCATCACCGGCATGTTGATGTCCATCAGCACGAGGTCGAAGGTCGTGGCGTCCAGCGCGTCGAGGGCCTCCTCGCCATTGGCGGCCAGTTGCACCTTGTGGCCGGCCCGCGTCAGGATCTCGCGCAGCACCTTCTGGTTCATGCGGTTGTCGTCGGCGACCAGGATCGACAGGCTGCGCCCCGAGCCGGACTGGCGGCGGATCGCCGCGGCCTCCTGTTTGCCTTGCGGGCGTCCGGCCTGGGCAATGTGGAACGCGGCCTCGATCTGTCCGGCGTCCGCGTCGCGCGGCAGCGTCGTGACGAACGCCTCCTTCAGATCGCGTGACAGGTCGCTGCCGGCGACAGGATCTTCAAGCAGGATGGCGCGGGCCCCGGTAGCGGAGCGCAGCGCGGCGAGGATCGGCACGCGGTGCGCCGGATCGCTCGGCAGGATGCGGCGATCCAAGATCAGGACGGCGGCGGCGTCGGCCGATCGCAGTGGGTGCCACGCGAGCGCCGCGTCAACCGTGCCGAAGGTCTCGATCGTGCGCGCCGCCGGCGCCAGCAGCGGCATCAGCCGTCCGACCAGCGTCGCGTCGCCGGCGGCCACGCCGAGATCCGGGATCGGTTCGACGGCCGCCAGCGCCTCGGTCTCCCGCGCATGGTCGAATTCGAGCGTGAACCAGAAGGTGCTGCCGAAGCCGGGGGTGCTGTCGACGCCGATCTCGCCGCCGAGCAGGGTGATCAGGCGCTTGCAGATGGCCAGGCCCAGCCCGGTGCCGCCGAACCGGTCCATGATCGAGGCATCCGCCTGCCGGAAGCTCTCGAAGATATGGGCGGAGGCCTCCGGAGCGATGCCGATGCCGGTGTCGGCAACCTCGAAGCGCAGCCGCACGCGGTCACTGGGGCCGGTCTCCGGCCGGACGGCGACCACCACGCTGCCGGCCTCGGTGAACTTGACGGCATTGCCGAGCAGGTTGAGGACGACCTCTTTCAGGTGCCGCTCGCTGCCGCGCAGCCGCAGGGGCACGCGGCGATCGATGTGGATCGCGACGTGCAGACCCTTGGGCCTCGCCTGGGCCAACATCATCGCCCGCATCTCCGCCAGGACGGAGGGCAGGTCGAAATCGGCGGCCTGCACCGTCATCTGCCCGGCTTCGATGCGGGAGAAGTCGAGGATGTCGTTGATCAGCGTCAGCAGCTGCTGGCCGGCCGAGACGACGGTCCGCGTCATCTCCCGCTGCGACGGGTCGAGCCGGGTATCGTGCAGCACCGATCCCATGCCGATGATGGCGGTCAGCGGCGTCCGCAACTCATGGCTGACGCTGGCCAGGAACATGCTCTTCGCCTGGCTCGCCTCCTCAGCCTGCTGCTTGGACTTCGACAGCTTGCGGATCAGGACGGCGGCGTAGAACGGCAGCAGGATCAGCCCGCCGATGAAGCCGATCGCGAGCGCCGTGTGCTCGGCCCAGAAGGGCGTCACCGCGATCATGGCGCCGCAGAAGGCGAGGCCGATGCCGGTGGCCAGGGCCAGGAAGGGGATGCCGAAGCGGAAGCCGTTGCCGAGGACGACCCAGTAGTAGAGCGGGAACAGGAAGGAGGCGGCCTCGCCGCGGATGTACATCTCGCAGAACAGCGCGCCGAAGTCGCCCAGCATGGCGATGGTCCGGCGGATGTTCGAGGCGCCCGGCCGCAGCAGGATGTGGCCGAGGATCAACAGGCTGAAGGCGATATAGGCGGTGAAGACGATGAACTCGTCGACATCGAGATTGCCGGACACGAACAGATAGATCAGCGTCGCGGTCGACAGCACCAGGCCGTTGAACCGCATCTCGTGCTCGCTGTCCGGGCGGGCCCGGAAGCGTTGCACGATGCGACTGACCACTGATCCCCGTCTCATCGTCGATCCGCTGCCCATCATCCTTCGCGCAGGCCTCGCCTTGACGGTGCGGTCATGTCGCCCGGCCGCAATGGTCTTGAACAATTAAAGCTAAATTCAGGTCTCATAACTCCACGCATCCGCCGGTCGAGCCTCCGCAGGCTGTCGTTGTCGGGCGTCCGGCTCGATGAAATGAAGCCATAGAAATTCGTCGCAACGCTGCATTGGGTCGATTTGGATAGTGTTGCAGTGTCCATCCCTTCGGCGGGCAAGTCCAGGGCGGGATCATGGCGGGGACCGAGGAGTGCCGGCAGGATCGTCTCCTCCGGCACGATGTTCTGTCGGATTGGCACGGGGCTGCGCCGCGGCCTCTGCCGGGCGGGCGTTGTCGGGAATGTCGTTGATCAGCTCCAGCAGCCGCTGCCCGGCCGAGACCACCCTCCGGGTGATCTCCCGCTGCGCCGGGTCGAGCTTGGTGTCCTGCAGCACCGCGCCGGTTCCGACGATGGCGGCCAGCGGGGTTTGCAGCTCATGGCTGACGCCGGCGAGGATGAAACTCGTCTCCCGGGTCGCGGCCTCGGCCTGCTGCTTGGCTTTCGACAGCTGGCGGATCAGGGGCACGGCGGCGAAGGGCACCAGTACGATGCCGCCGAACAGGCCGGCCGACAGGGCCGGGTGCGAGCCCCAGAACGAGGTCGTCGTCACCACGGCGGCGAAGGAGGCCACGCCGCCGGCGGTGGCAAGGGCCAGGAACGGCGGGCCGAAGCGGAAGCCGTTGCCGAGGATCACCCAGAGATAGATCGGGAACAGCACCGCGGTGGTCTCGCCCCCGATATGCATCACCCAGAACAGGGCGGTGAAGTCGCCGAGGATCGACAGGGTCCGGCGCGGGCGGCTGGCCCCGGGATGCCACAGGAGATGGCCGAGAACGGCAAAATTGTAGGCGATGTAGAGGGGTGGGACGATGATCGCGCTGGATTCGGAGCCGACCGTCTCCAGCAGATAGGCCAGGATGGCGCTGCCGAAGATGACCCCGTTGAACCGCATCTCGTGCTCGGTGTCCGGCCGGGACCGGAGGCGCCGCATGATGCGTCCGGGCCAGGATCCCGGCCGTGCCTGCTCTCTGCTGTCGGTCATCCGCCCAAAGCACTCCGTCCCGGCGGCGCGGTCGTGCCGGCCGGGCATACCACCCATCAAACCCCGGTTGCGAGACTACGAAACCTGTTGATCCGCCACCCAGCCGCGCACGAAATCCCGCAGCCGGTCGTCGGGCATCGGCCTGGCGAAATGAAATCCCTGAACCTCATCACACCCCAGCATGCGGACCGTCTCGAGCTGCTCGGGAGTTTCCACCCCTTCGGCGGTGACGTCCAGACCGAGATCATGGCCGAGATTGGTGATGGCCCGCACGATCGCCATGTCGCCGGGGCTGGTCTCCAGGTTGCGGATGAAGCTGCGGTCGATCTTCAGCCGGTTGACCGGGAAGATCTTGAGGTAGCTGAGCGAGGAATAGCCGGTGCCGAAATCGTCGATGGCGAAGCGGACGCCGAGGCCGCGCAGCTCCTGGATCCGGCTGGCTGCCGATTCCGCGTTCTGCATCAGCACGCCTTCGGTCAGCTCCAGCTCCAGCGACGTCGGGGCCAGGCCGGTATCCTCCAGCGTCTGCCGGATCAGCCGCCCGATGTCCTGCTTGCGGAACTGCAGCGAGGTCAGGTTGACGCCGACGCGCAGCGACAGCCCGTCGCTGGCCCAGGCGGCGGCCTGGGTGCAGGCCTCGCGCAGCGCCCAGGTGTTCATGGCGATGATCAGCCCGGTCTCCTCCGCCGCCGGCAGGAACTGCGCCGGCAGCAGCAGGCCGCGGGTCGGGTGCTGCCAGCGCATCAGCGCCTCGGCGGCGACGATCCGGCCGCTGTGCAGGTCGACCTGCGGCTGGTAGTGCAGCACGAACTGATCGGCCTCGACCGCGGCCCGCAGCTCGGCCTCCAGCACCACCGCGTCCTGGATGCTGGCATTCAGCTCGGTGGCGAAGAAGCGGTACTCGCCCGGCCCGTCGGCCTTGGCCCGGTACATCGCCAAATCGGCGTTGCGGAACAGCTGGTCCGGATCGTTCCCATCCCGCGGATGCAGGGTGATGCCGATGCTGGCGGTCAGCGACACGGTGCTGTCGTTGCGGATGTGCGGCCGGGCGATCTCCTGCAGGATCTGCGCCGCCGCCGCGGCCGCGTCCTCGCCGCGGCTCAGCCCGAACTGCAGCACCGCGAACTCGTCGCCGCCGAGCCGGGCGACGATGTCCCCCGGCCGCGCCGTCAGGCTCAGCCGCCGCGCCACCTCCTGCAGGATCTGGTCGCCGAAATGGTGGCCCAGCGCGTCGTTGATCGATTTGAAGCGGTCGAGGTCCAGGAAGTGCAGGGCGAAGGGCGCATCGGGATTCTGGGACAGGACCCGCCGGATCCGGTTCAGCAGATGCGTCCGGTTCGGCAGGTCGGTCAGCGCGTCGTGGTTGGCCAGATGGTGCAGATGCTCCTCGGCCAGCTTGCGGTCGGTGATGTCGAGCGCCGTGGTCAGCACGCTCTCCACCTGGTTCGACGGGTCCCGCAGCGGCGCCTTGCTGGTCAGGAACACCTGCCGCACGCCGCTGCGTTCGACCACCTCCTCATAGCTCGGCAGCGGCTCGCCGGAGGCGAAGACCAGCTGGTCCATCTGCCGGCTGCGCGCGCCGCGCTCGGCCCCGAACACGGCGGCGAGGTCCTGGCCGACCAGGGCGGCGGGGGTCGAGCCGCTGATCGCCGCCTGGAAGGCGTTGACGAAGACGCAGCGGCCGTCCCGGTCGGCGGCGCTGATCATCGCCGGCAGCGTGTCGATCACTTGGGCCAGGGCGTCGCGGCTGCTGCGCAGCGCCTCCTCCTGGTTGCGCCGGGTGCGCTCCAGCTCGCGCTCCAGCGTCGCGGCGCGGCGCTTGACCCGCTGCTGCTGGCGGCGCAGCCGCAGCAGGTTGCGGGCCCGGGTCATGAACTCGTGATGGTCGACCGGGCTCTGCAGGAAATCGGTGGCGCCGGCCTCCAGCGCCTGCAGCCGGAAGCTGCGGTCGTCATAGGCGGTGATGACGATCACCGGCACATCGGCGACATGCGGATTGCCGCGCAGGCGGCGGGTGAACTCGGCGCCGTCCAGGTTGGGCATCTTGTAGTCGGCGATCACCAGGTCCGGGGTGTGGCCCGTCAGCCAGTCCAGCGCCTCCAGCGGGTCGCCGAACGCCTGCACCGTCACCTGGCTTTCCAGCGAGGCTGCCAGCCTGGAGAAGATGTTCCGGTTGGTGGGCCGGTCATCCAAGATGACGACGAGCGACATCCCGCTTCAGAACTCCCTGTCGCCGACGGCATCGCTCTGGGCGGCGATGCCGGGGTGGTATGGCCCACACCAGTATAGGCGGGGTTTTCGCCGCATTATGAGGGAATTCGTATGATCACCGGGCCGGATTCGGCCGCGAACGCGGTTTCGTCTAGTCCGAAACGGTCGCGACCACCGGCGTATGGTCCGAAGCCTTGTCGCGGCCGCGCGGTTCGCGGTCGATGATGCAGGTTTCGAGCCGGTCGGCCAGTTCCGGGCTGGCCATCAGGTGGTCGATGCGGATGCCGTTGTCGGCCTGCCAGGCCTGGCCCTGATAGTCCCAGAAGCTGTAGCCGGTCGCGGTCGGGTTCAGCGCCCGCCACGAATCGGTCAGGCCGAGATGGCTCAGCGCCCGGAAGCGGCGCCGCGTCTCCAGCCGGAACAAGGCGTCGTCGACCCAGGCGGACGGGTCGGCGGCGTCGCGCGCCTCGGGGATGACGTTGAAGTCGCCGCCCATGACGAAGGGCCGGCCGGCATCCAGCAGGGTCACGGCCCGGCGGTGCAGCCGGTCCATCCAGGCCAGCTTGTAGTCGTATTTCTCCGTGCCGGCGGGGTTGCCGTTCGGCAGGTACAGGCCGCAGATCCGGACACCCTTGACCGTGCCCTCGACATAGCGGGCTTGGGCGTCGCCGTCGTCGCCCTCCAGCCCGGCCATCGGGTCCTCGATCGGATGCTTCGAGATCAGGGCGACGCCGTTATAGCTCTTCTGGCCGTGCACCAGCAGCCTGTAGCCCAGCGCCTCGAACTCGAAGCGCGGGAAGGCGTCGGTCTCGCATTTGATCTCCTGCAGCACCGCGACGTCGGGCTCGGCGCTGCGCAGCCAGTCCAGCACGTTCGACAGCCGGGCCTTGACCGAATTGACGTTCCAGGTGGCGATGCGCATGCCTCAGGCCTCCGCCCGCAGGCTCGAAGACGGGGCGGGCAGGGTGCGGCGCATGGCGATCCTCCGGGGCTGGGCGACCCTCCGACTCCGGCGGGCGCGGCCGCTCAGAGTGCGAAGGAAGTGCCGCAGCCGCAAGAGGAGCTGGCGTTCGGGTTCTTCACCTGGAAGGACGCGCCGATCAGCTCCTCGACATAATCGATCTCGGCGCCGGCCAGCAGGTCGAGCGAGGTGTCGTCGACCACCACGGTCACGTCGTCGCGCCGGAAGGTCAGGTCGTCGCCATTGACCTTGTCGTCGAAGCTGAAGCCGTATTGGAAGCCGGAGCAGCCGCCGCCGGACACGGCGATGCGCAGCATCAGCGCGTCGTTGCTCTCGGCGCGGCGCAACTCGGCGATCCGCCGGGCGGCGCTTTCGGTCAGGTTCAGGATGCGGCCATCGTCGGGCATGGCGAGTCCCATTGGTCAAGCGGGGCGGTCAAACGGGCGGTCGAAACCGGTCCCTCTCAATGTAGGGAGCCGCGAGGCATCTGCAAAGCGCCCACCGCGATTGCCAGCCCCGCACGGGCTGGTTAGCTTGCCCCTCGATGACCGCTGCCTATGCCACCGCCCCGGACCGCAGCCGCGGCCGGCTTCATGCCGAGCCGGACAGCGGCATGCGCTCGCCGTTCCAGCGCGACCGCGACCGCATCGTCCATTCCTCGGCCTTCCGCAAGCTGCAGTACAAGACCCAGGTCTTCATCTATCACGAGGGCGACTATTACCGGACTCGGCTGACCCACACGCTGGAGGTGGCGCAGATCGCCCGCACCATCTGCCGGTCGCTCGGGCTGGACGAGGATCTGGGCGAGGCGGTGGCCCTGGCGCACGACCTCGGCCACACTCCCTTCGGCCATGCCGGCGAGGATGCGCTGCACGCGGCGATGGCCGGGCATGGCGGCTTCCACCACAACGACCAGACGCTGCGCATCCTGACGGCGCTGGAGCAGCGCTATGCGGATTTCGACGGGCTGAACCTGACCTGGGAGACGCTGGAAGGCGTGGTCAAGCACAACGGCCCGCTGCTGCCGCTGCCGGCGGGCGGCGCGCTGCCGGCCACGATCGACACGTTCCGCGCCACCTGGGATCTCGATCTCGCCTCCCAGCCGGGGCCAGAGGCGCAGGTGGCGGCGCTGGCCGACGACATCGCCTACACCAACCACGACATCGACGACGCGGTCCGGGCCGGGCTGCTGGACGTCGACGCGCTGCGCCGGCTGCCGCTGGTCGGGCCGGTGCTGGCCGAGGTCGAGGCCCGCCATCCCGGCCTGCCGCGCCGCCGGCTGATCCATGAGACGGTGCGAAGGGTGATCGACCAGATGGTCACCGACCTGCTGGCGGAATCGCGCCGCCGCCTGGCGGAGCTGGCGCCGGATTCGGTCGAGGCGATCCGGGCGGCGCCGACGCCGGTGATCGCCTTTTCCGACGCGGTCGCGGCCGATCTCGGCGTGGTCCGCGGCTTCATGTTCCGCGAGGTCTACCGGCATTACCTGGTGAACCGCGAGACCAGCAAGGCGCGGCGGGTGGTGCGCAGCCTGTTCGACCTGTTCACGGCCGAGCCGAACACCCTGCCGACCGACTGGCGCCGCCAGGCCGACACGGCGGGCCCGGCCGGCCTGCCGCGGCTGGTGGCCGACTACATCGCCGGCATGACCGACCGCTATGCCCTGCTCGAGCACCAGCGCCTGTTCGTCCTGGACAGGCCGATCTAAACTGCTAGAGGAACGCTTCTCCTGCTGTCATGCCCGGGCTTGACCCGGGCATCCAGGAAGCGTCGACATCGTCTGGATTGCCGGGTCAGACCCGGTCCAGACGGGTTGAGGCGGCTCTGGGAGGTTGATTCATCATTGAATCAATTTCTTATCGCCCGATTCTCCGATTCGGGTTACGATTCCGAATCAGTCGGGGGATAGTATGGTCGACACCGCCACGCAACTGCGACTCGAGCCGGACGGACAATGGGCGGAGGCGCCTTACGCGCTGCCCATGACCGCACCCGCCGCGGTCCATCTGCGGCCGGTTCCCCAGCTCCGGTCGGCTCCAACATCGCCGCCCTGGCGCGTCATCGTCACGGTCGGGGTGATCCTGATCGTGATTCTCGTCTTCGCCGGCATCCTGATCTCGACCTACACCTCCAGCAGCTCGGTGACGATGGAGGGCGGGGTGCCGATCATCCGCGCCGACCGCATCGAGTTCCGCACCCGGCCGGAGCAGCCGGGCGGCATCGACATCCCGAACCAGGACCGCCTGGTGCTGCAGGATCTCGGCCGCCGGCAGGCGCCGATCACGGTGGCCACGGTGCTGCCGCCGCCGGAGCAGCCGATGCCGCGGCCCGTCCAGGCCGGCACCGACCAGCGCGGCTGGCGCCTGCCGTTGCCGGCGGCCTCGCCTGGCGCCGGGGTGGTGGAGATCCTGCTGCCGCGTCCGGGCCAAGCCACCGCGCCTCCCGAGGCGGCGCCCGAACCCGTGGCGCCGATCCAGCCGGCCCCCGAGCCGATCGCTCCGGCCGCCGCGGCGCCCGTCGCCGATCCGGCGCCGGTCCAGACCGCCGCTCTGGCGCCGGCCGTACCGATTCCCGCGGCGCCCGCGCCCCAGGCGGCCCAGCCGGCCGACCCGATCGCGGCGCTGCTGAACAACCCGGCCGCCGCCGGGGGCTGGATCGACCCGGATGCCCATGCGGCGGCACAGGTCGCCGCAGCCCCGTCCATGCCGGTGATCGTCGCCGTACCCAGCGGGCGCTTCGCGGCGCAGATCGCGGCCGTGACCTCGCCGGAGGAGGCGCAGGCCGAATGGGCCCGCTTCCAGCGCCGCTACCCCGATCTGTTCGGCGCGCTGCAACTGGCCGCGCCGCAGGTCTCGGCCGCGACCCGGCTCGGCTATCGCGTCCAGGCCGTGCCGCTCGACCAGGCGACGGCGACGCGGCTGTGCGAGGCCCTGGCCAGCGAGAAGACCGGCTGCCTCGTCGTTCCCCGCTGATCCCGAGCCTCCGTCCATGTCCCAGGCGATTTTGTTCGGCTGCGCCGGCCCTGTCCTGACCGCGGAAGAACGGCTGTTCTTCCGCGACGCCGACCCGCTCGGCTTCATCCTGTTCCGCCGCAATTGCGAGACGCCGGACCAGCTCAAGGCCCTGGTCGCCGACCTGCGCGATGCCGTCGGCCGCCCGGCGCCGGTGATGATCGACCAGGAGGGCGGGCGGGTCGCGCGGCTGCGGCCGCCGCACTGGCCGAGCTTCCCGGCCGCCGGCCGCTTCGGCGCGCTGGCCGCGCTCGATATGGATGCGGCGGAGCAGGCGGCCCGCGCCAACGCCACCGCCATCGCGCTGACCACCGGCGCCGCCGGCATCGACATCGTCGCCGCGCCGGTGCTGGACCTCGACCTGCCCGGCGCCGACCGCACCGTGGTCGGCGACCGGGCCTTCTCCGGCGATCCGGCCATGGTCGCCCGGCTCGGCCGCGCGGTGGCCGAAGGGCTGCTCGACGGCGGTGCCCTGCCGGTGATCAAGCATCTGCCGGGCCATGGCCGGTCGCGGGTCGACAGCCATGTCTCGCTGCCGGTGGTGGATGCCGATCTGGCGACGCTGGAGCGCACCGATTTCGCGCCGTTCCGGGACCTCGCCGGCCTGCCCTGGGGCATGACCGGCCATCTCGTCTTCACCGCGCTCGATCCCGACCATCCGGTCACCCAGTCGCCGACCGCGATCCGCGACGCGGTGCGCGGCCGCATCGGCTTCGACGGGGTGCTGTGCAGCGACGACCTGTCGATGGGCGCGCTGGCCGGTCCGCTGCCGCAGCGGGCCGAACGGGCGCTGGCCGCTGGCTGCGACCTGGCCCTGCACTGCAATGGTGACCTGGTGGAGATGCGGGCGATCGCGGCGGCGGTGCCGGCGATCGGCCCGGAGACCGCGGCCCGCTTGGCCCGCGCGGAAGCCTGGCGCCGGCCCGCGAGCGACCGCCCGGTGGAGAGCTACGTCGAGCGGGTGAGGGAACTGCTCGGTCGGTTGCCCACCGCCTAGCGTTCTCAGACGCAAAGAACGTGTTGCCTCTCCCGCTTGCGGGAGAGGCAACACGTCACGCCAACCTACAGCATCTCCGGCCGGAACAGCGCCTTCCGGTCCACAATCCCGCCCGCGGTCACGAACACGCCGCCGCCGGTGTAGTGCAGCGTCTTCGGGTGCTTCGGCACCGGCGCGACATGGGCCTTCACCACCTCGAAGATGAAGAAGTTGTAGCGATCGACCAGCGCGTCGTCATGCAGACGGCATTCGAAATTGGCGTGGCATTCGCGGATCAGCGGCGCCTCGACCTCCTGCGCATCCTCGGCGGTCAGCCCGAACTCCCGGAACTTGTCGATCTTCGCGCCGGTGGTGTTGCCGATGCCGACCACCGTGTCGGTCAAGGCCGTGGTCGGCAGGTTGATGACGCATTGGCCGCTGTCTCGGATCAGGCGGAAGCTGTGGTTGCCGCCGGAGATCATGCAGCCGACCAGCGACGGCGAGAATTCCAGCACCGTATGCCAGCCCAGGGTCATGATGTTGGTCCGGCCGCGCCAGCGCGACGACACCAGCACGATCGGGCCGGGCTCCAGGTAGCGCCGGACCTCATGGACGGGGAAATCGGTCTTCCTGCGGGCTCTCGCCATGGCTCACGTCTTTCGCTGCGCCTGCCAGGGAACTGGCAGTGCATCGGCCTGCGGAAAGCCGGAGCGGCCGGATGTCGCGATCGAGGTTGCGTCGCCGCGCCCGGGCGGCGAAACTCGCGCCATGCTGGAAGACTGGTCGAAGGTCGATGCGCCGCCGGTGACGAGCCGGGACGACGCCGCCTTCATACTGAAATTCGAATCCTATGAAGGGCCGATCGATCTGCTGCTCGAACAGGCGCGCGAGCAGAAGGTCGACCTGACCCAGATCTCCATCCTGGCGCTGGCCGACCAGTACCTCGCCTTCGTCGAGCGGGCGCGGCGCCTGTCGCTGGAGCTGGCGGCGCACTACCTGGTGATGGCGGCCTGGCTGGCCTATCTCAAGTCGCGCCTGCTGCTGCCGGCGCCGCCGGGCGATGACGAGCCGAGCGGCGCCGAGCTGGCCGAGGCCCTGGCCTTCCAGCTGCGCCGCCTGGGCGCGATGCGCGAGGTCGGGCAGGCGCTGATGGCGCGGCCGCAGCTCGGCCACGACCTGTTCGCCCGTGGCGCCGCGGAGGATGACGAGGCGACCCCGGTCTCGGTCTGGGCCGTGTCGCTCTATGACCTGCTCAAGGCCTATGCCGAGCACCACCGGGCCAAGGCGGCGGCCGAGGGCAGCCTGCGGATCGAGGCCTCGGTGCTGTACTCGCCGGAGCAGGCGTTGGAGCGGATGGAGGCCATGCTCGGCCGGTTCCCGAGCTGGACCACGCTGGCCGCCTTCCTGCCGCCGATGACCGGCAGCCCGCTGGTGCGGCGCTCGGCGCTGGCCTCCACCTTCGTCGCCACGCTCGAGCTGGCCAAGTCCGGCCGGCTCGCGATCCGCCAGGACGGACCGTTCGGCCCGATCTGGCTCAAAGCCCAGACTGTTCAGAATCGCGGCCGCGGCGTCGCCCTGATGCCGGTCGCCGGCGGCTGGGCCTTCCGCACCGCGCTCGACCTGGCGCCGCTGCTGCGCGACGCCGGCCATGTGGTGCGCCGGCTGACCCGGGCGGCGCTGGAGACGCTGGCGATTATCGCCTACCACCAGCCGGTGACCCGGCCGGAGATCGAGGCGGTGCGCGGCGTCGCCGTGGCCAAGGGCACGCTCGACACGCTCCTGGAGGCCGGCTGGATCGCGCCGGGCCGGCGCCGGCAGCAGCCCGGGCGGCCGCTGACCTGGATCACCACCCAGGGCTTCCTCGACCATTTCGGCCTCGCCGGGCTCGAGGACCTGCCCAGCGTCGACGAGCTCAAGGCGTCCGGCCTGCTCGACCCCCGCCCGGCGATGGCCGTGCTGCCCGGCGGCACCCTGTCCGGCGAGGACGGGCCGGAGCCGCCGGAGGATGACGACCGGGAGTAGCGGAACCGGCCGCAGCGGGCCGTTTTTGCCGCCGCCGGAATCCCTGGATTTCCGCGCCATTTCGCCCCGCCCGCCGGCATTGCGGCGGCGGGGGGTTTCTGCGATGATCCCGCCGCCTTGGGGCTGGAGGATGAGTTTATGGGTGGTTTGAGTATTTGGCATTGGTTGATCGTCCTGGTCGTCGTGCTCCTGATCTTCGGGAACCGGCTGCCGCGGGCGATGGGCGACCTGGCCAAGGGGATCAAGAACTTCAAGACCGGTCTGTCGGACGATCCCAAGAGCGACGGGTCGGAAGACCGCCCGGCCGTGCCGCCGCCCGCGGGCACCGAAGCCGGCAGTCCGAACCGGACGACCGTCGACCGCCAATAGTCCCTTCGGGGAACCGGAACCGCGCCCCGTCCCTGGTGGCGGGGCGTGATGGACGAATGTGATGTTCGGTTTCGACTGGTCGGAGTTGATGATCATCGTGGTCGTGGCACTCGTCGTGCTCGGCCCGAAGGATCTGCCGCGAGCCCTGTATCAGCTGGGCAAATGGACGCGGCATGCCCGCCGCATCACCGGCGAATTCCAGCGCCATGTCGACGACATCGTGCGCCAGGCCGAGCTGGAAGAGGTGCGCAAGACCGTCCAGGACGCGGCCAAGTCGCTCGACGTCCGCGGCCAGGTGGCCGAGCACGTCAACACGGTGCTGGACCCGGTCAAGGACATCAAGCAGGCCTTCGACAAGGCCGCGCCCGGCGCCACGCCGCTGGCCGAGCCCGACAAGGCCGCGACCAACGGCCAGGCGGCGCCCGAGGCCCAGCCGGTCGAGGGGCCGCAGCCCGTCGAAGCACCGCAGCCCGCGCCGGACGTCCCGGCGCCTGAGGCCGCCGCCGAACCCGCTCCGGCCGCCGCTCCCGCGATCCCGGCGACAGGCCCCGCGGCCGCGCCGGCCCCGGCCACCATCCCGACCGACCGCGCGAGCTGATCCATGGCGCCCTCCGACCGGGAGATCGACGACAAGCAGATGCCGCTGATGGAGCATCTGCTGGAGCTGCGCACCCGGCTGATCTATGCCGTGGTGGCGATCCTGGTCGGATTCTTCATCTGCTACCATTTCTCCGAGGCGATCTACCTGTTCCTGGCGCAGCCGCTGGCCGATGCGCTGGCCGCGGCCGGCCAGGCCAGGTCGATGATCTCCACGGCGCTGACCGAGACCTTCTTCACCTACATCAAGATCGGCTTCTGGGGCGGCTTCTGCCTGGCCTTCCCGGTGGTGGCGAGCCAGATCTGGATGTTCGTCGCGCCCGGCCTCTACAAGAACGAGCGCAACGCCTTCCTGCCGTTCCTGCTGTTCAGCCCGGTGATGTTCATCATCGGCGCGGCCTTCGTGTATTATTTCGTGTTCCCGCTGGCCTGGAAGTTCTTCCTGTCCTTCCAGGTGCTGGGCCCGGATGTCGGCAGCGGCATCGAGATCAAGCTCGACGCCAAGGTGTCGGAGTATCTCGACCTGGTGATGCGGCTCTTGCTGGCCTTCGGCATCGCCTTCCAGTTGCCGGTGCTGCTGACGCTGCTGGTCCGCGTCGGCATCCTCAGCGTCGCCACGCTCAAGAGCAAGCGCCGCTACGCCATCGTCATCGTCTTCGTCGTCGCCGCCGTGCTGACCCCGCCGGACGCGATCAGCCAGGTCGCGCTCGCCGTGCCGATGCTGCTGCTCTACGAGATCGCCATCCTGATCGGCGGCATGATCGAGCGCGACCGCAGCAAGCGCGACGCGGAGGCCGAGGCGGAAGCCGGCCGCGACGACGACGCGGCGACCTAGGACTGAGCGGCGACCTGGCGGGCCGCGAACTCCGCAACCAGCGGGCCATAGGCCTCCATCGGCGGGTAGGTTTCGTAGCTGTGCACGGCCGGCGTGGCCGCCCAGGCCAGCTTCTCGCCGGTGAAGGTCTCGATGAACGGCACCGACCAGGCCGGGTCGTCCAGCATGGTCGACCGGATGTTGACGAAATGGTCCAGCCCTTCCGGCCGGGTGAACAGCCAGCTCAGGCAATACGGACAGAAATAGTGCCGTGACGGGCCGTGCAGGCCGCCGATCACCGGCTCGCCCTGGATCACGGCGAAGCCCTCGCTCGGGATCGCCGCCGACAGCGAGAAGGCGCTGCCGGTCATGCGCTGGCAGCCGGTGCAGTGGCAGGCCATGGTGAGCAGCGGCGGGGCGGTGACGCGGAAGCGCACCTGCCCGCACCGGCAGCTTCCCTCCTGCGGCAGGGTCAGATCGGCCATGGCGTCCTCCTGATGGTTGCCCCGTTCTAGAACGGCGGAGGGCACCGGACCAGATCAGCCTTTCGCCGCCGCCTCCAGCCCGGCGATGTCGAGCTTCACCATCTGCAGCATCGCCTCGGCGACGCGCTTGGCCTTGGCGGGATCGCCCATCAGTTCGCCGAGCTGCCTCGGCACGATCTGCCAGGACAGGCCCCAGCGGTCCTTCAGCCAGCCGCACTGCTCGACCGCGCCGCCCTCCTTGAGCGCATCCCACAGCCGGTCGATCTCCGCCTGGGTGTCGCATGTGACCATGATCGAGAAGGCGTGGTTGAACGGGTCCAGCGGCCCGGCCTCGATCGCCTGGTAGCGCTGGTCGCCCAGGGTGAAGGACGCGATCCGGACGCTGCCCGCCGGGCCGCTCGGCGTGTCGGCCGGCAGCGGCGTGATCCAATGGACGGCCGAGCCGGGGATCAGCCCGGTGTAGAAGCCGATCGCGGCCTCCATGTCCTTCTCGAACCAGAGATGCTGGGTGACCTTCATCGCGGTGCTCCTTCCTTGATCGAGTGGCGGTCGCGCGACCGCTTCTGTCCCGAGGACGACCGGGCGCGGCCGATCCCGACAGGACTGCGCGAAAATTCGTGAGGCCAGGACGATCGGCCAATATCCGTGGCGCCCGCCAGGGCCTAGGATGAAGCGGGCGGGAGTGGGGAGGCGGCGATGGCCGGGCCAGGGCATGTGGGCAGGACGGATGTCGCCGCCCTCGAGCGCTTCCTCGCCGAATCCGCGGCCGCCGCGCCGTCGCAATACGCCTTCGTCCGCCGCGGCCGGGTGATGTGCTTCTACGCCGATTCCGCCGTCGCGCTCGAGGTCGGGGCCCGCTGCTTCCCCGACCGCGAATTCTCCGTCATCGACATCCACGCCCGCAAGGTGGTGCTGCCGCACTGAGCGGCCCGTCATCCGGGCGATGCGCGGCTAGCGCGGCTAGCGCGCCAGCTCGCACCGGAACCAGCCGACCTTTTGATAGCTGAGGGCGTATTCGTCGAACCAGTACCGGGCGCTGGAGACGAATTGCTGCTGCCCGCCGCTGCGGTAGGCCCCGCCATTGGGATCGAAGATGATATAGCCGTTGACGCCGGTATAGAGCGCGATGTTGTGCTGAAGCGTCCCTTCCTCCGAAGCGTTGCTGGTCACGGAGCGATTGTCGTCGAGCTCGAGCGAGACATAGTAGGATCCGGGATTGGCGAAGCAGTCCCGCAGGAAGGTCTCGATCGGGGCGGCCTCCAGGCCGAACATTCCCTTGTCGGTGACCCTGAGCCCGTTGGGGATGAGGATGTTGGCTTCGTCGTCGGGGCCGAGATTCACGGTTTCGTATTGCTGCTGGACCCGCTCGATCTCCTGCTTCGTGCCCATGATGCCCGGGTAGAAGGCGGAGGTCGTGGTCGCGGCGATCGGGTTCCGATGGATGGCCAGGATCCAGCGGACGCAGAGGGCGGAACAGGCCCCGGGACCCGACGGCGTGCTGTAGCGTTCATTGTGGATCGGAAAGATCACATGTCCGGGGAATGGCATGCTGCCCTCGCTGCTCGTGTCGTCATGGGCGCCGCGCGATCCGCGGCGGTCCATTGGGGGCAGGTGCGAATGTCGGTTTGGTTTCAGCGACGGTCACGGCTGTAACGGTCGGCCGCCGGCCTCGCGGCCGCAGCTTCCCGTTAGAAGAATCCGTCGAGGAATGCCGCCGCCGCGTCCGAGAGGCCGACGATCTTGTTGGTGGCCTGGCGGTAGAACTTGAAGTTGAGCTCGGTGCCGGGCTGGCCGTCGTCCCAGTCCTGCAGCGGCTTCAGCTCGCGGCGCCCCAGCGGTCGCTTGGCCAGGGCGGTGCGGCGGATGGCGACGCTGACCCGCGGCGTCTGCCGGTCCAGGCCAGGGATCGGCGTCACCGCCTCAGCCGCGGTGACGATGCCGCGGGCGACCAGGCCCTGGCCACCCTCGGTCTCGCTGGCGAACAGGAAGATGGTGTCGCCCACGGCGATGCGCCTGCCGCCATACATCGTCTTCTGCGCGGCGAAGGCGAAGCTCTCCGCCCGCGGGTCCCGGATCTCGGCCTTGATCGCGTAGGGCATGCGTCTCCTCCGGCCCCTAATCCTTCCTTCGCCCCGGCAGCAGCAGCCAGGCGAGGCCGGCCAGGGCGGCGAGGCAGCCGAGCAGGGCGAAGGCGGGCATGCCCCACAGCCGCGGCCCGCTCTCGGCCAGGATCGGCGCGAGGCCGACCACGAAGGCGGCGGTGACGATGGCGACGGCGATGCGGGCGGCGCCGCGCTCGATCGAGCGGCCGAACCGGTCCATCCGGCCGATCTCGACATCCAGCTTCACCCGGCCCTTCTCCAGCCGCCGCAGCACCCGGCGCAGGATGCCGGGCGCGTCGCCGGCCAGGGCCTGCAGCTCCAAGAGCGCCGATCCGGCCCGGCCCAGCAGCGCCTCGGGGGCGTAGCGCGCGGCCAAAGCGCGGCGCACCACCGGCTCGACCTCGCGCACCACGTCGAGCTCGGGGTCGAGGCGCCGGACCACGCCCTCGGAGGTCATCAGCGCCTTCAGCACCAGCGCCAGATCGGGCGGCAGGGCCAGGTCGTGGTCGCGCATCAGGCCGACGAAATCGGCCAGCGCCTGGCCCAGCTTCAGCCGGCCCAGCGCGCCGCGGGTGTGGCGGGCCAGGAACGCCTCGGCCGCCTCCTCCAGCGGGCGGGCGTCGATGTCGGGCTGGCCGGCCCAGTCCAGCAGCACCTCGCGCACCCCGGCGGCGCTGCCGCCGGTGATCGCCGCCATCAGCGTCACCAGCTGGTCGCGCCGCCGCGCCGACAGCCGGCCGATGGTGCCGAAATCGAGATAGGCGATGCGATCGCCGTCCAGGCACAGCATGTTGCCGGGATGCGGGTCGGCGTGGAACACGCCGTCGATCAGCATCATCTGCAGGAAGGCATTCGAACTGCGGGCCGCCAGCACCCGCCGGTCCAGCCCGGCCGCCGCCAGCGCCGCCTCGTCGCTGGGCCGGATGCCGGCGACGAAGTCCTGCACCAGCACCTCCTCGCTGGTCCAGGCCCAGTGGATGCCCGGCACCACCACGTCCGGCTGGTCCTCGAACTGGGCGGCGATCAGCTCGGCGTTGCGGCCCTCATTGGCCAGGTCCAGCTCCTCGCCGATCGCGGCGGACAGGGCGCGGGCGATCGCCTCGGGGTGATAGCGGGCCAGCTCCGGCAGCTCGGTCTCGGCCAGCTTGGCGGCATGGGCCAGCAGGCGCAGATCGGCCTCGACCAGCGGCCGCAGCCCGGGCCGGCGGATCTTGACCACCACCTCGGTGCCGTCGGCCAGCGCCGCGCGATGCACCTGGGCGATCGAGGCCGAGGCCAGCGGCTCGCGGTCGAACCGGGCGAAGACGGCGTCGGGCGCGCCTCCCAGCGCCGCCTCCAGCAGCGGCGCCAGCGCGTCATAGGGCAGGGGCGGCACCCGGTCGTGCAGCTTCTCCAGCTCGGCCACCCATTCCGGCGGCAGCAGGTCGGCGCGGGTGGCCAGGATCTGGCCCAGCTTGATGAAGGTCGGGCCCAGCGCCTCGATCGCCAGCCGCAGCCGGGCCGGCGTGTCCTGGCCGGGCGCCGCCGTGCCGGTCTCGCCCGGCGCCAGCCCGGCCTGCTTCAGCAGCCGGTGCAGGCCCAGCCGGCGCACCAGGTCGCCGAAGCCGAAGCGCAGCAGCACGGTGACGATCTGCTGCAGCCGCTTCAGGTCGCGGGCGACGACGAAGGCGGTGGGAAGGACCTGCATGCTCGGCTCTGCGATGGCGGCCGGATCGGCGGCCCGGTCTGAACGTCGTAGCCGCTGTCGGGTTCCGCCGCCAGCCGCGAATGGCCGCGCCGGATTAGCGATCGCGGTAGCCTTAATTGTCGTTTGCGTTCATGATGCGTTCTATGGATATGGCGCAATCCGACTCCGGCGAGATCCGGCCGACCGACCCTGACATGAAATGGACGGGGTGGGCGCTGGACAAGCTGCGCGAGATCGTCGACCTGGACATCACCACCAAGCGGACGACGGTGCGGGAGCAGGACCGGATCCTGCGCGGCACGGAGATGCCGGACTATCCGCTGATGCAGTCGCGGCTGTCGCGTTCGGTGCGGCTGTCGATCGCGATGATCGAGCGGATCCGCACCGACTACCTGATGCGCAAGGCGGAGCGGAAGAGCTCGGGCGAGCAGGAGCGCCGGCGGCAGCGCCGGGAGCAGGCCACCGAGACCGTGGTCAAGGCGGTCACGAAGCCCGACGAGATCGACGACGTCGAACGCGTGCGGTCGATGGTGTGGGAGTCGCTGGTCGAGGACGAGATTCTGGACGTGCAGCTCGACACGCTGTCGCCCGAGGCGTTCCTGCGCGAGGTCTGCCGCAAGATCGGCCGCCCGCCGCCCGGGATCCCGCTGCCGCAGGGCTGGGACGAGGGCGACAGCATCGGCCTGCCCCGCCCGAGCGCGGAGTTCGTCGCTGCGGCCACTCCGACCGGGCACGGCTGGGCCGAGCCGCCGGAGGAGTCCGCAGACGGCCGTCCGCTGTCCAGGCTGCCGAAGCCGAACAGCAGCTGAGCGCTACCGGCCTCGGGGTGTCAGACGCCCCAACCATAAGCCGTCATGGCGAGCCCCGCAGGGGCGTGGCCATCCAGCTGCTCCGTCCCCTGGATGGCCACGGCGCTCCGCGCCTCGCCATGACGGTGTGGGATGGAGAGACGGCAATGAAAAGAGCCGATGGTTTTGCCTCTCCCGCTTGCGGGAGAGGTCGGAGGCGCTTGCGCCTCCGGGTGAGGGGAGAGCGTCGAGGCCGGGACCCGCCCTCACCCGGTCGTCCTGCGGACGCCCGACCTCTCCCGCCAGGCGGGAGAGGTAAC
>JAEKLZ010000024.1 GCA_019508225.1 Inquilinus limosus | reverse complement strand
GCCGGCGAGATCGAGGCGATCCGCAGCGGCATCGAGCGCGAGCACGGGGTGCGCGCGGTCTATGACGGCGCCGACATGTCGAAGGGCGACGCGGTGCGCGGCCTGGTGGCGGCGACGGTCGAGACGCTCGGCCGGGTCGACATCCTGGTGAACAACGCCGGCATCCAGTTCACCGCGCCGGTGGAGGAGTTCCCGGCCGAGAAGTGGGACGCGATCCTGGCGATCAACCTGTCGGCGGCGTTCCACGGCATCGCCGCGGCGATCCCGGTGATGAAGCGTCAGGGCTGGGGCCGGATCATCAACATCGCCTCGGCGCATGGGCTGGTGGCGTCGGCGCACAAGGCGGCCTATGTCGCGGCCAAGCACGGTCTGGTCGGGCTGACCAAGGTGGTGGGGCTGGAGAATGCCGGCAACGGCATCACCTGCAACGCGGTCTGCCCGGGCTGGGTGCGGACGCCGCTGGTGGAGAAGCAGATCAGCGCGATCGCGGCGGAGAAGGGGATCAGCCAGGAGGAGGCGTCGCGGCAGCTGCTGGGTGAGAAGCAGCCCTCGATGACCTTCGTGACGCCGGAGCAGCTGGGCGGCACCGTCGCCTTCCTGTGCTCCGACGCGGCCGAGCAGATCACCGGCACCAGCGTGTCGGTCGACGGCGGCTGGACGGCGCAGTAGCCGGTCGTTTCCCGGGAAAGGGTGCGATCATCGACACCCCTTGAACCCGGAATTCATCCTCCCCAGATCGAGGCGTGGCGGCGCCCAGCCGGGGCCGCCACGTCGCAAACCCCGCGGCGCGGCCATGATGGTGCGTCGCACAGGTATCGCTCACTGGAGGATATCCATGCGTACTCTTGACCTTTCCCCGCTGTTCCGCTCGACCATCGGTATCGACCGCCTGTCGCGGCTGCTCGATTCCGCGCCGCAGTTCGACACCGCGGCGCCCTCCTACCCGCCCTACAACATCGAGAAGACCGGCGAGGATGCCTACCGCATCACCATGGCGGTGGCGGGCTTTGGTGAGGACGACCTCGAGGTCGTGACCTCCGAGAACACCCTGACCATCCGTGCCAAGACGACCTCCGACGAGGAGGAGAAGAGCCGGGTCTTCCTGCATCGCGGCATTGCCGGCCGGGCCTTCGAGCGGCGCTTCCAGCTGGCCGACTACATCAAGGTCGGCAACGCGTCGCTGGTGAACGGCCTGCTCAACATCGAGCTGGTCCGCGAGGTGCCGGAGGCGCAGAAGCCCCGCACGGTGAAGATCGCGGTCGGCCAGGCCGAGGCGCCGAAGCAGCTCGCCGCCTGACGGGTCGGCGTGGGGCGCCGCCGCAGCGGCAGCGCCCCCTCTCCCGAGCCGCAGAGACAAAAAAGAGGGCCGCTTTCTGCGGCCCTCGTTTTTTGAAGCCTCGCCTGCTCAACTCGAGCATTGCGCGACGATAAGAGCCATTTTGCCGCGGCGTCAAGAACTCGTTTGGGTCAGAAAAACCCTTTATTTTGAAGGGTTTTCAGTTGTTCGCCCGGTTCCTGTGGTCGGTGCTGGCTGACAAGAGCGACAAATGATCTTAAAAATGTAATATTTATGGGGGGTTGCCGCCTGGGGCTTAGATCGGGTGGAAACGGGAACGTTACCCGCGGCTATAGCCCGATCGCCGAAGCGTCATGCGGATTTCATCGAGAATCGCCGGATCGTCGATCGTCGCCGGTACGGCGAAGGGAAGCGAATCGGCGATTCGGGCCATCGTCCCGCGCAGGATCTTGCCCGACCGGGTCTTCGGCAGGCGGTCGACGATCATCGCGGTCTTGAAGGCGGCGACCGGTCCGATGCCGTCGCGCACCCGCTGCACCGCCTCGGCCGCGACGGTCTGATGCGGCCGCGCCACTCCCGCCTTCAGCACCAGGAAGCCCAGCGGCACCTGGCCCTTGAGGTCGTCCGCCACCCCGATCACCGCGCATTCGGCGACATCGGGATGGCCGGCCAGAACCTCCTCGATCTGCCCGGTCGACAGCCGATGGCCGGCGACGTTGATGACGTCATCGACCCGGCTCATGACGAAGACGTAGCCGTCCGCGTCGACCAGCCCGGCATCGCCGGTCTTATAGTAGCCGGGATGGTCCTCGAGATAGGCGCTACGGAAGCGCGCATCGGCCCGCCACAGCGTCGGCGCGGCGCCCGGCGGCATCGGCAGCCGGCAGGCCAGTGCGCCGATCTCGCCGCGCGGCATCTCGTGCCCGTCCGGCCCAAGCACGCGCACGTCCCAGCCCGGCATGGGCTTGGTCGGCGAGCCCGGCTTGACCGGCATCGGCTCCAGCCCCATCGGGTTGGCGCAGATCGGCCAGCCGGTCTCGGTCTGCCACCAATGGTCGATCACCGGCACCCGCAGCAGCTTTTCGGCCCAGCGCAGCGTGTCGGGGTCGCAGCGTTCCCCGGCCAGGAACAGGGCGCGGAAACTCGACAGGTCGCGGCCGGCCAGCAGGCGGCCCTCCGGATCCTCGCGCTTGACGGCGCGGAAGGCGGTCGGCGCGGTGAACAGCACCGACACGCCATGCTGCTCGACCACCCGCCAGAAGGCGCCGGCATCGGGCGTGCCGACCGGCTTGCCCTCGTACATCACGCTGGTGCAGCCGGCCAGCAGCGGCCCGTAGACGATGTAGGAATGGCCGACCACCCAGCCGACGTCGGAGGCGGTCCACATCACCTCGCCGGGCTTGAGGCCGTAGATCGCGGGGATGCTCCAGGCCAGGGCTACGGCGTGGCCGCCATTGTCGCGGATGATGCCCTTGGGCTGGCCGGTGGTGCCGGAGGTGTAGAGGATGTAGAGCGGGTCGGTCGCCGCTACAGGCACGCAGCCGGCCGGCTCGGCCACGGCCTCCAGTTCGGCCCAGTCGTGGTCGCGGCCGGCGGTCATCGCCGCCTCGCATTGCGGCCGCTGCAGCACCACGGTCGCCGGTACCTTGTGCCTGGCCAGGCCGAGGGCGGCGTCGAGTAGCGGCTTGTAGGCGATGACACGGGCCACCTCGATGCCGCAGGAGGCGGAGACCACCAGCTTCGGCTCGCAATCGTCGATCCGTGCCGCCAGCTCGGGTGCGGCGAAGCCGCCGAACACGACCGAATGCACCGCGCCCAGCCGGGCGCAGGCCAGCATGGCGATCGCCGCTTCCGGCACCATCGGCATGTAGATCACCACCCGGTCGCCCGCGCCGACGCCGAGGCTGCGCATCGCGCCGGCGAAGCGGGCGACCCGGTCGGTCAGCTCGGCATAGGTGAAGCGCCGCACCGTGCCCGTGACCGGGCTGTCGTAGATCAAAGCAATGCGGTCGCCATGACCGGCGGCGACATGGCGATCGAGCGCGTTGTGGCAGGTGTTCAGCCGGCCACCGGCGAACCAGCGCGTGAAGGGGGCGTTGCTGTCATCCAGCACCCGGTCCCAGCGTCGGTCCCAATCGATCGCGTCGGCGGCCTCGCCCCAGAAGCCCTCGGGGTCGTCGAGTGCGCGGCGATAGGCCTCGGCATAGGCTCCCATGGCGACCTCCCGGATCCGTGTTTTGCCCGAGCCTAGCGCCGCAGGGCCTTCGCGGCGAGGGGGCGCGCGCCCGGTGTCGCGATCCGGCCACGGCCGGACGCGGCCGGCGGAGCCGATCGCGGCGTTCCACCCGAGACTGGGCGATGCCAGTATGTCTCCGCACCAGGGGGCCCACCGATGCCGCACGCCTACGACACCGATCTCGACCGCAACCCGGCCAATCATGTGCCGCTGACGCCGATCTCCTTCCTCGGCCGGGCCGCCCTGGCCCATCCGGACCGGATCGCGGTGGTCTACGGCGACGTGAAGCGGAGCTGGCGCGAGACGGCGGAACGCTGCCGCCGCCTGGCCTCGGCCCTGTCCCGCCGCGGCATCGGCAAGAACGACACGGTGGCGGTGATGGCGCCGAACATCCCGGAGGCGTTCGAGGCGACCTATGGCGTGCCGATGGCCGGCGCCGTGCTGTGCGCCCTCAACACCCGGCTCGACGCCGCGGCCATCGCCTTCCAGCTGCGCCATTCCGAGACCCGGGTGCTGCTGGCCGACCGCGAATACGCCGCGGTGGTGCGGGCGGCGCTGGCGCAGCTCGACGCGCCGCCGCTGGTGGTCGACATCGTCGACCCGGCGGTGGCGGGCGAGCCGGTCGGCGGCCTGGCTTATGAGGATTTCCTGGCCGAGGGCGACCCGGCCTGGGCGGGCGTGATGCCGGGCGACGAATGGGACGCCGTCGCCCTCAACTACACCTCCGGCACCACCGGCAACCCCAAGGGCGTGGTGACGCATCACCGCGGTGCCTATCTCAACGCCATCGGCAACGTCGTCACCTGGGCCCTGCCGCACCACCCGGTCTATCTCTGGACCCTGCCGATGTTCCACTGCAACGGCTGGTGCTTCCCCTGGACGATCACGGCCCTGGCCGGCACCCATGTCTGCCTGCGCCGGGTGGCCGCGCGGGAGATCTATGCGGCGATCGCCGACCACGGCGTCACCCATCTCTGCGGCGCGCCGATCGTCATGGGCATGCTGCTGAACGCCCCGGCGGGGGAGCGGCGCGACTTCCCGCAGGCGGTGCAGATGATGACCGCGGCCTCGCCGCCGCCCGCGACCGTGCTGGAGGGCATGGCCAGGCTCGGCATCAAGGTCACCCATGTCTACGGCCTGACCGAGGTCTACGGCCCGGCCGTGGTCTGCGACTGGAAGCCGGAATGGGACGCGCTGCCGGCGGGGGAGCAGGCGCGGCTGAAGTCGCGCCAGGGAGGACCGGTCGAAGGACATCATCATCTCCGGCGGCGAGAACATCTCGACCATCGAGGTCGAGGGCGTGCTGTACCGCCACCCGGCGGTGCTGGAGGCGGCGGTGGTGGCGCGGCCGGACGACAAATGGGGCGAGACCCCTTGCGCCTTCGTCACGCTGCGGCCCGGCGCCGAGGCGACGCCGCAGGAGATCATCGCCTTCAGCCGCCAGCACCTGGCGCATTTCAAATGCCCGAAGACGGTGGTGTTCGGCGACCTGCCCAAGACCTCGACCGGCAAGATCCAGAAATTCGTGCTGCGGGACCGCGCCCGGGCGCTGTGATCAGGCGGCTGCTGCGGCCTCGACGCAGCGGCGGATGCCCTCGGCATAGGGCGTCTTGCGGATCGGGCCGATCAGGGCCTGCAGGGCGCCGTCATCCAGCACCACAGGGTCGGTCAGCAGATAGTGCATCTCGACCAGCTCGCGCATCATCGGGTCGAACAGCCCGGCCAGGCGCAGCATGGTCTTGCCGGCCACCATCAGCTTCGGCTTCCGGCCGGCCGCGGCGAAGGCCAGGGTGGCGGCCTCGCGCTGGGTGATGGTGCCAGGCCCGGCCAGGTGCCAGACCCGCCCCCAGGCTACTTCGCGCGCCGCCAGG
>JAEKLZ010000023.1 GCA_019508225.1 Inquilinus limosus | reverse complement strand
CGCAGCACCACCATGCGCGGCATCCTGGCGGCCGCCGCCAACGCGCCGGTCCGGCTGGTGAAGCGCGAGGAGGTCGGTGCCGCCGGCGCGGCCATGGTGGCGGCGCTGAGCTTGGGCATCCTGCCCGACATCGACGCCGCCTGCGCCCGCTGGGTGACGCCGCTGCTGGCCGAGGCCGAGGCGCCCGACCCGGATCTCGTCGCGCAATACGACCGCCTGTTCCCGCAGTACCGCGCCAGCTACCGCAGCCTGCGCCCGGTCTGGCACGCCCTGGAAGACCTGAGGACCCGAGGATGACCCGACGCATCGCCGTGATCGGCGACCGCTTCATGCTGCCCAGCCTGTTCGTGGAAGCGCTGGAGAAAATTCCGGCCGCGCTCGACATCCGGACGCTGGAGCAGCCCTGGCCGGACGAGCCGATGGTGCATGGCTATGCCGGCACCGGGCTGGACGGGCTGAAGGAGTTCATGGGCGATCCGGACGAGATCGTCGGGTTCATTGGCGACGCCGAGATCCTGGTCACCCATCTGGCCCCGATCTCGGCCGGGATGCTGGAGCGGCTGCCGGAGTTGAAGCTGATCGGCGTCAGCCGCGGCGGTCCGGTCAATATCGACATGAAGGCGGCCAAGGCCCGTGGTGTGAAGGTGGTCAACGCCCCCGGCCGCAACGCCAGCGCCGTGGCCGAGTTCACCATCGGCGCCATCCTGGCCGAGACCCGGCTGATCACCCGCGGCCACACCGCCCTCTCCCAGGGCACTTGGCGCGGCGACCTGTATCGCGCCGACCTGACCGGCCGCGAGCCAAGGTGGTGCGCCTGCTGAAGGCCTTCGGCTGCCGCATCCTGGTGACCGACCCCTATGTCCAGCTCGACCCCGCCGACAGCGCCGATGGCGTGCAGCAGGTGGCGCTGGAGACCCTGCTGGCCGAAAGCGACGTGGTGACGCTGCATCCGCGCGTGACCGCCGAGACCACCGGCATGATCGGCGCCGAGGCCTTCGCCGCAATGAAGGACGGGGCGATCTTCGTCAACACCGCGCGCGGCCCGCTGGTCGATTACGACGCGCTGTACGACGCGCTGGTCAGCGGCAAGCTGCGCGGCGCGATGCTGGAGACCTTCGCGGTCGAGCCGCCGCCGGAGGACTGGCCGCTGCTGAAGCTGCCCAATGTCACCCTGACCCCGCACATCGCCGGCGCCTCGGTGAAGACCGTCACCTATGCCGCGGGCCAGATCGCCGAGGACGTCCGGCGCTACCTGGCCGGCGAGCCCCTGCTCCGCCTCTGCTGACCCCTTTTTCACGGAACCCGCCATGACCACCGAGATCGAGCTGCGCGCCAAAATCGTCGACGCCTGCCGACAGATGAACGCCAACGGGCTGAACCAGGGCACCTCCGGCAACATCAGCGCCCGCTGGGGTGACGGCATCCTGGTGACCCCGACCGGCGTGCCCTATGACGAGATGACGCCGGACGACATCGTCGCCATGAGGATGGACGGCAGTTGGGAGCATGACGACCACCGCCCCTCCTCGGAATGGCGCTTCCACCTCGACATCCACCGCAGCAAGCCGGAGGTGAACGCCATCGTCCACTGCCACCCGATGTATTCGACCATCCTGGCGATCCGGCACCAGGAGATCCCGGCGCTGCACTACATGATCGCCTGCGGCGGCGGCAATTCGATCCCCTGCGCGCCTTACGCCACCTACGGCACGCCGGAGCTGTCGGAGCATGCCATCGCGGCGCTGCAGGGCCGCACCGCCTGCCTGCTGGCGAACCACGGCCTGATCGCCACCGGCTCGGCGCTGGGCAAGGCGATGTGGCTGGCGGTCGAGGTCGAGACCCTGGCCAAGCAGTATGTCTACACGCTGATGCTGGGCGGCCCGAAAGATGGCGGACGGAGCGGACCAGCGGAACGGGGCCGTCGTCGACCTGCTGGTGGTCGGCGGCGGCGTCAACGGCGCCGGCATCGCCCGAGACGCGGTCGGGCGCGGCCTGTCGGTGCTGCTGTGCGAGAAGGGCGACCTGGCCGAGGGCACGTCGAGCCGCAGCGGCAAGCTGGTGCATGGCGGCCTGCGCTATCTCGAATATTACGAGTTCCGGCTGGTGCGCGAGGCGCTGATCGAGCGCGAGGTGCTGCTGGCCGCGGCGCCGCACATCATCTGGCCGATGCGCTTCGTCCTGCCGCATGACAGCTTCCTGCGCCCGGCCTGGCTGCTGCGGACAGGGCTGTTCCTGTACGACCATCTCGGCGGCCGCAAGAGGCTGCCGGCCAGCCGCGGCCTGGACCTGCACCGCGCCCCGGAGGGCAAGCCGCTGCAGGACCGCTTCCGCCGCGGCTTCGAGTATTCCGACTGCTGGGTCGACGACGCCCGGCTGGTGGTGCTGAACGCGATCGGCGCGGCCGAGCGCGGGGCGGAGATCCTGACCCGCACCGAATGCGTGTCGCTGCGGCGGCGCGACGGGCTGTGGCACGCGGTGCTGCGCCCGGCCGGCGGCGGGGCCGAGCGGCAGGTCGTCGCCCGCGCCGTGGCCAATGCCGCAGGCCCCTGGGTCGACAAGGTGCTGACCGGTGCCGCCGGCCTCAAATCCGGCAAGAAGATCCGGCTGGTGCGCGGCAGCCACATCGTGGTGCGGAAGTTCTATGACGGGCCGCAGGCCTATCTGGTGCAGAACACCGACAAGCGGGTGATCTTCATCAACCCGTACGAGCACGGCTACCTGCTGATCGGCACCACCGACATCCCGCAGACCGGCGACCCCGACCGGGTGGCGGTCGACCCGGCGGAGGTCGAGTATCTCTGCGGCGTGCTGAATCGTGCCTTCCAGCGCCAGATCGGGCCGCAGGACGTGGTGCATTCCTTCGCCGGGGTGCGGCCGCTGTTCGACGACGACGCCGCCAACCCGTCGGCCGTCACCCGCGACTATGTCTTCGACATCGATGACGAGGGCGGACGGGCACCGATCCTGTCGGTGTTCGGCGGCAAGATCACCACCTTCCGCAAGCTGGCCGAGCACGCGCTGGACCGGCTTCGCCCGTTCTTCCCGGCGATGGGCCCGGCCTGGACCGCGGCGGCGCCGCTGCCCGGCGGCGACATGCCCGGCGCCGATTTCGAGCGCTGGCTGGCGGAGTTCCGCCGCCGCCACCCCTGGCTGCCGGAGGAGCTGGCCCTGCATTTCGGCCGGCTCTATGGGTCCCGGGCCGACGCCTTACTCGACGGCGCCCGGTCGCTCGCCGATCTCGGCCGGCATTTCGGCGCCCTGCTCCACGAGCGCGAGGTCGCTTGGCTGCGGGCGCAGGAATGGGCCGGGGATGTCGAGGACATCCTGTGGCGCCGCACCAAGCACGGGCTGCACCTGTCGCCGGCCGAGACCGCAGCCTTCACCGAATGGCTGGAGGCGGCGCCGGCTCCGGCCGTGCAGGCGATAGGGCGGTGATGGATCAGTTGCAGCAAGAGCCATCGCTTTGCCTCTCCCGCGTGGCGGGAGAGGTCGGACGTCCGTTAGGACGTCCGGGTGAGGGCTGGCGCGGGCCTCGACAAAGGGCCCTCACCCGGAGCCGCTTCGCGTCTCCGACCTCTCCCGCAAGCGGGAGAGGCAACGCAAAACTCTATATGCCGGTTCGGGAGCCCCACCCATGACCCTCGACCCAGCCACCGATCCCGACCTCCGCGCCCTGCGTACCCTGTCCGCCAGGCTCGGCCGTGACCCGGACCGGGTGCAGGCGGCGGGCGGCAACACCTCGCTGAAGCGCGACGGCACGATGTGGATCAAGGCCTCCGGCACCTGGCTGGCGCGGGCCGAGGATGAGGAGATCCTGGTGCCGGTGCGGCTGGACCCGCTGCTGCAGGCGATGCGCGACGGCGACCCCGCCGCCGAGACCGCCCGTGCCTTCGTGGTGGCGGAGCACAATCCGCGCGGGCTGCGGCCGTCGATCGAGACCACGGTGCATGCGGTGCTGTCCTTCACCGTGGTGCTGCACGTCCATTGCGTCTCGACCATCGCACTGGCGATCCGCACCGATGCCGAGGCGCAGCTGGCCGAGCGGCTGGACGGGCTGCCCGGCGTCGACTGGGCCTTCGTGCCCTACTGCAAGCCGGGCCTGACCCTGTCGCAGGCGATCGCGGCACGGCTCAAGCCTGGGACCAATGTCGTGGTGCTGGGCAATCACGGCCTGGTGGTCGCGGCCGACGGCGTCGCCGCGGCGGGCGCGCTGCTGGACCGCGTCTGCGCCGCCCTCGCTTTGCCCCGCCGCCCCTCCCCCGCGGCACAGCCGGAGGCGCTGGCCGAATTCGTCCGCGGCACGCCCTACCGGCTGCCGCAGGACCCGGCGGCGCATGACGTCGCCACCGATCCCGCCAGCCTGGCCCTGGCCACCGCCGGCGCCTTCTATCCCGACCATGTGATTTTCCTCGGCGCCGCCCTCGCGACCGTCCGGATTCCGGCCGAGCTGGCGGCTTTGGGTGAAGGACCGCGCGCGCCGGCGATCGTCGGCGTGCCGGACCACGGCGTGGTGCTGCACCAGGGCGTGCTGCGCGGGGCGGACGAGATGGCCCGCTGCCTGGCCGACGTCGCCGGGCGGGTGCCGGCCGGCACCGCGGTGCGGGCCTTCACCCAGCCGCAGATCGACGAGCTGACGCAATGGGACGCCGAGCAGTACCGGCAGTCGCTGAGCCGGCGGGAGGGCTGAGCATGACGGCACGCGCGATCGGCATCGATGTCGGCACCTCCGGCGTGCGGGCGGTGGCGGTGGATGCCGCCGGCCGTCCCGTCGGCCGCGGCACCATGGCGACCGACAGCCCCGGCCTGGACCCGCGCGATCCGGAGATGTGGTGGCTGGCCACCATCGCGGCGCTGCGCCGGCTGGCGGCGGAGGCCGATCTGTCGGGCGTCGGCGCCGTCTCGGTCGACGGCACCTCCGGCACCGTGCTCGTCACCGACGCCGCCGGACGGCCGGTCGGCACGGCGCTGATGTACAACGATCCCTGCCCGGACGAGGCGGTGGTCGCGCGGATCGACGCGGTCGCCCCGGCCGGCAGCGCCGCCCGGGGCCGCAGCTCCGCCCTTGCCCGCGCTTTGGTGCTGCTGCGCCGGCCCGGAGCGGTGCGAGTGCTGCACCAGGCCGACTGGATCGCCGGCCGCCTGTCCGGCCGCTTCGACGTCACCGACGAGAACAACGCGCTGAAGACCGGCTACGACCCGGTGGCCCGGCGCTGGCCGGACTGGATTTTTGGGCTCGGCGTCGCCCCCTCCGCCCTGCCGCAGGCAGTGGCGCCGGGCACGCCGACAGGCAAGGTGGATGTGGCGGCCGTCGCCCTCGGGCTGCCGGCCGACGCGCTGGTGGTCGCCGGCACCACCGATGGCTGCGCCTCCTTCCTCGCCACCGGGGCGGATGCGGTGGGCGACGCAGTCACCGCGCTGGGGTCGACGCTTGTGATCAAACTATTGTCCGACCGACCGGTCGATTCTCCGAAGCACGGCGTCTACAGCCACCGCATGGGCGACCGCTGGCTGGTCGGCGGCGCCTCCAACAGCGGCGGGGCGGTGATCGCCCAGCTGTTCGGCCGCGACCGGCTGCCGGAATTGACCGCTTCGCTGCAGCCCGATCGTCCGACCGGCCTGTCCTACTATCCCCTGCCCCGGCCGGGCGAACGTTTCCCGGTGGCCGATCCCACGCTGGCGCCGGTGCTGGAGCCGCGGCCGGAGGACGAGGCTCTGTTCTTCCAGGGCGTGCTGGAGGGCATCGCCGCGATCGAGGGCCGGGCCTATCGCCTGCTGGCCGATCTCGGTGCACCGGCCATGACATCGCTGCGCAGCGTCGGCGGGGGCGCCGCCAACGCCGGCTGGACCGAGATCCGACGCCGTCAGTTGGGCGTGCCCTTCCTGCCGGCCTTGTCCGAGGACGCGGCAGAGGGTACAGCCCGGCTGGCTTTGGCCGGACTCGGAGCGTTTTGATGCCGATAATCGAGCAGGTGGACGGGATCGGCGCGCTGGCCGACCGCTTCGGCACCTTCTTCATCGACCAGTACGGCGTGCTGCATGACGGCCGCCATCCCTATCCCGGCGCGATCGAGGCGCTGCGCCGGTTGAAGGGTGCCGGCCGGCACATCGTGCTCTTGTCCAACTCCGGCCGCTCCGCCGCCTACAACGCCCGGCGGATGGAGACGCTGGGCTTCGCCCGCGACAGCTACGACCATTTCGTCACCTCCGGCGACGTGGCGCTGGCCCTGCTGCAGAGCGGCGGGCTGCCGGTCTCGCCCGGCAGCGG
>JAEKLZ010000245.1 GCA_019508225.1 Inquilinus limosus | reverse complement strand
ACAATGGCGGGCTGGAACTCGGCATCGACCCGGTCGGCGAGTTCTCGATCTACCTGCAGCGCCGGCCGGAAGGGACCTTCGACGACCCGGCCTCCTTCGCCCGGGGCGCGCGCATCGCCACCTTCCGCCGCGCCAGCCTGGTGGTCGGCACCACCGTCACCGGCCCCGACGGCAGCACGACCGTGCCGCTGGTCGGCACCAACGTGTTCTCGGCCCGGCTGGTCGAGAGCACGCCCTTCGACTTCGCCGGCGGCCGCCACGATGTGGCGGAGCATCTCGGCCAGGGCGTCACCCAGTTCGGCACCGCCGCGGGCACGCCGGTCTCGCCGACGCCGACCGGCTTCACCCTGGTGGTGCCCTTCACCGGCTCGGCCATCGCGCTGGGCCGGTAGGCCGGCAGGCGATGCAGGATCCCGACACCCTGGCGCGCATCCTGCGGCGCCTCTATCCCGAGGCCCGCCTGCGGGCTGCCCGGCCGCTGGCCGGCGGCGTCTCGGCCCAGGTGACGGCGCTGGAGGCCGCGCATCCGGACGGGCGCGCCGAGACCGTGGTGCTGCGCCGGCACGGCGCCGCCGACCGGGCGCGGAACCCGGAGATCGCGGCGCAGGAATTCCGGCTGTTGCAGGTGCTGCAGGCCGCCGGCGTGCCCGCCCCGGCGCCGCTGCACCTGGACACGAGCTGCACCCTGCTGCCCACGCCCTGGCTGCTGCAGGGCTTCATCGAGGGCGACGCGGAGGATGCGCCGGCCGACCTTGACGACCATATGCGCCGGCTGGCCGAGGCGCTGGCCGCGATCCACCGCGTGCCGGCCGCCGACGTGGCGTTCCTGCCGCGCCAGGAGGAGCAGGCGGCGGCGCTGATCGCCCGCCACCGGCCCGAGCCGGATGAGAGCCTGGCCGAACCCCGCCTGCGCACCGCCTTGGCCGCGGCCTGGCCGCCGCCCCGCCGCAACCCGCCCGCCCTGCTGCATGGCGATGTCTGGCCCGGCAACCTGCTGTGGCGCGGCGGTCGGCTGCAGGCGGTGGTCGACTGGGAGGATGCCGCTGTCGGCGACCCGCTGGCCGACCTGGCCAATGCCCGGCTGGAGCTGGCCCTGGATCTCGGCGAGGACGCCATGGCCGCCCTCACCCGCCATTATCTCGCTTCGACCGCTACCGACACAGCGGCCCTGCCCCTCTGGGACCTGTGGGCGGCGCTGCGCCCGATCGCCGGCCTGCCCGGCTGGGGCTTGGAGCCGGAGGAGGAGCAGCGCCTGCGCAGCCGCCACCGCGCCTTCACCGGGCGGGCCCTGGCGGCGGTCGGCGGCTAGGCACGAAGTCTTATCATCCGATTGACACGCCCGGCGTCCGATGATGCAATCGGACCGCATTTGCATGGGCCATTTTTCATTGAGCGGATTGCCGCGCCGGCACGTCGAGCCGACGCCCGGCAGCCGCGTGATTTGCGAGGAGTCACGGATGAGAAGCGCATTTCGCTTCGACCAATTTCCTTTCCGATTCTATGCCATCGGCATTGCTGCCCTCATCCTGTCCCAGCTTCTCCTGAAGTATCAGGATCTGCGGCTGCCCGGATGGCTGCGCTTCACCCAGTCGGCCACCGGCGCCTTCGCCACCGAGCTGCTGGCCCTGCTGTGCTTCCTGGCCTTCGCCTATTTTTCCCACCGGCAGATCCGGACGATCGAGGGTGTCTCGCGGGGATCGGTCGTCCTGGCGAAATGGATGTTCTGCGGCCTGGCCGGCCTCGCCGCCGCCCTGTTCCTCGCCGTCCAGCTCATCCCGTTCGACGTCTGGATCCGCCTGACGGCGCTGTGCACGAGCGGATAGCGGCTCCCGCCGAGGCGGGCGGGAGCCGGCGGGTCGCTGCGGCCCCTCAGGGCGCGGGCACGGTCTTCAGACAGGCGATCAGGTCGGCCCGGTCCTGCGGGTTGCCGATCGGCGCCGCCGCCGGCGCACGGTGCTGACGATCGGGACGGACGCCACTGCGGCCTGACCGTCATTCGAAGTCGCTGAGGCCCTCCCGCCCGGGCTGGGGCACCCTCGCCCAGGCGCAGAACTGGTGCGGCCCCACCAGCTGGCTGTGCGCCGCCACCGCCTCGGCGCGGAGGCGGTCCTCCAGCGTGTCGATATCGGCCGGCACCGGCCGCCCGATCCGCTCCATCTGCGGCCGCAGGCTGCGCAGAGACTGCACTAACCAGGCATAGACCGGCGAATCCGGGCCGCCGCCCACCGGCGTCTCGCAGAACAGGGCGGGCTGTCCCAGCCCTGCCCGGTGGAAATGCTCGACCAGCCGGCCGGCGGCGTCGGGATGCGGCATCACCGAGGCGAAGGCGGCCAGCACCCCGTCCCAGATCTCGGTCGCCAGCGGCAGCGGCGGCCGGGTCTGGTGCTCGCCGGCCAGCAGCAGCTCGTGGAAGGCGACGATGCCGCCCGGCCGGACATGCGCGGCCGCAGCCCGGATCATCTCGGCCGGATCGGCCTGATGGATCAGGACGTAGCGGCCTATCGCCATGTCGAACGGGTCCGGATCGTCGAAGGCCCCGGCCTCCGCCTGGCGGAAGGTCACCTGGCCGCAGCCGAGCGCCGTCGCCCGGCCCCGCGCGGCCGCCACGGCCTCGGCGCTGCGGTCGATGCCGACCACCGAGCCGCTTGGGCCGGCCAGCTCCGCCGCCAGCAGCGACACGTCGCCGGTGCCGCAGCCGATGTCGAGCACGCGCATGCCGGGCCTGAGCCCGGCCTCCTGCAGCAGGCGCCGGGTGATCGGCTGGATGATCGACGCCTGCAGCATCAGGCGGCGCAGCTCGGCCTGGGAATGGCCGAGGATGTAGGGAACGTCGTCTGGCATCATGCTCTCGCCAAGGATCGCGGCCGGCCCAGAGCCCGGGATTCCGGGCTCGGCGCGGTCGCAGGGATCCCCCAACCGGACCGAGGCTGGGCCGGCCCGGTTGCAGCTTGACGACAGGATGCGGAAAGGCGGTTACCGGGGTAACAGCGCCGGGATGAACGGTTTCAGCGCTTCAGCGCCTGCCGCCGACCTCGTCGATATGCAGCAGCATGTCGGCCGGGTCCTCGAACACGCGGTAGGCGCCGGCGCGCTCCAGCTCGTCCTGGCCGTAGCCGCCGGACAGGAAGCCGATGCCGAGCGACCGGGCCCGCTGCGCCGCCAGCATGTCCCAGACGCTGTCGCCGACGACATGGGCGCGCTCGATCGGCACGCCCAGCCTCTCGGCCGCGGCCAGGAACAGGTCGGGGTCGGGCTTGGCGTATTTCACCTGATCGCGGGTGACGACCGGCACCTTGTCGAAATCGACGCCGAGATTCTCGATCACCGGCCGCGCCGTCTCCATCCGGCCGCTGGTGGCGATGGCCCAGGGGATGCCGGCCTCGGTCAGCCAGGCCAGCAGTTCGCGCGCGCCGGGCAGCGGCACGCTCTGCTCGGGATGCCGGTTATAGGCCTCGGCGTGGCGGCGGCGCAGCCGCTCGACCCGTTCATCGCTGATGTCCAGGCCGGTCTCGCGCAGCAGCATGTTGGTGAACAGCCCGCCGCTCATGCCGATCTTGCGGTGGATGCGCCAGACCGACAGCTCGATGCCCTCGGCGTCCAGCGCCTCGCGCCAGGCCATGACGTGGTGGTAGACGCTGTCGACCAGCGTGCCGTCGAGGTCGAACAGGAACGAGGTCTGCTGGCGCATCTCACGGTCTCCGCATCGGGGAAGTAGGGGACAGAATTAGCCCGTCCGGCCCCGAGGGAAACCCTCAGCGGACGGGGTCGGGATGGTGCGGCACGAACAGCCGGCCGCGCTCGGTCCACAGCACGATCACCAGCGCCAGCAGGCCGAGGCCGAAATAGCCGAAGGCCAGCGGCACCACCGTGCCGTCGAAGGCCTGGCCGACGACGGCGCCCAGCACCGCGCTGACGATCGTGGTGTAGCTGCCGAACACCGAGGAGGCGGTGCCGGCGACGTCACCCAGCGGCTCCATCGCCATGGCGTTGAAGTTCGGCACGGTCAGGCTGAACAGGAACATGTTGGCGGCCAGCACCACGCCGAACAGGAACAAGGGCGGCTTGCCGCCGAAGGCGAAGGCGAAGATCACCTGCAGCGCGCCGACGGCGACGAAGCCGAGGATGCCGGTGTGCGACAGGCGCCGCATGCCCAGCCGGCGCACCAGCCGGGAGTTGAGGAAGGAGGCGAAGCCCATCACCATCGCGATCAGCCCGAAGGCCATCGGGAAGTAGGTGCCCAGCGCGTAGACATCGGTCTCGAAGATCGCCTGGGACGAGCCGAGATAGGACATCAGCGCGCCCATCATCAGCCCCATGGCGGTGGCGTAGCCGATCGACACCCGGGTGGTGACGCAGCGCCGCGCCGCGCCGGCGATCTGCGACGGCGAGAACCGCTTGCGGTATTCGGGATGCAGCGTCTCGGGCATGCGCAGGTTGAACCAGACGATCTGCACCAGGGCCAGCACCAGCATGCTGACGAAGATCGCGTGCCAGCCGCCCAGGAACAGGAAGCCCTGGCCGATCGCCGGGGCGAGGATCGGCACGATGATGAACACCATCATGGTCAGCGACATCACCCGCGCCATCTCGCGGCCGGAGTAGCGGTCGCGGACGATGGTGACGGTCAGGACGCGCGCCGCGGCGGCGCCCATGCCCTGCACCACCCGGGCGATCAGCAGCCATTCGAAGCCATGGGCGACGATCGCCAGGATGCTGCCGAAGGTGTAGATCGTCAGCCCGATCATCAGCGTCGGCCGCCGCCCGATGACGTCGGAGACCGGGCCGTAGACCAGCTGCATCACCCCGAAGCCGGCCATGTAGGCGGTCAGCACATATTGCAGCGAGTTGGCGTCGGCGATGCCGAGATCGGCCTGGATGGCTCCGAAGGCCGGCAGCAGGTTGTCGATCGACAGCGAGATCAGCGCCATCATGAAGGCGATCAGGCCGACGAACTCGACGAAGCCCGGCGCCGGCATGGCGCGGCCCGTCGCCTTCGCGGTGATCCTGCTGACGAACGACATCCGGTCCAGTCTCGCTCAAACGCGGCACGGCCCGGCCCGCGCCATGCCGCCTGGGCGGTGGTGCCGGTCGAGCGCTGCCCGCCCCCGCGGGGATGATGAGAAACGAGTCAAGCTTCGACCCAAACCGCGATCCGGGACAAGGGCTTGTCGTGCAACGCTGCCGCGCGCCGGAAGGCCGGGTCTTCACATCTGGTCGGAGCGTCGGGTCACATCCCGCCGTGCAGCGCGAGCGCCAGCGACAGGGCGCCGACCAGGATCAGGCTGCCGGCCCAGACCGCGTCGAGGTTGAACCAGCTGCCGGCCACCGCCTTCAGGCCGAGATACCGGTAGACCAACCAAGCGAAAGCGCCGCCGGCCGCGACCATGGCGACCGAGTGGACGGCCGAGACCAGAACGCCCATGCCGAGATCGCCGCCGACCAGCGTGCCCGCCGCTTGGTCGGTCCCCGCCGCCCGGCACAGGCCGAGATAAATCGGCACCAGCATCAGCCCGGCGCCATGCGCCATCGCCACCGTGAAGGACCACAGGCCGAGCTGGGTCGGCCGGATCCGCGCCAGCGCCCGCGGGTGGCGCCGGTTCACCAGGCGATAGACGCCGAAGCCGATCACCAGCAGGCTGGCGCCGATCCGGATCGGCTGCTGCCACGCCACCAGCGTCACCAGCAGGGCGAAGGGCAGGATCACCACCGCCATCGCCAGCAGATGGCCGAGCGTCAACGGCCCCAGCGCCGCCAGCAGGGCGCGCGGGCTGCGCTCCATCAGCCCGGCCGAGACCGCGAGCGGCCAGCCCATCCCGGGATTGATCCCGTGATAGAGGCCGCTCGCCACCACCGCCAGCCACAGGCCGGCCGCCTCCGGCATGCTTCAGGCCGAGGGGTAGCAGAAGCTGTCGGTCGAGCAGTCGCCGCCCTGCAGCCGGACCTGATGCGCCCGGTAGCCGTCCGGGAACTCGACCCAGTAATCCTGGGCCAACTCCAGCCCGCCATCCGGCCCTGCTTGCGCCATCACCTGGGCGCCCGGCACGCCGTCCGGATAGAACTGGTCGTCCCAGGTCGAGTACAGCGAGTTGGTCCAGTACACCCGCTTGCCGTCGCGGCTGATCTCGACCATCTGCGGCCCGCCGGTATAGGCCTTGCCGTTCGGATGGGCGGTGCGCCGGGCGATGCCGCCGATATGGACCGAGCCGGACAGCTTCGGCTTGCGCGGATCGCCGACATCGTATTGCCGCATCTCGCCGGTGCCCCAGCAGGAGACGTAGAGGAAGCGGTCGTCCAGCGACAGGTCGATATCGGACACCAGCGGCGGCACAGCGCCGAAGCCCTTCAGCAGCGGCGGCAACCGGTCGGCCTCGGCCGGCTCTGGCGGGATGGTCGCCGTCTTCTCGATATGGAACCGGCCGCCCTCGCGCCACCATGTCCAGATCGAGCCTTCCAGGTTGGTGGTGTCGACCACGACGCCGAGGAAGCCGTATTCCTTCGCCGGGTCATGCGCCGGCCGGATCTCCAGCGCCATCTGGTGGTTGGCGCCGAGATCGATGGTCTGGACGTTGCGCCGGGCCCGCAGGTCCCAGAAATGCACCCGGTGGCCGTATTTGTTGGCCAGCAGGTCCTCCGGCACGATGCCGTTCTCGAATTGCGGCGGCAGCCCCCATTCGCTGGAGACCATGTAGTCGCGCGGCAGGTTCCACCAGAAGTCGTAATGCAGCTCCTGCGGCCCGCGGTCGATCTCCCAGCGGCCCAGCACCTCGAAGGTCTCGCAATCCATGATGAAGATGCCGGGCGGGCCGTCGGTCCCGTCCTTGCAGCCGCCACCGAGGGTCGAGACATAGATCCCGTCCGGGCCGCAATGCACGGTGTGCGGCCGGGAGTATCCGGTCTTGCGGAACACCTCCTCCGGCTCGATCACCTTGTGGATCTTCGCCTGGGTCGGGTCCGGCTTGGTGTCGACGACATAGATCCGCGACGAGCGGATGCCCGGGATGATCAGGTAGCGCCGCTCCAGGAAGGCGTGGCCGGTCAGCGGCGACAGCGAGGAGGAGCAGGCGTTCCAGCCGAAATGGTGGAACTCGTCACCCTTCTCCGGCATCACCACGGTGTGGACGATCCGGCTGTAGGTCGGCGAGCCGGGCTTGACGTCGATCACCGCCAGCGCGTCGGGCTGCGAGAAGTCCGGGCTGAGCAGCAGCGTATAGGCGAAATCTTCCGGCGGCGCTTCCATCGCCAGCTTCGGCGAGGCGTGGAAGGTCGGATCGGGCCTCATGGCCATGGGCGGTCTCCCCTCTCTGCGTCGATGCGTGCGGCGTTATCCAAGCCTATCACACGACGCGCCCGAAGCCGGGCGGATCATCCTCCTCCTTTCAGGTGCCCCGCACCTCGCGCGCGGCGTCGCGCACCATGGCCATGAAGATCCGGCCGGCATCGGTCGGCGGCACCTCGGCCCGCATGGTCAGCCCGACCGGGCCGGTGGAATCGCCGTCGTCGATCGGCAGCTCGGCCAGCACGCCCTCCGCCACATCCTGGGCCACGGCGCCGCGCGAGATGATCCAGACCGCATCGGTGCGGCGGGTGTAGGAGCGGCCGAAGGTGGGCGAGACGCTCTCGATCCGGTCGGGCAGCACCCCCACCCCGGCGGCGATCAGCAGCTTGTCGACCGTCGGCCCGATCACCGAGCCGGGCGGCGGCGCGATCACCGGGAAGCCGCTGATGTCGCGGATGGCCAGCCCCGCGCGCGACAGCAGCGGATGGCCGGGCCGCACGGCGAAGGCGATGCGCTCGGAATAGAGATGCTCGAAGGACAGGCCGGTCATCTGCTCCGGCTCCGCCAACCGGCCGAGCACGAGGTCCAGCCCGCCGACGCGCAGCTGGCCCAGCAGCATCTGGTTCGGCCCGTCGACCACCCGCACCACCACGCCGGGGCAGGCGGTGCGGAACCGCTCCAGCGCCGCCGGCATCATCTGCCCGGCCACGGTCGGCAGCACGCCGACGCGCAGCAGCTCCTCCCCCGCCGCCCGGGCCCGCACCACGCTCTCGATGCCCTGGCGCAGCGCCGTGACGCTGGTGCCGGCATGGTGCAGGAAGGTGCGGCCGAACGGGGTCAGCACCACGCCCTTGCGGCTGCGGTCGAACATCGGCGCGCCCAGCGCCTCCTCCAGCTCGCGCAGGGTCTTCGACACCGCCGGCTGGCTGACCCCCAGCGCGTCGGCCGCGGCCACCACGCTGCGCAGCCGCACCGCCTCGAGGAAGCATTGCAGGTGGCGCAGCTTGATCCGCCGCTCGATCGCGCCGGCGCTGTCGCGGTCCACCATATTCTCCAGGTTATGTTTTGCGGCGAATTCCTCATTTTACATAACCGTGCCGGCGACGCACAGTGCGGCACGATACCCGGGCGGAACCAGGGAAACGGGATGGACGCGGTCAAGGCGAACGGCATCGTGCTGCATGTCGAGGACAGGGGCCCGCGCGACGCGCCCGCTTTGGTCTTCATCAACTCGGTCGGCACCGATTTCCGCATCTGGGATGCGGTGGTGCCGCAATTCCCCCAGCACCGGACCCTGCGCTACGACAAGCGCGGCCACGGCCTGTCCGGCGGCGAGGGCGGCGACAGCATCGAGGCCCACGCCGCCGATCTCGCCGCACTGCTCGACGCCCAGGGCATCCGCCGGGCGACGGTGGTCGGACTGTCGATCGGCGGCATGATCGCGCTCGGCCTCACCCGACTGCGGCCGGACCTGGTCGAACGGCTAGTGCTCTGCGACACGGCCCAAAAGATCGGCACCGCCGAAGCCTGGCAGGTGCGGATCGCGGCGGTCGAGGCCGGCGGCGTCGCCGGCATCGCCGGGGCGACGATGGAGCGCTGGTTCTCGGCGGATTTCCGGGCCCGGCAGCCGGACCTGGTCGCGATCGCCCGCACCATGCTCAGCCGCACCCCGGCCGACGGCTACATCCGCGCCTGCGCCGCCTTGCGCGACGGCGACCTCACCGCGGCGGCCCAGGACGTGGCCGTGCCGACTTTGTGCCTATGCGGCACCGAGGATATCGCGACGACGCCGGAGCTGGTGCGGTCGCTCGCCGCCCTGATCCCGGGCGCGCGCTACCAGGACATCCCGGGCGCCGGCCACCTGCCCTGCGTCGAGGCGCCGGAGTTGCTGGCCGGGCTGATCCGCGATTTCATCGAGGAGGGTCGCCATGGCTGACCCGCTCTACGACCAGGGCATGGCGGTGCGCCGCAAGGTGCTGGGCGACGCCCATGTCGACCGCGCCCAGGCGCGCACCACGGATTTCGACGCGCCGTTCCAGGAGTTCATCACCCGCGGCGCCTGGGGCGGGGTGTGGAGCCGGCCGCAATTGACCCATCGCGAGCGGTCGATGCTGACCATCGCCCTGCTGGCCGCGCTGGGCCATCATGAGGAGCTGGCGATGCACATCCGCGCCACCGCCAACACCGGCGCCACGCCGGAGGACATCCGCGAGGCGCTGCTGCATGTCGCGGTCTATGCCGGGGTGCCGGCGGCCAACTCCGCCTTCGCCATCACCAAGACAGTATTCGCCGAACGGGAGGACCAGAAGTGAGCTTCCGCCCGCGCGACTGGCGCATCCACCCGCCCCATCTTTACGAGGGCTACCGCTCGACCGTGCTGCGGGCGCCGTCGCAGGCGCTGATCCCGCTCTCCGGCGCGCTGTCGGAGCACCATGGTCCGGTCTTCCCCCCGGCCCCGGAGGGCGAGGCCGACCTGACCCGCAACGGCCGGGTCAATGGCGAGCCTCTGGGCGAGCGCATCATCGTCACCGGACGGGTGCTGGACGAGGATGCGCGGCCGGTGGCCAACACGCTGGTCGAGCTGTGGCAGGCCAACGCGTCCGGCCGCTATATCCACCAGGCCGACCGGCACGACGCGCCGCTGGACCCCAACTTCCTGGGCGCCGGGCGCTGCGTCACCGATGCCGAAGGCCGCTACCGCTTCCTGACCATCAAGCCGGGCGCCTATCCCTGGCGCAACCACCCGAACGCCTGGCGGCCGCAGCACATCCACTTCTCGCTGTTCGGCCCGGCCTTCGCCACAAGGCTGGTGACCCAGATGTACTTTCCCGGCGACCCGCTGCACACGCTGGACCCGATGTTCAACAGCATCCCCGACCCGGCCGGGCGCGAGCGCCTGATCGCGGCCTTCAGCCTCGACCTGACCGAGCCCGAGGTCGCTCTGGGCTACGAGTTCGACATCGTGCTGCGCGGGCGCCTGGCGACGCCGATGGAGGTCTGAGCCGTGCCGAAGCTTCTCCAGACCGGGTCGCAGACGGTCGGCCCCTTCTTCGCCTACGGCCTGACGCCGCGGCAATACGGCTATAACTTCCCGCAGATCGCCGACGGCACCATGGCCGGCGACGCCGTGCCGGGCGAGCGCATCCGCCTCACCGGCCGGGTGCTGGACGGCGCCGGCCAGCCGATCGAGGACGCGCTGGTCGAGATCTGGCAGGCGGATTCCCAGGGCGTGTTCCCGGGGCCGCAGCGCAGCGCCAATGACGGCTTCACCGGCTTCGGCCGCTGCGGCACCGGCACGGATCCGGACCGGCGCTTCGTCTTCGACACGATCAAGCCCGGTGTCCCCAGTCCGGGCCAGACGCCGCATCTCAGCGTCATCGTCTTCATGCGCGGCATGCTGGTGCACGTCCACACCCGGATCTACTTCCCGGACGAGCCCGCCAACGCGGGCGACCCGGTGCTGAACGCCGTGCCCGATTCCCGTCGCAGCACGCTGATCGCCCAAGCCGACGGGCCCGGCCGCTACCGCTTCGACATCCGCATGCAGGGCGACGGCGAGACCGTCTTCTTCGAGATCTGACCATGGCAAAATTCCAGACCCTGGCCGAGGCCGTCGCCGACAACCTCCATGATGGCGACACCGCGGCCTTCGAGGGCTTCACCCATCTGATCCCGCACGCCGCGGCGCATGAGGCGATCCGCCAGGGCCGGCGCAACCTGACCCTGGTGCGGATGACGCCCGACCTGGTCTACGATCAGATGGTCGGCATGGGCATGGCCCGGAAGCTGGTCTTCTCCTATGCCGGCAACCCCGGCGTCGGCCTGCTGCGCCGCGTGCGCGACGCGGTCGAGAAGGGCTGGCCGAACCCGGTGGAGATCGAGGAGCATTCCCACGCCGCCATGGCCAATGCCTATGAGGCCGGGGCGGCCGGCCTGCCCTGCGCCGTGTTCCGCGGCTATCGCGGCGCCGGCCTGGCCGAGGTCAATCCGAACATCAGATCGGTCACCTGCCCCTTCACCGGCGAGACCCTGGCCGCCGTCCCGGCGATCCGCCCGGACGTGTCCTTCATCCACGCCCAGAAGGCCAACCGCCGCGGCGACGTGCTGATCGAAGGCATCGTCGGGGTGCAGAAGGAGGCGGTGCTGGCGGCCAAGCGCTCAGTGGTGACGGTGGAGGAGATCGTCGACGACTTCGACGACATCCACCCCAATGCCTGCGTGCTGCCGCGCTGGACCGTGACCTCGATCGTCCATGTGCCGGGCGGTGCCCACCCGTCCTACGCCCACGGCTACTATCCGCGCGACAACGCCTTCTATCTGGCCTGGGACAAGATCGCGACCGACCGCGACGGCTTCCTGGCCTGGATGAAAGAGAATGTAATCGACAGCGGCCCCGACGCCTTCGCCGGCCGGGTCGCGACGCTGAGCGGGAGGGCCTGAGGGTGAAGGACCGGCTTTCTCTTTTATTGTCATCGCCGGGCTTGACCCGGCGATCCAGGGGCCACCCGGAGCGGCATCGGCATTCCCTGGATGCCCGGATCAAGCCCGGGCATGACAGTTGTAAAGTGTTCAAGCACTTGGCGGTGTGAGATGACCTCGGACTTCACCCCCGACGAGATGATGACCATCGCGGCGGCCCGGGCGCTGCGCAACGACGATGTCTGCTTCGTCGGCATCGGCGCGCCGTCCGCCGCCTGCAACGTGGCGCGGCTGACCCATGCCCCGGACATCACCCTGATCTATGAGAGCGGCACCATCGGCACCGCGCCCGAGGTGCTGCCGCTGTCGATCGGCGACGGCGAGCTGTGCGACACCGCCGTCACCACCGTCTCGGTGCCGGAGATGTTCCGCTATTGGCTGCAGGGCGGGCGGGTCACGGTCGGCTTCCTCGGCGCCGCCCAGCTCGACCGCTTCGGCAACATCAACACAACGGTGATCGGCGACTACCACAAGCCGACGGTCCGCCTGCCGGGCGGCGGCGGCGCGCCGGAGATCGCGACCTCCTGCGGCGAGATCTTCATCACCATGAAGCAGAACAAGCGCGGCATGGTCGACACCATCGACTTCTTCACCTCGCTCGGCCACGGCACCGGCGGCGACGACCGCGCCCGCCACGGCGTCACCACCAAGGGCCCGACCCTGCTGGTCACCGACCTCGCGGTGTGGCGCCCCGACCCGGCGACCAAGGAGTTCACCGTGGTGTCGCTGCACCCGGGCGTGACCCGCGACCAGGTGCAGGAGACCTGCGGCTGGACCGTCCGCTTCGCCGACAACCTGGAACAGACCCCGCCGCCCTCTGCGCTCGAGCTGAAGACGCTCCGCGACCTGAAGGAGCGCACCCGTATCGCCCATGGAGAGGCCGCATGAGCCGCGACGCCTATATCTGCGCCTATCTGCGCACCCCGATCGGCCGCTATGCCGGCGCCCTGTCTGCCGTCCGCGCCGATGACTTGGCCGCGATCCCGCTCAAAGCGCTGATGGAACGCCACGGCAAGGTCGATTGGGAGGCGGTCGACGACGTCGTCCTCGGCTGCGCCAACCAGGCCGGCGAGGACAACCGCAACCTGGCCCGCATGGCCCTGCTGCTGGCCGGGCTGCCGCAGTCGATCCCGGGCTCGACCATCAACCGCCTCTGCGGTTCCGGCCTCGACGCCGTCACCATCGCCGCCCGCGCCATCAAGGCCGGCGAGGCCGAGCTGATGCTGGCCGGCGGCGCCGAGAGCATGTCGCGCGCGCCGTTTGTCATGCCGAAGGCCGAAACGGCCTTCTCGCGCACCAATGCCGTCTACGACACCACCATCGGCTGGCGCTTCGTCAACCCGCGGATGGAGGCGCTGTATGGCACCGACTCGATGCCGGAGACCGGCGAGAACGTGGCCGAGCAGTTCCGCGTCACCCGCGCCGACCAGGACGCCTTCGCCCTGCGCAGTCAGCAGAAGGCGCTGGCCGCCCAGGCCAATGGCCGCCTGGCGCGCGAGATCATCCCGGTCACCATCCCGCAGCGCAGGGCCGAGCCGGTGGTGGTCGACCGCGACGAGCATCCGCGCCAGACCTCGCTGGACAAGCTGGCCGCCCTGCCCACCCCATTCCGCAAGGGCGGCACCGTAACCGCCGGCAACGCCTCCGGCGTCAATGACGGCGCCGCGGCGCTGGTCGTGGCGTCGGAGAAAGCGGCGGCGCGTCACGGCCTGACCCCGATCGCTCGCATCCTCGGCGGCGCCACGGCGGGCGTCGAGCCGCGGATCATGGGCTTCGGCCCTTCCCCGGCCAGCCGCAAGCTGCTGGCGCGGCTTGGCCTCTCGATCGGCGATTTCGACGTGATCGAGCTGAACGAGGCCTTCGCATCCCAGGCCCTTGCGGTGACCCGCGACCTCGGCCTGTCCGATGACGCGCCGCAGGTGAACCCGAATGGCGGCGCCATCGCGCTCGGCCACCCCCTCGGCATGTCCGGCGCCCGCCTCGCCGGCACCGCGGCGCTGCAGTTGAGCCTGACCGGCGGCAAACGGGCGTTCGTCACCATGTGCATCGGCGTCGGCCAGGGCATCGCCCTGGCCCTGGAAGCGGTGTAAGAAACGGCACAGTTCATGTTTGCCTCTCCCGCCTGCGGGAGAGGTCGGAGACGCGAAGCGGCTCCGGGTGAGGGCTCTTTGTCGAGGCCCGGGCCAGCCCTCACCCGGTCTCGCTGCGCGAGCCCGACCTCTCCCGCCAGGCGGGAGAGGCAACGCGCCTCCTGTTCCCG
>JAEKLZ010000022.1 GCA_019508225.1 Inquilinus limosus | reverse complement strand
TTCGTCGGCCTGGTGGTGCCGCATCTGCTGCGCCCCCTGGTCGGGCATCGGCCCGGGCGTCTGCTGCTGGCCAGCGGCCTGGGCGGCGCCGTGCTGCTGCTGCTGGCCGATATCGGCCTCAGGCTGGTGCGGGTGCAGCCGGAGCTGAAGCTGGGCGTGGTCACCGCGGTGATCGGCGCGCCCTTCCTGTTCAGCCTGATCTGGCGGCTGCGGCGGAGCGCCTGATGCGGATCGACGCCACGGGGCTCCACCTCGCGCTCGGCGGCCGCCCGGTCCTTGCCGGCATCGACCTGGCTTTGGCGCCGGGCCAGATGGTCGGGCTGATCGGGCCGAACGGCGCCGGCAAGACCACGCTGCTGCGTGTGCTGGCCGCACTGCAGGCGCCGGATGCGGGCACGGTCCGCTATGACGGGCAGGCGGCGAAGCAGCTCGGCCGGGACCGGCTGGCGCGCGGCCTGGCGGTGCTGATGCAGGGCGACGACGTCCAGTGGCCGCTGCGGGCCGACCATCTGGTGGCGCTGGGGCGCCTGCCGCATCGCCGGGCGCTGGGCGGGATGTCGGCGGCCGACCATGCGGCGGTGGCGCGAGCCCTCGACGCGGCGGATGCGGCGCATCTGCGGCAGCGCACGGTCGGCACCCTGTCGGCCGGCGAGCGGATGCGGGTGCTGTTCGCCCGGGCGCTGGCGGTCGAGGCGCCGATGCTGTTCGCCGACGAGCCGGTGGCGGCGCTGGACCCGTTCCACCAGCTGCAGATCATGGAGCTGTTGCAGGACCGGGCGCGGGCTGGGACCGGCGTGCTGGTGGTGCTGCACGATTTGGCGCTGGCCGGCCGGTTCTGCGACCGGCTGGTGCTGCTGCAGGGCGGCCGGGTCCTGGCCGATGGGTCGCCCGGCGTGGTGCTGACCGACGACAACCTCCGCCGCGCCTATGCGGTGGAGGTCGAGCGCGGCGAGCGCGACGGGATCGGCTATGTCCTGCCCTGGTCCCGCATCGCGGCGCCAGGGCAGGGCGGCACCTGATCGCCGGTCAGGTGCCGGCGGCGCGCTCGCTGCTCAGCTTCACCGGCACCTCGCCGAGATTCTTCAGGTTCAGCGTCAGGAAGAAGGAGTAACCCTCCTTCTGGTCCTCGGCGGTGGTGAAGCGGCGCTGCACCGTGACGCCGAAGGTGAAGCACTCGTCCTGGTATTGCGCGCCGGCGCTGTAGGTGAACGGCCGCATCTTCTCGATGTCGTAGGTCAGGCCGGTCGACAGCGTCCAGTAGTCCGAGATCTTGGCGCTGCCGCCGGCGCCGAGCTGCTGCTGGTTGAAGGTGTTGCCGTCGTCGTCGGGGCCCTTGTCGTCGAGCAGGCTGTAGTTGACGTTCAGGTTCAGCCACTCCGCCGGGGTGCTGGTGGCCTGGATGAATTGCCGGCGGCTGTAGAAATTGTCCTTGTCCAGCCGGAACCGCCAGTCGAGGTTGAAATACGGCCCGGGATGCAGGGTGACGCGGCCGACATAGTCCGAGACCTTGTCGCGCAGGCCCGAGCTCTCCGGGAAGTCGTCATCCTCCTCGAACCGGTAGCTCTGGCCCAGGAAGAAGGTGGCGGAGGCGCCGTCCGGCGCGTAGAGGCCATAGCGGAAGCCGTAGGAGACGTGCTGCCCGCCCTCGACCCGGTCGAGGCCGGGGAAGCGGTTCTCGCTGAACAGGTTGATCTCGTCGAACTCGATGTCGGCGCTGTCGTTGTTCGGGATCTTCTTGCCGTTGCTGATCTCCGGCGCGGCGCTGAAGCTGACGATCGGCTCCAGCAGCTGCTGGTAGCTGCCGATCTGCCCGACGAAGGGATAGCGCGCGGTCACGGTGGCGACGGGGAACAGGCGGGCGGCGCCGACATTGTCCTTCAGCCGCACCTCGTCCGGCCCGCCATTGACCACGTTGATGCCGTCCGGCACGTCGCTCGACTGGTACAGGTCGCCGCGCAGATAGGTGCGCGCGTTCAGCACGAGGCCGCTGTCGGTGTAGAAGTCGCGCTGCCAGCCGACCTGGCTGGACAGGCGCCGCGTGTCCAGGCCGCGGGCGGGGTCGGTGTTCACCGGGTCGTAGTCGCGCAGCAGGCTGATGGCGCTGGCGTTGACGAACCACTGGCCGCCGAACAGGGTGTTCGGCTCGCTGGTGTAGTTGGCCTGGGCCCAGGGCAGGATGGTGGGCGAGAAGCCCTTGGTGCCGATGCCGGTGCCCGGTTGCCGCAGGTCCTGCCAGTCCAGTGCCTCGACCGAGATGTAGCTCAGCCCGTAGAAGCCTTCGGCGAACGCCCGGCTCTGCAGCACGTCGGAGCCGGAGATGTTGAAGTTGTCGAGATAGGTCCGGTCCGAGGTGCGCTGGACGTTCACCCCGAACCGCCAGTTCTGGTCGAAGTCATAGGCGGCGGTGCCGAAGAGATGCCAGCGCAGCTGCTGCGAGCGGAAGTTGAGGTTGCTGCCGTTGAAGCCTGAATTGTCGTTCAGGATCTTGTCGTAGCCACTCTGGTTGACGCTGCCGTTGAGGGTGATCAGGCCCTTGTCGAAGCGCTTGCGGTATTCACCGGTGAACAGCGTGCCGGCATCCCGCGTGGTCGTGATGCCGAGCGTGGCGTCCTGGTCCGGCGAGATGTCGAAATAATACTGCAGCCCGAAGAACGGCCCGACATCGGAGGTCGACCCGAAGCTCGGGAACAGGAAGCCCTGGCGCCGGTCGACCGAGGGGTCGGGCATCGAAAAGTACGGCGTGTAGAACAACGGCACGCCGAACAGGTCGATGAAGGCGTCGTGGTAGATGATGTCCTTCGCCACCGCATCGTTGGTCACGCGCACGGCGCGGATCTGCCACAGCGGCGGCTGCGACGGGTCGTCCTTGCACAGGTTGCAGGGCGAATAGACGGCGCGGTCGATGGTGGTGACCTCGCCGCGCTCGCGCACCGCGCTGTTGCCGACCATGCGCGAGTTGTCGGACAGGATCAGCGACACCTGCTGGATGAAGCCGTCTTTCAGGTCGTCGGTCAGCTCGGCGTATTCGCCGAACATCACCTCGCCGCCCGGCTGCACCATGGCGACGTGGCCGCTGGCGGCGACGACCTGGGTCTTCTGGTTGTAGGTGACCTGGTCGGCCCGCAGGATCTGGTGATTCTGGTGGATCTCGACCTTGCCGCGGGCGGTGACGAGGCCCAGCGTCTGGTCGTAGATCAGCTCATCGGCGCTGATCACCGGAGGCTGCTGCTGCCCGGTCGCGGCGGCCGGGGCCGGCTGTGACGGTTGCTCCGCGGCCGGCGCGGCTGCCGGCGTCTGCTGCGGGCCCTGCGCCTGGGCCGACGCGCCGATCGCCGTGAGCATGGCGGTCACGGACACGGCGCCGAGAAAACACGATAACCGGTTGATTCGCTTCACTGCCGCTTCCAAGCTCCGACGCCGGGCGTCGCCCCTTGTGCCGAAAGCGAAGGGGCGAAGTCAACGTCGGTCACGGCAGTGCCGTCGTTATGCGGCGGTTTCGGTGACCTCCGCCGCGCTGCGCTTGCGCTGCGGCACGGGGCGAAGCAGGAACGCCGGCACATGATCGCCGAGGCCGAGCACCGGCACGTCGTCATGATCTTCGCGGTGCCGCCGCCGGTCGTGGCTGCGATCCTCGCCACGCTCGTCCCGACGGGGGGCCTCGCGCCGCGGCCGATCCTCGACAGGACGCGGCGCTGCCTCGACATGGTCGTCTCGACGGGGCCTTTCCGGGCGTGGGCGAACGCTGCCGCGTCGTGCTTCGTCCTGGCGTGGCTGGTCTTCGACAGGGCGAGGGGCGGTCTCGACGCGCTCCTCGCGGCGGGCCTCCGGCGCCGAGTCGCGATGCTTGCGAGCCTCGGGGCGCTTCGGCGCATCGGCACGCTCACCGCGCCGGCGGGCCTTGCCGCGCTGCTTGACCTCGTCCTCGGACAGGAAGCCCTCGAGGCCGATCTCCGGCACCACCAGCAGCGGGATCGGCTTCTTGATCAGGCTTTCGATCGCCCTGACCAGGCGGCCTTCCTCAGGCGCCGCGATCGAATAGGCCTTGCCGGTCTTGCCGGCGCGGCCGGTGCGGCCGACGCGGTGGACATAATCGTCGGCATGGATCGGCACGTCGAAGTTGAAGACGTGGCCGATGTCGCTGACGTCGATGCCGCGGGCGGCGACATCGCGGCGTTGAAGCCGTGGCTCTGCAGCGACTTGAACACCACCGAGACGTCGCGCTTGCGGTTGCAGAACACGAAGGCGCTCTTGACGTCCTCCGCCCGCAGCAGATGACGCAGCGCCTTGCGCTTGTCCTCGGCCTCGACGATGACGATGTGCTGCTCGAGCAACTCGCCGGTGGTGGCCGGCGGCGCCACCGAGATCTGCTTCGGGTTGCTGAGGAAGGCCTCCGACAGGCGCCGGATCTCCGGCGGCATGGTGGCCGAGAAGAACAGGGTCTGCCGCAGCGGCGGCAGCAGGCCGACGATGCGCTCGATATCCGGGATGAAGCCCATGTCGAGCATGCGGTCGGCTTCGTCGATCACCAGGATCTTGACGTCGGCCAGCAGAACCTTGCCGCGCTCGAACAGGTCGAGCATGCGACCTGGAGTCGCGATCAGCACGTCGACGCCGCGGTCCAGCTTCTTGATCTGGTCGTCGAAGCTCTCGCCGCCGATCAGGAGGGCGTAGGACAGCTTCTCATACTTGCCGTACAGCTCGAAATTCTCGGCCACCTGGGCTGCCAGCTCGCGAGTCGGCTCCAGGATCAGCGAGCGCGGCATGCGCGCCCGGGCCCGGCCGGAGGCGAGGATCTCCAGCATCGGCAGGGTGAAGCCGGCGGTCTTGCCGGTACCTGTCTGGGCGATGCCGAGGACGTCGCGGCCCATCAACACGTAAGGTATGGCCTGGGCCTGGATCGGGGTCGGCGTGGTGTAGCCGACATCGTCCACGGCACGCAGGATTTCGGGCTTCAGCCCAAGATCCGAAAAGAGCATCGTACAGGAATCTTTACTAATGGGGGCGCGCCGAGCGGCCCGCCGCAGGCCCTTTAAATGGGAAAACCCCACGTCAAGTCAATTGAAACTATCGAGACATCCGGGCATGGCTCATCTGAGCCCGCGCGACTCATGCCGCCGGCCATGCCGAAAACGATGAGGTGACGAATGCTGCTCGACCGCAACGACAGCGTCCTTCTGGTGGTCGACGTGCAGGCCAAGCTGGTGCCGGCGATGCACGATTTCGCAACGGCGCGGAAGGGCATCGAGACCTTGGTCCGCAGCGCCGTGGCGCTGGACGTGCCGGTGCTGTTCGCCGAGCAGTACCCGAAGGGGCTGGGCCCGACGCTGCCGGAGCTGACGGCGCTGGCGCCCGACGCGCCGGTGGTGCCGAAGACGCGCTTCTCCGCGGTCGGCGAGCCGGCGCTGCTGGATCATCTCGAGGGCATCGGCCGCCGCACCATCGTGCTGTGCGGCCTGGAAAGCCATGTCTGCGTGCTGCAGACCGCCTTCGATCTGCACGATGCCGGCTTCCGGCCGGTGGTCGCGATCGACGCCACCACGGCGCGGGCGCCGCGCAGCACGGCGGTGTCGGAGCTGCGGCTGGTGCAGGGCGGCATCGAGATCGTCACCGCCGAGATGGCCTGCTTCGAATGGCTGGGCGAGGCGGGCACCGACGAGTTCCGCACGGTAAGCGCCTTCCTGCGATGACCCTGCCGGTCCTGTTCCTGCCCGGCCTGCTGTGCGACGCCGATCTGTGGACGGCGCAGCTCGCCGCCGTCTCGGCCGGGCGGCCGGTGGCGGTGGCCAATCTCGCTGGCGCCGACTCCATGGCCGGGCTGGCCGAGGCCGCGCTGGCCGCGGCGCCACAGCGCTTCGCCCTGGCCGGGCTGTCGATGGGCGGCTATGTCGCGCTCGAGATCCTGCGCCGGGCGCCGGGGCGGGTGGCCGGCCTCGCCCTGATCGACACCTCGGCCCGGCCGGACACGGAGGCTTTGGCCCGGACCGGCGAGTTCAAGGGCGTGACGCCGCGGCTGCTGCCGCTGCTGCTGCACCCGGACCGGCTGGAAGATGCGGCGCTGACCGGGCGGGTGATGGCGATGGCCGCGCGGATCGGCCGCGATGCCTTCCTGCGCCAGCAGACGGCGATCCTGGGGCGGCCGGACAGCCGGCCCGACCTGCCGCGGATCGGCTGCCCGACCACGGTGATCTGCGGCCAGCAGGACGCGCTGACGCCGCTGGCGGTGTCGGAGGAGATGGCGGCGCTGATTCCCGGCGCCGAGTTGGTCGTGGTCGAGGACAGCGGCCATCTCTCGACCATGGAGCAGCCCGAGGCGGTCAACGCCGCGCTGTCCGCCTGGCTCGGGCGGCTGCCGGCTTAGCCCGGCTATGGGAAGTCGGGCCGGCCGAAGGGCACCGGCAGGACGTAGGGGAAAAGCTGGACGGTGAGGTCGTGGACCAGGGCGGTGAATTTCGGGTCGTCCGGCCCGGTCGCCTGCTCGAGGAAGCCCGCCACCGCCGACTGCTCGCGGCCGAGGATGCAGAAGGCGGCGCGCACCACGATCGGCCGCTTGGCCGGCGCCGTGGTCCAGGCCTTCCTGTCGCACAGGTCGAACGGGTTGACCTCGGGCTGGGCGTTGAACACCACCGAGACATAGTAGTCGCGGTTCTCGGTCGGCCCGGGCGTGGTGGTGAAGCGGGTGTTCGGCCCGACATAGGTGGCGGTCATGATGTCCGTCACCCGCTGCTCGAAGCCCGGCGTGCCGAAGGGGTTGCCCTGGACCACGGTGCGCAGGTCGCGGCCGTCGGCGGCGCGGAACAGCTCGCCGGTCGAATACATCATGCCGAGATCGCTGCGGATGATCCGTGGCCCGGAGCAGGCGGCCAGCGCCAGCAGCGCGGCGGCGGCGAGGGCATATCGGAGCGCAGTCATGGGCTTCCCTCTCAAAGCTGCCGCAGGCAGGCGCCGGGCGGGGGCCGGCGCCGCGCCGCGATCAGTACGGGAACATCGACAGCATCATGTGCTTGATCATACTGACGAAATTCGGGTCATCCGGACCGGTGACGTCGTTGACGTAGCCGATCACGGCCGTGGCCTCGCCGCCGGTGATGCAGAAGGCGGCGCGGGCCCTGATCTCGCCTGGATTCGGGGCCGCGGTCGGGATCGGCTTGCCGCTGCACAGCACCTGCGGCACCACGTCCGGGGCGGGGTTGAACACCAGCGAGACGAAATAGTCGCGCTTGGCCGTCGGGCCGGGCGTGCTGGTGAAGTTGGTCTTCGGCCCGACATAGGTGTTGTTCATGATCCCGAGCACCGCCTGGTCGAAGCCGGGCGTGCCGAAGGGATTGCCCTGGACCACGGTGCGCAGGTCGCGGCCGTCGGCAGCGGCCGAGAACTCGACCCGGGAATAGCGGATGCCGATGTCGGAGACGACCACCCGGTCGCTGGCGCAGCCGGCCAGGATCGGGCCGGCGAGGGTGAGGGCGGCGAGGGGCAGAAAGCGGAGCGCGTGCTGGATCATATCCGTTCTCGATGCGGCCGGTCTCGATGATATGGAACGGCGCGGAGTGCCGCCAATCGTCCGGCGCCTCCGTTCTACGCTGACCGTTCGGTCCCGCTGGTGCCGCAGGTCACAGCCTGCGGCCGCGTGCCTCAGCCTCAGATGTCGAGCTCGGTCGCCTTGTCGGCGTTCTGCTGGATGAAGCGCAGCCGCAGCTCCGGCTTGCGGCCCATCAGCTGCTCCACCAGGTCGGCGGTGCGGCGGCCGTCGATCTCGTCCTCCGGGTCATCGACCAGATCGACCCGCAGCAGCGTCCGCTTGCCCGGATCCATGGTGGTGTCGCGCAGCTGCGCCGGCATCATCTCGCCGAGACCCTTGAAGCGGCTGATCTCGACCTTCTTGCCGGCGAACTGGCCCGCCAGCACCTCGTCCTTGTGGGCGTCGTCGCGGCAATAGACCGTGGTGGTGCCGGCCTGCACCCGGTACAGCGGCGGCTGCGCCAGGAACAGGTGGCCCCGATATGGGCGCCGTCGACATCGGCGTCGGTCATGATGATGACCCGCTCGTAGCGCAGCTTGTCGCTGGCATAGTGGCTGCGGGTGCCGCAGCCCAGCGCCAGGGTCAGGTCGGCGATCTCCTGGTTGCCGGCCAGCTTGTCGGCCGAGGCGCTGGCGACGTTCAGGATCTTGCCGCGCAGCGGCAGGATCGCCTGGGTCTCGCGGCTGCGCGCCGCCTTGGCCGAGCCGCCGGCGCTGTCTCCCTCGACCAGGAAGATCTCCGTGCCCTCGGGCGCGTTGCGGCTGCAATCGGAAAGCTTGCCGGGCAGGCGGATGCGGGCGGTCGGGGTCTTGCGCCCGTTCTCCTTGGCCTGCTTGCGGCGCAGCCGCTCCTCGGCCCGCTCGGTCAGGAACTCCAGCAGCCCTTCGGCCGATTTCGGGTCGGCCGACAGCCAATGGTC
>JAEKLZ010000021.1 GCA_019508225.1 Inquilinus limosus | reverse complement strand
GGTCGAGGCGGCGACCGAGAGCGAGCCGATCAAGCGCGAGATCTTCAAGCAGCTGGTGCCGCATCTGAACGAGCGGGCGATGGTGGCGACCAACACCAGCTCGATCTCGATCACCCGCCTGGCGGCCACGACCGACCGGACCGAGCGCTTCATCGGCATGCATTTCATGAACCCCGTGCCGGTGATGAAGCTGGTGGAGGTGATCCGCGGCATCGCCACCGACGACGCCACCTACGAGTCGATCCGCGAGCTGGCGCTGAAGCTGGGCAAAACCCCGGCGGTGTCGGAGGATTTTCCAGCCTTCATCGTCAACCGCATTCTGCTGCCGATGATCAACGAGGCGGTCTACACGCTGTATGAGGGCGTGGGCTCGGTCGAGGCGATCGACACCTCGATGAAGCTCGGCGCCAACCACCCGATGGGCCCGCTGGAGCTGGCCGATTTCATCGGCCTCGACACCTGCCTGTCGATCATGAACGTGCTGTATGACGGCCTGGCCGACAGCAAGTACCGGCCTTGTCCGCTGCTGGTGAAATACGTCGAGGCCGGCTGGCTCGGCCGCAAGACCAAGCGCGGCTTCTACGACTACTCCAAGGACGTGCCGGTCCCGACGCGCTGAGGCCGGCTGGAGGGGCGCGCGGCCGCACTGAATCCCGCCACACTTGTCACTCTGACCGTTTCGGCGTCCGGCGCTAACTTTGTCTCCCTGTCGAGAACGGGAGAGAGAGATGACCAAAGACGCCAAGCGAGACCATCCTGCCGCGCCCAGGATCGTCGACCGCAGCACCTTTCAGGCGGAGCTGGACGCGTTGCGGGTCCGGGAAAAGGCCTACACCCGGGAGGGCGACGCCCTCGCGGCCGCCCGCCGGCGGCTGCCGATGGTGGCGGTGGACGGCGCCACGCCGTTGATCGGCGGGCATGGCCCGGTGACGCTGCTGGAGGCGTTCGAGGGACGCCGGCTCCTCATCGCCTACTACTTCATGTGGAACGCCGGCCGTCCGGCGCCGGAGCAGTGCGAGGGCTGCAGCCTCTACACAGCGCAGGTCCGCGAGCTGTCCTTCCTGCAGTCCCGCGACGTCACCTACGCCACGATCTGCCAGGGCCCGTACGACGAGAGCGCCCGGTACCGCGACTTCATGGGCTGGGAGATGCCATGGTACGCGGCCGATCGGGGCGCGCTCGAGACGCTGCTGGTCGGGCGCCGGGTGGGCATGATGCACATCGTCTGCTACCTGCGGCAGGGATCCGACGTGTTCGAGACCTACTGGACCACGCAGCGCGGCGTCGAGGTGGTTGGCAACAGCTACGCCCTGCTCGACCTGACCGTCTATGGGCGGCAGGAGCCGTGGGAGGATTCGCCGGCCGGCTGGCCGCGATGGGAGGGCGACGATTTCTACCGCGTCGGCGACCGCCCGATCGTCCAATGGCCTCGCGTGACGGCCGGGCACTCCGACGACCTCGGAACCGGTGGGCGGTGAACCGGAGGCCGGGCGCAGGACGCATGGTGCCGGGCGGACGGGAGAAGTCCTGCTGCTCGTCACCGCGCCCCGGCTTTTCGCCTTGCCAAGTCAAGCCTCCCGGCTTGGCTGAGGCCATGGCGACCATAGCGCAGTCGCCGATGGCCGCAAGCGTCAAACCGGTATCGAGACCATGGGCAGCGCGCCGGCTGAAACGTCACGCCCCGATCGGCACCTTGGTCTCGTACTTGACGCGGGACAGGTTGAAGCTGGTGCGGAAGCGCTTGATGTTGTGCTCGTTGGCCAGCACGCGGCGACAGAACAGGTTGTAGGCCTCCATGTCGCGGCAGGTCACGACCAGCAGGTAGTCGGTCTCGCCGGACACGAAATAGCATTGCTGCACCTCCGGCTCGGCCGCGATCTTGCGCTCGAAGGCGGCCAGAACGTCCTCGCGCTGGCGGTCCAGCTCGACCCCGACGAAGGCGACGATGGTCTGGCCGACCTTCTCCGGGTCGACCAGCGCCACGTCGCGCACCACCACCCGCTCCTGGCGCAGCCGCCGCACCCGCTTCAAGCAGGCCGGCGGCGACAGGCCGACCCGCTCGGCCAGCGCCAGGTTGGTGACCTGGTTGTCCTCCTGCAGGGCATCGAGAATGCGCCGATCGATGGCGTCGAGCTCGATCGGGGCCGGTCGGGTGAGGCTTTTCATGGATTTCCTCGAAGCAACATCCGGACATTCCACAACGGAAATTCCGATCGTGCAAATCGAAATCCGTTGCCGATGATTTCGTTCTAGCCTCGTTGGAACGAACAGGAGGCGACCATGGATTCACCGGATCTGTCGAACCGCATCGAAGTGCATGACCGTGAGGCGCTGGCGACGGCGCGGGCGGTGCTGGATGCCTGCGCCGATCCGGCGGCGATGGGCGAGGCGGTGAAGGCAGCGGTCGGGCGCAACGCACAGTGGCGCGGCGAGGACTGCATCAACCTGCTGGCGCCCGAGGCGCCGACCAGCCCCGGCGTGCGCGCTCTGCTGGCGGCCGAGATTGGCACCCGCGCGGCAGAGGGCCATATCGGCCGGGTCAACCGCTGGTTCGCCGGCACCCGCCATATCGACGAGGTCGAGGCGCTGTGCGTCGAGCTGCTGAAGCGGCATTTCCGCTGCAACTATGCCGACCACCGGCTGTGCGCCTCGATGATCGGCAACGCCGTGGTCTACACAGCGCTGACCGCGCCGGGCGACGTGGTGATGACCGCGGCGCAGCCCACCGGGGGCCATTCCTCGAACCGGCATGACGGCCCGGCCGGCGCCATGGGCCGCACCATCGTCGACATTCCGATGGACCCGGACGAGCTGGTGGTCGATCTCGACCTGTTCCGCCGGGCAGCGCCGCTGGCCCGGCCGAAGCTGGTCGCGCTGGGCCTGTCGATGACGCTGTTCCCGCAGCCGGTGGCGGCGATGCGCGAGGTGATCGCGGAGTGGGGCGGCCGCTTCTTCTTCGACGCGGCGCATCAGCTCGGCCTGATCGGCGGCGGCCAGTTCCAGGACCCGCTGAAGGAAGGCGCCGACATCGTCACCGGCTCCGCCGGCAAGACCTTCGCCGGGCCGCAATCCGGCATCCTGCTGTGGGACGACCCGGCGATCACCGAGGCGGTGACGACGGCGGTGTTCCCGGTCTGGGCGGCGACGCACCAGGTCAACCGGGTGGCTGCGCTGGCCCTGGCGACGGCGGAGGCGATCGCCTTCGGCGCCGAGCTGCAGGCCCAGATCGTCGCCAACGCCCGGGCGCTGGCGCAAGCGCTGCAGGATCGCGGCATCCCGATGCTGGGCGCCCATAAGGGCTTCACCACCACGCATCAGGCGATCGCCGACGCCCGCGGCTTCGGCCGCGGCCTGGCGGCGGCGCAGGCGCTGGAGCGCGCCAACCTGATCGTGAACAAGAACCTGCTGCCAGCCGACCGCAAGGAGGACTGGGATTATCCCGGCGGCCTGCGCATCGGCACCATCGAGGTCACCCGCTTCGGCATGCGCGAGCGCGAGATGGAGGCGATCGCCGAGCTGATCGCCCGGGTGCTGGTGCGCGGCGAATCGCCGGAAGCGGTGCGGTCCGACGCGGTGGCCCTGCGCCACAGCTTCCCGACGATCCACTACTGTTTCGAGAACGGATTGCCGCCGGCGTGATTGCGACGGGCGGCGCCCCGGTCCGCTATTGCGGCTCCAAGGCCAGCGCCGCCTCGATCCGCTGCCGCGCCGGCCCGCTGACCCGGCGAATGCCGAACCGGCGGGCGATCTCCACCGCGGGATCCTCGGTGCTGGCGGCGGGACAGGCGGCCCGGATCTCGGCCAGAGCGATCTCCTCGATCGGCCGAATGTCGTCCGGCGTGGCCGGCGGGCGAAAGCCCTGCCACCGCGCCGGCGCGTCCCGGTCATGCCACACGAACAGTCCCGCCGTCCCGTCCGGGGCCGCGTGATAGCGGCGCGCGACGACCGCCATCACCCGCTCGCGGATCAGCCGGCCGGCCCGCTGGAAGCCGTGCGCCCGGGCCATCCGCTGCACCAGCAGCGTCTCCACGATCGGGGCCTCGCCGTCGAGCACATGCCCGACCAGCGTCGCCAGCGTCTCGTCATAGGAGGCCTCGTAGAAGGCATCCGGGTCGATCAAGGCCTGGTGCGGCGTGAAGTCGGTGATCCGGTAGTGCGGTGCCGTCACGGCGCCCTCGGCCGGGACCTGCAGGGCCACGCGGACCGGGGCATCTTCCGTCGGCATGTTCTCGCCGTCGCCGGAAGGCGAGCCGGGCGCCGGGGGCGCAGCAGAGTCCGGCGCCGCATCGGCTGTGGGTGCCGGCTCGGCATCGATCGACACGGCCGGCGGCGGTGCGGCTTTCTCCGCCTCGATCCGCGGCCTTGCGGCGGCCAATTTCGCCTCCAGGGCCTTGTGCAGGCGATCGGCGGCGCCGGCTTTGTCGACCCAC
>JAEKLZ010000020.1 GCA_019508225.1 Inquilinus limosus | reverse complement strand
CCGTTCCCCAGGCGGCCCAGCAGGCCCTCCAGCCCGCCCTGGTCGAGATCCTGCTTCGCCGGCTGCACCGTCGGGGCCGTGACCGCCGTCGGCGGCACCAGCAGCTTCGGGGTGCCCGAGGGCGTCACGGTCGGGGCGATCGCGGCCGGACCGGGAACGACGGCCCCCGGCCCCGCCGTGGCGACCGCGGCCGGCAGGGAATCGTCGACGCCGAGCAGCGGCTTGGCCGGCCGGCCGCGCTCGGCCTCGACCATGAAGTCGTGCCAGATCTTCGCCGGCAGGCTGCCGCCCGTCACCTTGTCCATCGGCGTGCCGTCGTCGTTGCCGACCCAGACGCCGACGACATAGTCGGCGGTGAAGCCGATGAACCAGGCGTCGCGATAGCCCTGGCTGGTGCCGCTCTTGCCGGCCGAGGGCCGGTCGAGCCGGGCGCTGCGGCCGGTGCCGATGGTCATGGTCGCCGCCAGCATCCGGTTGATCGCCTCGACATGCCAGGGCAGCACCGCCTCGCCCGGGCCGCCGCCGAAGCGGGTGTAGAGCGGGTCGGCGCCCGGCGGGCCGATGCGCTCGACGCCATAGGGCCAGACGCCGTTGCCGTCATTGGCCAAAGCGGCATAGGCCGCGGTCAGCTCCAGCAGGTTGACCTCGCTGGTGCCCAGCGCCAGCGACAGCTCCGGCCGCAGCGGCGAATTGATGCCGAGGCGCCGCGCCAGGGCGATGGTCCGGTCGATACCGGCCCGCTGCAGCATGCGCACCGCGGCGGTGTTGTAGGATTTGGCCAGCGCCTCGCGCGCCGTCACCTCGCCGTGGAACTTGCCGTCATAGTTGCCCGGCGACCAATTCTTGATCGTGATCGGCCCGTCCAGCACCAGGCTGTCCGGCGTCAGCCCCTGCTCCACCGCCGCCAGATAGGCGAACATCTTGAAGGAGGAGCCGGGCTGGCGCTGCGCCGTGACCGCGCGGTTGAACTGGCTCTGGCTGTAGCCGCGGCCGCCGACCATGGCGACCACGGCGCCGTCCGGCCGCATCGCCACCAGCGCCGCCTGGGTGGCGCCGACCTTGCCGCCATCCTCCGCCATGCGGGCGTCGACGATGCTCTCGGCGGCGCGCTGCAGCGACGGCACCAGCGTGGTCTCGACCCTGAGCGCCGGGGCGGCGGTGTTGGCGAAATCCGGCACCTGGTCGGCGATCCAGTCGGCGAAGTAGCGGCTGCCCGAGCCGCCGCCCGGCCGGCGCGGCGGCACCGGCGGCTGGTCGTCGGCGGCCGCCAGCTGCTTGTCGGTGATGAAGCCGGCATCGACCATCGCCGCCAGCACCACGTCGGCGCGCTGCCGCGCCGCCTCGGGGTCGCGGTCGGGCGAGTAGCGCGACGGCGCCTTCAGCAGGCCGGCCAGGATCGCCGACTGCTCCAGGTTCACATCGGTCGCCGGCACGCCGAAATAGGCCCGCGCCGCGGCGTCGATGCCGTAGGTGCCGGAGCCGAAATAGACCCGGTTGAGATAGGCGGTGAGGATCTGGTCCTTGGAGAAGTTCATCTCCAGCCACACCGCCAGGATCGCCTCCTGGATCTTGCGGCGGACCGTGCGCTCCGGCGTCAGGAACAGGTTCTTGGCGGCCTGCTGGGTGATGGTCGAGCCGCCCTGCACCGCGCGGCCGGCGCGCCAGTTCACCCACAGCGCCCGGGCCACGCCGATCGGGTCGATGCCGTAATGGCTGTAGAAGCGGCGGTCCTCGATCGCCAGCACCGCCTGGGTCAGCTGCTTCGGCAGGGCCGAGGCCTGGACCATGTCACCGGTCATGTCGCCATAGCGGGCGATCTGGCCGCCATCGGCGGCGACCACGGTGATCGCCGTCCGCCGCTCCGGCATCGCCACCTGGCGGATGTCGGGCAGGTCGTAGGCGAAATAGGCGACGACGACGCCGAGCGCGATGACGCCCCAGATCGACAGCACCGCGCCCCATTTCGCCACGCCCCACAGCCAATGCCGGCGGGCCGGCGACTTGCGCGGCTTTTGAGTCGATTTGGACGCCGGCTTGGATCGGCGGGGCGGGGACTTGCCCGCGGACGTGCTGGTCCGGGAGCGGCCACCGGTGGCGCGCAAGGCTGGTCTACCGGAGGAGCGGGTCGGCATAATGCTGAACTTATCTCGCGAGAATCCCGTAATATCAAGCCGGAATGCGGCGGAATTCAGGAATAGGCTGAGGCTGTGGCGTCACGGTGACGGGATAAATTTTCCGACAATAAAATTTCACTTGCATCAGGGGGGCCCCGACCGTATTTGACCTCTCGGAACGTATTCGCACGTGCCCCGGCCCGCCCCGTTCGGCAAGGTTCGAACCTGGTGGGCACAGCAACGACGTCACGCGTCTCCTCGGTCTGTCCGGCTTCGGCCGGCTGGGTTGAAGAGAAGTTTTTCGGTTGCAGGTGCGGAGAGGGTTCCTCTTCCGTGATTGTCTGGACGGTTTCACCGGGTGGCGCTCTTGGCGTCGTCCCGCGATCCCGTCTCTGCAATCCCGGAACCGCATGTGCCGCCGGGTTTCGTCGCCGGTGAGCAGAGGCGGGCGCCTCAGGCAACGGTTTGGTTTGAACTGGCTTGCCGTGAGGGATCAGTCCCCATGAACACCAAGATTGCCTCCTTCCTGGAAGAGCGACGTCCCGAGACCCCGTGTCTCGTGCTGGACCTCGACGTCGTGGCCGGCAACTACCAGGCGCTGGCCGCCGCCATGCCCGACAGCCGCATCTTCTATGCGGTGAAGGCCAACCCGGCGCCGGAGATCCTGTCGCTGCTGGCCGCGCTGGGCTCGTGCTTCGACACCGCCAGCGTGGTCGAGATCCGCGACGCCCTGGCCGCCGGCGCCACCCCGGACCGCGTCTCCTTCGGCAACACCATCAAGAAGCGGGTCGACATCGCCACCGCCTATGCGCTCGGCGTGCGCCTGTTCGCCTTCGACAGCGAGGCGGAGCTGCGCAAGATCGCCGAGGTCGCCCCGGGCGCCCGGGTGTTCTGCCGCATCCTGACCTCGGGCGAGGGCGCCGAATGGCCGCTGTCGCGCAAGTTCGGCTGCGAGCCGAGCATGGCGCGCGAGCTGCTGGCGATGGCGCCGGGCCTCGGCCTCGACGCCTATGGCGTGTCGTTCCATGTCGGGTCGCAGCAGCGCGACACCGGCGCCTGGGACCAGGCGCTGGAATCGGCCGCGGGCATCTTCCGCGACCTGGCGGCGCAGGGCATCGAGCTGAAGATGGTCAATCTCGGCGGCGGCTTCCCGACCAAGTACCTGAAGGAAGTGCCGACGGCGGAGGCCTATGGCCGCGCCATCGACGCCAGCCTGCGCCACCATTTCGGCAACCGCCTGCCCGAGACCATCATCGAGCCGGGCCGCGGCATGGTCGGCAATGCCGGCGTGATCCAGACCGAGGTCGTGCTGATCTCGAACAAGTCGGCGAACGACAACACCCGCTGGGTCTATCTCGACATCGGCAAGTTCGGCGGCCTGGCCGAGACGATGGACGAGGCGATCCGCTACCCGATCAGCACGGTGCATGACGGCGACGCGTCCGAGCCGGCGATCCTGGCCGGGCCGACCTGCGACAGCGCCGACGTGCTGTACGAGAAGACGCCCTACCCGATGCCGGTTTCGCTCGCGATCGGCGACAAGGTGCTGATCCACGGCACCGGCGCCTACACGACGACCTATTCGGCGGTCGCCTTCAACGGCTTCGCCCCCCTCAAGGCCTATTACATCTGAACCTCCCGGGTTTGGAGATCCCACGTCAATGGACATCATGCGGGAGCGGCCGCGCCACGCGGCCGCCATCGAGGATCTTGTCGTCGACTGCTTCGGTGAGGGGCGCTTCGGCAAGACCGTCTACCGGCTGCGCGACGGGGTGCGGCCGAACAACGAGCTCGGCCTGGTGGCGCTGGAGGATGGCGAGCTGGTCGGCACGCTGCGCTTCTGGCCGATCCATGTCGACGGCATCGGCGAGACCATCCTGCTCGGCCCGCTCGCGGTCGCCGAGGGGCTGCGGTCGAGCGGCATCGGCTCGCGGCTGATGCGGGCCGGCCTGTCGCGCGCGGCCGCCTTCGGCTACCGCAGCGTGATCCTGGTCGGCGACGAACCCTATTACCGCCGCTTCGGCTTCCGCCGCGACCTGACCCTCGGCCTGATGCTGCCGGGCCCGGTCGATTACGACCGGCTGCTCGGCCTCGAGCTGGTGCCCGGCGCCCTGGCCAACGCCCGCGGCATGATCGGCCGCGCCGACGGCCTGCCGGTGCGGTATGAGATGTCGGAAGCGGTGGCCTGATCCCCGCTTCGTAGGTTGGGTTCGCAACGCGAACCCAACATCGGGCCGTTGGAACCAACGTTGGGTTCGCGTTGCGAACCCAACCTACGTCCGCGAGCGCATCGCCACATAATGCCCGTACAGCGCCAGGCT
>JAEKLZ010000019.1 GCA_019508225.1 Inquilinus limosus | reverse complement strand
GGCCGCACCGCCGCCTCGAGATCGGCGACGATCGGACCGCTGGGCACGATCGAGAAGGCGAAGCCCTCGGGATAGATCTCGCCGACCGTGGGCAGATAGGCCAGGTCGGCATCGATCGAGGCCAGCTTGGCCAGATCCTCCGCCTCGCGCCGCGGATAGCGGCTGAAATCCTCCTTCGGCCCGAACTGGGTCGGGTTGACGAAGATGCTGAACATCACCCGGTTCGCCCCCGCCTGCCGCAGGGCCGCTGCCAGGGCCAGGTGGCCCTCGTGCAGCGCGCCCATGGTCGGCACCAGGCCGATGCGGTCGCCGGCGCGGCGCCAGCCGGTTACGGCTGCGCGCAGATCGGCCGCGGTCCGGGCGACCACGGGATTGGCGGGATCGGTCATGACGGCTTCTTCTCGGCGAAGACGTGCTCGGGCCCCGGGAAGCGCCGGGCGCGGACATCGGCGGCGAAGCCCGTCACCGCCTCGGCGATCACGGTCTCCAGCTCGGCGTAGCGGCGGACGAAGCGCGGCGTGGCGGCGCCGGTCAGGCCCAGCAGGTCGTCGGTCACCAGCACCTGGCCGTCGCAGGCCACCGAGGCGCCGATGCCGATGGTCGGAATCGGCACCTCCTCCGTGATCCGGCGGGCCAGCGGCTCGACCGTGCCCTCGATCACCAGCGAGAAGGCGCCGGCCGCGGCCATCGCCTTGGCCGCGCTCAGGATGCGCGCCGCCTCCTCCGCCGACCGGCCGCGGGCGTTGTAGCCGCCCAGCACGTTGACCGATTGCGGCAGCAGCCCGACATGGCCCATCACCGGGATGCCGCGGGCGGTGAGGAAGGCCACCGTCTCCGCCATCTCCTCGCCACCCTCCAGCTTCACGGCCGAAGCGCCCTCGGCCATCAGCCGGGCCGAGGCGGCGAAGGCGTCGCGCGGCGAGGCCTGGTAGCTGCCGAAGGGCAGGTCGGCGATGATCGCGGCCCGGGCCGAGCCGCGGCGGACCGCGGCGGTGTGCAGCGCCATCATCTCGAGCGTGACGCCGATCGTGCTGTCCAGCCCATGCACCACCATGCCCAGGCTGTCGCCGACCAGCAGCGCGTCGACATGCGGGTCCAGCAGCCGGGCCATCGGCGTGGTGTAGGCGGTCAGCACCACGATCGGCTCCTGCCCCTTGCGGGCGCGGAGCTGCGGGATCGTGATGCGCCGGATCGGCGCGGAAACGCTCACCTCGGTTCACTCCCGGTCGGTGCGGGCTCTGTCGTCCCGGACTCGGGATGCTGCAGTGCAAAATCCCCCGAGGCAAGCCGGATGTCACGGCGTGAAAAAGCGGCGGGCGGCCGAAGCCGCCCGCCGGAGCCCGCAGACCGGCGGAACGTCAGGCCGCGGCCGCCTCGCGGCTGGCGCCATCCGGCTCCGGCCCCTTGCCGAAGCCCACTGCCAGCCGGTTCCAGCTGTTGATCGAGCACACGGCCAGCGTCAGGTCGACCAGCTCGCGCTCGCTGAACTGCGCCTTCGCCGCTTCATGGATCGCATCCGGCACCTGCCGCGCGTCGGCCACCAGGGTCAGCGCCTCGGCCCAGGCCAGCGCCGCCTGCTCACGGGCGCTGAACAGGCCGTGCGCCTCGCGCCAGCCGGCGAGGCAGTCCAGCCGCTGCTGGCTCTCTCCCGCCTCGCGCAGGCTCCTGGCATGCATGTCGAGGCAGAAGGCGCAGCCGTTGATCTGCGACACCCGCAGGTCGACCAGCAGCAGCAGGGCCTTGGGCAAGCCGCAGCTCTCCAGATAGACGTGCACGCCATATTGCGCCTTCAGGGCGCCGGGGGCCGCTGCGGCCCAATCGAGACGCCTGGACATGTCGAAGGACTCCCGTTAGCAGCTGTCATGGCGAGCCCCGAAGGGGCGTGGCTATCCAGAGGGTGGTGCCACTGGATCGCCACGTCGCTTCGCTCCTCGCGATGATGGATTGGCGAGGGTCGTTGGCCTCAGGCTGCGGCGGCCTTCCGGCTCTGCTCGTCCGGCTCCGGCCCGCGGGCGAAGCCCACGGCCAGGCGGTTCCAGCTGTTGATCGAGCAGATGGCGAGGGTCAGGTCGACCAGCTCGCGGTCGCTGAACTGCGCCTTCACCTCGTCATAGATCGCGTCCGGCACCTGGCGGGTGTCGGCCACCAGGGTCAGCGCTTCGGCCCAGGCCAGCGCCGCCCGCTCGCGGGCGCTGAACAGGCCGTGCGCCTCGCGCCAGCCGGCCACGGCGTCCAGTCGCTGCTGGCCCTCGCCGTCCTTGCGCAGGGCCTTGGCGTGCATGTCGAGGCAATAGGCGCAGCCATTGATCTGCGAGACGCGCAGGAACACCAGCTCCTGCAGGGTCATCGGCAGGCCGCAGCCCTCCAGATAGACGTGCACGCCGTACTGGGCCTTGATGGCACCGGGGGCGGCGGCGGCGTAGTCGAGACGAGCGGACATGGGTCGAACCTTCCAGTCTTGAGATCGGACCCGCCCCGTCGGGGCGGTCTCGACACCAAGACGGAATGGCGTTCGCGGATGTGACAGGGGCGGCCGAAAATTCGTCAGGCTGCTTTCGGAATCGCCCGGCCGAAGCCATTCCGCCCGGCCCAGGCCTCGATCGCACGGGCGGCGGACAGCACCGCATGGTCGCCGCGGCGGCGGCCGATGATCTGCAGGCCGAAGGGCAGCCCGGCCTCGTCGCGGCCGAAGGGCAGCGCCACCGAGGGCAGCCCGGCCAGCGTCGGGCCATAGGCCAGCGCCAGCCAGTGGAAGTAGCTGGACAGGACGGCGCCGTCGATCGTGGCCGGATACCAGTCCTGCCACGGGAAGGGCGGATGGCCGGCCACCGGGCAGATCACCACATCGACCCCGGACAGGAAGGCGTCGGCGTCGCGCACCACCCGGGTCTGCACCGTCAGCGCGCTGGCGACGTCAGCGAGGCCGAGCTTCAGCCCGGCGGCGACATTGGCGGTAACATTCGGCCCGACCTTGTCCGGCGTCGCCTCGACCTTCTCACGATGGCCGGCGACGAAGCCGACGGCGCGCAGCGTGGCGAAGGCTTGGTCCACCCCGCTCATATCGACGGCGAAGTCGACGCTGCGGCCGACCGCCGGCTCCAGCCCCTGCCGGGCGGCGCGGAAGCTGCGGCGGACGCGGCTGTCGACCGGGGCGAAGCCGAGATCCTCGGTGAAGGCGACGGTGAGGTTGCCCAGCTCGACCGTGTCGAGGGTACGGAAGGGCTCGCCCTCGACGCCGAGCGACAGCGGGTCGCGCGGGTCGTGGCCGACCATGGCCGACAGCATCAGCGCCGCGTCGGCCACGGTGCGCGCCATCGGCCCGTCGACCGACAGCGGCGACCAGCCATGGCCGCGGGTCTCGGTCGGGATCAGGCCCGGCGTCGGGCGGAAGCCGACGATGCCGCAATAGGCGGCCGGGGTGCGCAAGCTGCCGGCGAGGTCGGAGCCGGTGGCGAGCGGAACCATGCCGCAGGCCAGCGCCACCGCCGAGCCGCCGGAGGAGCCGGCACAGGTCAGGTCATGGTCGAACGGGTTGCGGGTCGGGCCGAACACCTCGTTGCGGGTGTTGGCGCCGGCGCCGAATTCCGGCGTGTTGGTCTTGGCCAGCACGATCGCGCCGGCCTGGCGCAGCACCGCCACCACCCGCTCGTCGGCCGCCGGCACGTTGTCGGCGAACAGCGGCGAGCCATAGGCGGTCAGCAGCCCCTCGGTGTCGCTGAGGTCCTTCACGCCGATCGGCAATCCATGCAGCGGCCCGAGAGCATCGCCGCGCTGCACCGCCGCCTCGGCCGCCCGCGCCTCGGCCCGGGCCCGGTCATAGGCCTTGGCGGTGATGGCGTTGACCGCCGGGTCCGCCGCCTCGATCCGGGCGATGCAGCTCTCGACCAGGTCGACCGGCGAGACCTCCCCCGCCCCGATCAGGCGCCGCAACTCTACCGCCTCGAGATCGCACAGCTCCGCCATGACCGCCTCTTGCTTCCGGATTCTTGTCCGGCAAATCTGCGGGGCCGCAGCGGACAGCGTCAACCGCGATCGGCGGCGACCAGATTCGCGTAGTCGGGGTGCCGCTCGATGAAGGCGGCGATGAAGGGGCACAGCGGCCGGATGGTCAACCCGGCGGCACGGATCAGGTCCAGCGTGCCGCGCGCCAGGGCGCTGCCGATGCCGCGGCCGGACAGCGCCTGCGGCACCTCGGTGTGCGTCAGCGCCAGGACATCGCCGTCGCGGCGGTATTCGACGAAGGCGGTGACGCCGTCGACCGCCATCTCGTAGCGGCTCAGCGCCGGGTTGTCGGCCACCTCGGCCATGGATCTCTCCTTCGGATTCGTTGGCCCCAGTCTAACGCGACAACACGGCCGTTGACTCTTTCGGTGATGAGAACAAATTAGCAACATAAGTCGAGCGATGACCACCGAGGCCAAGCTGGAGATCCTGG
>JAEKLZ010000244.1 GCA_019508225.1 Inquilinus limosus | reverse complement strand
CGCCGTCGATCCCTCGTTGGCCAGCGCCACCAGCCGGGCATAGTCCGGCTTCATCACCGGCGAGATGCCGTGCCAGCCCTCCCACACCGCCTTGGTCTCCGCCGGGTCGCGCGAGGCGGCCAGGATGTCCTCGGCGTCACTCAGCGTCAGGGTCTTGCCCTGCAGCTGGAACGCGCCGGTGGAGTAGGTGGAATCGAGCTTGGTGCTCAGCGTCGCCAGCTCGCGCGCGCCTGCTGGGCATAGGCGCTGGTCTTCTCGGTCCACTCGCCATTGGCCTTGGCCTCCAGCCACTGGGTGTCGTCGGTGATGAAGGTGGCGCGGACCCAGGAGGCCTTGTTGAGGTATTCGCTGGTGGCGGCCAGGTCGGCCTCGGCCTTGTCGACGAAGGCGCGGGCCTCGTCGGCGGTCTGGGCCGGGGCGGCGCTGCCCCACAGCAGGGCGGCCGCGGCGGTGCCGGCGGCCAGCAGGCGGGATCTCATCGGAACGGTCCCCCTATGCATTGAATTTTATGAGAAATTGCCGGCGATCTCCCCATCGCCGGACCGATTGCGCCCATGGAAAGCGGCCGGGACTCGCCTGTCAATCCCGCGTAGCAGTGCAGCCTTGGCCTCAGAACGGCCAGGCCGCCGACACCGCGTTCGACACCCCGCGCCGCAATGCCTGGATGCCGGTTTCGGCGTGGCGCGACGGGTGCACCCGGTTGGTCAGCAGGGTCCAGGCGTGGCCGCGCTCCAGGTCGAGCCACAACGCAGTGCCGGTGAAGCCGGTGTGGCCGATCGTGTCGGGCGAGCACAGCGAGCCGCCGGACCAGCCCTCGTGCCGCACCTGCCAGCCCAGCCCGTGCGGGTGGCCCTCGGCGCGCAGCATCTCGGCGATCGTGGCCGGCCGCAGCACCTCGCCGGCCAGGAAGGACCGGGCGAAGTCCAGCACCGCGGCGGCGCTGCCGAACAGCCCGGCATGGCCGGCCAGGCCGCCCAGCGCATAGGCGTTCTCGTCATGCACCTCGCCGCGCATCACCCGGCCGCGCCAGGTGCAGCGCTCGGTCGCGGCGGCACGGGCCGGGCCGGGGCTGACGGCGAAGTCGCCCGGCGGCAGCAGGTCGCGCAGCGTCTTGTCCCGCAACCGCTCGACCAGGATGCCCAGCAGCACGTAGTTGACGTCGGAATAGATCTCGGGCCCCGCCGCCCAGTCCTTCTGCAGCACCAGCGCCTTCAGCGTCTCCGGGTCGCTGCCCCAGGTGTATAGCGGCTCCACCGCCGGCAGGCCGGACCGGTGGGACAGCAGCTGCCGGATGGTGACCTGCCGCACCCAGTGCTCGGGCTGGTACTGGCGCAGGTCGGGCAGGTGCAGCGCCAGCGGGTCGGACAGGTCGATCCGCCCCTGCTCGACCAGCCGCAGCACCTCGGTGGCGGTCAGGATCACCTTGGTCAGGCTGGCCAAGTCGAACAGCGTGTCCTCGGCCAGGGGCACCAGCTGCGGCACCAGCGCGGCATGGCCGCCGAAGCGAATGGCGCGGTCGCCGTCGCGGGTCACCACCCCCAGCACGGCGCCGGGGATGCGGCCGGCATCGATCGCCTCATCGGCCAGGGCAAAGGCGGCGTCGGCCGCGGCGGCGAGGGTCATAGGACGAAGTCCGAAAGAAGAAGGTCCAGCACCGGATTGTCATGCCCGGGCTTGACCCGGGCATCCAGGGGCTTCCTGGCGGGTTCTGCCCATAATGGCCCCTGGATCGCCGGGTCAAGCCCGGCGATGACAGAAGCGAGCCGGCCGGACTCCATCACGCCGCCCGGCTCAGCGGCCGGTGCAGCACGCCGCCGGTCATCGGCCGGGGCACGCCGGTGGTGGTCGGCAGGCTCAGCGGCAGCCCGTCCAGCGAACGCACGGCGAGGAAGGCGAAGGCCTGCGCCTCCAGCGCGTCGCCGTCCCAGCCCACCGCCTCGACCGGGTCGACCGGCACGCCCAGGGCCTGCCGCAGCCCGTTCATCAGGGTCGAATTGTGCCGGCCGCCGCCGGTCACCAGCCAGCGCCTGGGCGCGGCAGTGAAATGCCCGCGCGACGCCGCCACCGAGGCGACGGTGAAGGCGGCCAGGGTGGCGGCGCCGTCGGCCAGCGACAGCCCGTCCACCGCCGCCATCGGAAAGTCGTTGCGGTCCAGCGATTTCGGCGGCGGCGCGTCGAAATAGGGGTTGGCCAGCAGGGCGGCCAGACGGTCCTGTGCCACCGCGCCCGATGCGGCGATGCGGCCGTCCTCGTCGTAGCGGGCGCCGGTGTGGCGCTGCCCGCCAGCGGCCGCGGCAGGTCCTTGGCCAGGGCGGCGTGGTACAGCGGCGCGAAGGGCGCGCCCTGGCCGCCGGCGGCGACGTCGGCGGAGCGGAAATCGTTGACGCAGGGAATGCCCAGCGCCGCGGCCAGCCGGGCGCCGTCGCCGAGCTGACGGGTGAAGCGCCGCTCCGGCCGGTGCAGGACGGTCTGGCCGTGCATGCCGATGATATCGACGGCTTCGGGCTTCAGCCCGGCCTGGTCCAGCAGCCGGCGGACGGCGGCAACGTTCAGGTCGGTGACGGCGGCGGCCAGCTCGTCCAGCGCCTCGTGCTCGGCGCGCGCCGGGTCGCGCGCCACCGCCAGCAGGGCGTTGCGCACCTCGTCGGTGTAGGGGGTGGTCGAGGCCGCGCCACAGGCGAAGACGGTCTCGCCGTCGGTCTCGATCACCGCGACGTCGATCCCGTCCATCGAGGTGCCGCTCATCAGTCCGATCGCGGTGCGCCGGGCTCCAGGCATGCCGTCTCTCCCCGTTCGATTCCCCAGCGACGATAGCGCCGAAGCGGGCCGGACGGGACCTCCTATTCGCGCCGGAACATGTAGGACTGGTTCTCGATGGTCAGGCGCAGCAGGGACTTCGTTCCGTCCGTGTCGATCTGGAACTGGGCGAAGCCGGCCGGGCTGGGGCCGCTGTTCTCGACCATGGCGGCGAACCGGCCCACCGGCTGCTGCCGGATGGTGAAGACGCTGCCGTCCCACGGCTCCAGCCGCAGCGCGGCGCCGCCATCCTGCAGCTCCAGCACCGCGCCGTCGCCATCCTGGCGCAGCACGGCCTGGCCGAGGCTCGGCTCGACATAGCGGCCGGCCAGCGGCGCCAGCGGCAGGGCCGGCTGCGGGTTGTCCGGCTTCTCGAAGGTCTTCGCCGATGCGGCGAACCGGGCCTTGGCGCCGTCGAGCGCGGTCGCGACGTGGTCGACCCGCGGATTGTCCAGCAGCCGGTCCAGCACCCAGGCGCCCACGGCATCCGGGAAACCGACATTCTCCGCATTGGTCAGGACGACGACACCGACATCCTTCTCCGGCGCGAAACCGACATAGGCGCCGAAGCTGGGGGTGCCGCCATTGTGCCAGATGACACGGCCGTTCGGGGTCAGCACGCCGACCCAGCCCATGGCGTAGAACACCTTGTCGGTGATCCCCACCCGCGCGGTGCGGGTGGCGGTCATGTTTTCCGCCGACACGATGCGGCGTCCGTCGAAGCTGCCGTCGCGCAGCTGCAGGCGCAGCCAGCGCGCCATGTCCTCCACGGTCGAGTTCATGTCGCCGGCCCCGCCAAAGGCATAGGGGAAGATCGGCGTGAACGGCACCTCGACCGTGCCGTCGGGGGCCCAGCGATGGCCCTGGGTGTGGTCCGGCGCCGCCTCGATCGCGTCGGCGGTCGTCGATGTCTCGGCCATGCCGAGCGGCTCCAGCAGGTCCTGGCGCAGCACCGCGTTCCAGTCCGCCGCCTCCTCGCCGCGCGCGACGATGCGGCCGGCCAGCAGATGCGTGATGTTGGTGTAGGCGAAGGTGGTGCGGAAGCTCGACACCGGCTCGACATTGCGCAGCGACCGGATCAGCGCCGCCTCGTCCAGCCCCAGGATGCCGAGCGAATCATTGGCGTAGGGCGGCAGGCCGGAGCGCTGGGCGAGCAGGTCGAAGACCCGGAACTCGCGCGTCACCCAGGGGTCCTTCAGCTGGAACTCCGGGTCGAGATCGACGATGCGGTCGTCCCAGTGCAGCTTGCCGCGATCGACGGCGATCGCCAGGGTGGCGGCGAGGAACGCCTTGGTGGTCGACCCGATCTGGAACACGGTGCGGGGCCCGACCGTCCCGCCCTTCGCCTTGCTGCGCACGCCGAAGCCGCGGGCATAGACCAGCCTGTCGCCACTGACGATGCCGATGGCGAGGCCGGGCATGTCGAATGCCTTCATCCCCGCCGTCACATAGGGCTCGAGCTCAGGCTCCAGGGCCTGGATCCGCGCCGCCATCGGCGGTTCCGGATCCGCCGCCCGCACCGCCGGGCCGGCGACGGCCAAAGCGAGGATCAGCGCCGAGGCCGCGATGCTCCACCGAATGATCATGAATCCTCCCGAAAATTGCGCATTAAAATTTCCATTTCAGACAATATTATTATCACAAACCGGGCCGTGGCGGTCAAAGCGGAACGAGGCGCCGCGCTGCGCCGATCGATTGACCTCGCCCGGCGAACGCGCCTTACTGGCGCCAATCAACAGGGAGAGGCTGGGAGATGGGGCGGATGATTCGAGCGTCGCTGATAGCGGCGGCGGCGGTTCTCGTCGGGTCGATGGCGGCGGCGCAGACGCTGGAGGTCGCGACCGACCAGTCGCCGGTGGGGCTGGACCCGCATGTCGCCACCTCCTTCGCCACGGTGCTGGTCAACGGCTCGGTCTATGAGGGCCTGACCTCGGTCGACCGCGACCTGAAGGTGGTGCCGGAGCTGGCCGAATCCTGGACCGTCTCGCCGGACGGGCTGACCTATGTCTTCACCCTGCGCCAGGGCGCGAAGTTCCATGACGGGTCGCCGGTGACGCCGGCCGACGTCGCCGCCAGCTTCGCCCGGGTGCGCGACCCCAAGACCGGCTCGCCCTATGCCAGCCGCATCGACATGGTGAAGGAGGTGACGGCGACCGGCGACCGCCAGATCACGGTGACGCTGACCACGCCCTCGGCCCCGTTTCTGGCCAACCTGCCGCAGATCGCGATCGTGCCCGTGGCGGCCGCGACCGGCGGCATCGACCTGCAGCGCAAGACCGACGGCACCGGCCCGTTCACGCTGAAGGAATGGGTGCCCGACACCTATCTGCTGCTGGCCAAGGTCGACGGCTACTGGCAGGCCGGGCTGCCGAAGCTGGACGCGGTCAAGATCAACATCGTGCCCGAGGCCTCGACCCGGCAGGTCGGCATCTCCGGCGGAACCTACCAGCTGCTGCCGAATGTCGACCCGACCACGGCGGCGACGCTGCAGGGCACGCCCGGCGTCACCCTGCTGGAGACGACCGACCTGTCCTACACGCTGGTCGGCATGAACGTGTCGAAGCCGCCCTTCGACAACCCGAAGGTGCGCGAGGCGCTGAACACCGCGATCGACCGGTCGCAGATCGTCGAGGCCGCCTATTTCGGCAAGGGCCAGCCGGGCGGGCCGCTGTCGCCGGGGCTGAAGGATTGGGCGCTGCCGGTCTCGGATTATCCCTGCTACGCCGCCGACCCGGCGAAGGCGAAGGCGTTGCTGGCCGAGGCCGGCGTGACCCTGCCGCTGAAGGCCGAGATGAAAGTGCTGGGGTCGAACCAGAACGTGGTCGACGTCGCCCAGGTGGTGCAGGCCCAGCTCAACGCCGCCGGCTTCGAGGTGGCGCTGAACGTGCAGGAGCAGGGCACCTTCATCCAGGACTGGCGCAACTCCAACTTCCAGCTCTTCGCCTCGATCAATGGCGGCAATGTCGACCCGGACGGCTATCTGTACCGGACCTTCCGCACCGGCGGGTCGACCAACGTGTTCAAGTATTCGGACGCCGAGGTCGACACGCTTCTCGACCAGGGCCGGACGACGCTGGACCCGGCGAAGCGCAAGGAAATCTACGCCGACCTGCAGAAGCGCCTGGCCTGCGACGGCCCGATCGCGCATCTGGTCTTCGGCCAGCTGTTCACCGCGGTGCGCGACGGCGTCACCGGCTACGAGATCGTCGGCAACCGCTCCACCCGCTCGCTGCGGCAGACGACGGTGGAGAAGTGACGGCGCGATGGCCCGTTTCCTGACCGGGCGGCTGCTCGACCTGCTGGTGGTGCTGTTCGGGGTCTCGGTCGTCGCCTTCCTGATGATCCGGCTGATCCCGGGCGACGCGGTGCAGATCATGCTTGGCGCCAACAGCGAAGTGACGCCGGACCGGATCGAGGCGCTGCGCCAGCGCCTCGGCCTCGACCAGCCGCTGGTGACCCAATACATCGCCTGGCTCGGCGGCCTCCTGACCGGCGATCTCGGCACCAGCCTGTGGACCGGCCGGCCGGTGCTGGAGGAGATCACGGCCCGGATCGGGGTCACCATCGAGGTCACGCTGCTGGCGCTGATCGTCTCGGTGGCGCTGGCGGTGCCGGCCGGCTGCCTGATGGCCTATTTCCGCAATTCGGCGCGGGACTATCTGGTGCGGGTGATCACCATCGCCGGCGTCACCGTGCCGTCCTTCTGGCTCGGGGCGCTGCTGATCTACCTGTTCCACGGCGTGTTCCCGGCCTTCCCGGCGATCGGCTTCGTGCCGCTGGCCGACGACCCCTTGGGCAACCTGCAGCGCATGCTGCTGCCGACCGTCGCGCTGGCGGTGCCGGTGCTGGCCTCGCTGTCGCGCATCGTCCGCTCGGCGATGCTCGACGCGCTGGGGCAGGACTACATCCGCACCGCCCGCGCCAAGGGCGTCAGCGAGCGGGCGGTGGTGTTCCACCACGCCTTCCGCAACGCCATGATCCCCTTCGTCACCGCGCTCGGCATCTCCGCCGGCTACCTGTTCGGCGGTGCCATCGTGGTCGAGCAGGTCTTCGCCCTGCCGGGCCTCGGCCGGCTGATGCTGGGCGCGATCGCGGAGCGCAACTACCCGCTGATCCAGGCGGCGATCCTGCTGGTCACCGCCGGATTCGTGGTGGTGAATTTCGTCACCGACATGCTGTACGCCACCCTCGACCCCCGGATCGGCCTCAGATGACGGCACCGCTGCCCGAGACCCTGGCGCCGCCGTCGCGCCGCCGCATCCCGGCGCCGCGGCACCCGCTGGTCTGGATCGGCGGGGCGCTGGTGCTGCTGCAGGTGGGCGCCGCCCTGCTGGCGCCCTGGCTCGCGCCGGACGACCCGCTGGCCCAGCATGTGATCCGGCGGATGAAGGCACCCGGCGCCGCGGCGTGGCTCGGCACCGACCAGTTCGGCCGGGACGTGCTGTCGCGCATCCTCTACGGCTACCGTGCCTCGCTCGCCGCCTCGGCCAGCGCCGTGCTGCTGGCGCTCCTGGTCGGCGGCAGCTTGGGCGTGGCGGCGGCGCTGCGCGGCGGCTGGCTCGACCGCGCCGGCATGCGGCTGATGGACATCCTGTTCGCCTTCCCGATCATCCTGCTGGCGATCGGCATCGTCGCCATGCTCGGGCCGGGGGCGGCGACCACGGCGCTGGCCGTCGGCATCGTCTACATCCCGGTCTTCGCCCGGCTGCTGCGCGGCCCGGCCCTGGTGGTGGCCGGCAGCCAATACGTGCTCGGCGCCCGCGCCATCGGGGCGGGGGAGGGGCGGGTGCTGTGGCGCCACGTGCTGCCCAACCTGGCCAGCGTCATCCTGGTCCAGGCCAGCCTGGCCCTGTCCACCGCGATCCTGGTCGAGGCCTCGCTGTCCTTCCTCGGCCTCGGCACCCAGCCGCCCACCCCGTCGCTCGGCCGCATGCTGGCGGAGGCGCGGGGCTACCTGCTGCTGTCGCCCTGGGATTCGATCTTCTCCGGCCTTGCCATCCTGTTGGCGTCTTTCGGCTTCAACCTGCTCGGCGACGGGTTGCGCGACGCGCTCGATCCCAGGCTGCGGGGCAGCGGATGACGGGTGATGCGAGGACGATGGAAGCGGTGACGGTCCGGCCGCCGTCGCCGGCGGATGTGCCGGCCGTGGCCGAGGTCGCCTGGCGCAGCACCCGGGCCGCCTTCGAGCACATCCTCCCGGCCGCGATCCTGGACCGCAAGCGGCCGGAGGATTTCGCCCGCCGTTTCGCCGCCCGCCTGCCCGATCTGCGCATCGCGGTCGATGCCAAGGGCACGCCGCTCGGCTTCTCGCTGATGACCGGGTCGCATCTCGACATGCTGTTCGTCGACCCGGCGGCGCAGGGCCGGTCGGCCGGCACCGTCCTGCTGGCCGACGCCGTCAAGCGCGGCTGCCGGACGCTGGAGAGCTTCGCCCACAACCGGCTGGCCCGCGGCTTCTACGAGGCCCGCGGCTTCCGGCTGTGCCGCAGCTATCGCCGGCTGTATGAGGGAATCGAGATGCCCTTCGTGCTCTATGCGCTAACGGAAGCGGGGATATAGTAACCAGCTTCTTTGCGGGGGCCTTCCGATGACGGATATCGAACAGCTTCGGGCGGATCTTGCGCGCCACCCCTCCGAGCGCGACGTGGCCCAGTTGGTGCCGATCGTAGTGCCCCTGGAGTTTCTCCGGCTCAGCTGGCCGGGACCGATCGTTCGAATCGGCCAATTGCCGTTTGCCGCCGCTTGGGCGGTGTTGGGCGAAAACAACACGATGGTCTACGTCAACGGTGAGCAGGCCGCGCACTGGGAGAACATCGGAATCGACTGGCAGGCGAGGGCTCTCGACAACCTCGCGCGCATGACCGAGTCCCGCCCAGCCTCCCACCAAATGGTCGATGAAAGTGGAAGGCCGTTCATGCAAGTGATGCTGCATGAGGACGCCGTCGGTCCATCCCGGCTGCTGCTCCCGCATCTGTTCACTGACACGCTCGGGCCGGACTATCGGGTGGCGATCCCTGAACGGACCTGCGCGTTCGCCTATCGCGCCGATCTGACCACGAAGCAGAAGGCCGACGTCGACGGTGCCATCGAAGGGTGCTTCATGCATGGAACCGAGCCCATGAGCGACGATCGGTTCGACGCCAGCATGTTCTGGGTTTCCTTGCAGGCAGGAGCATAGGGACAGTGGCGGTGTGGCGCGCGACCGCACCATTTGAAACGCATTGCCCGATCGCCGTTTTGCCGATAAGTCTTGGGTCACCGCTCCCCGGAGCGGCCCCGTGGTGATTTGAGCCGACCGGCTTGCGGCCACGTTAATCTCCGCTAAAAGGTCGGTTGCGCGCAGGTCCCGCACGCACCGCCTCCCGGTCGGGTCGAGGAGTCGGTGAGATGGATCGATACGAAGCCCCCAGCGAAGACGAATTCGGCCCCGAGACCGTGCTGGTCCGTGGCGGCACGCGACGAACGCCCTATGGCGAGACCTCCGAGGCGATCTTCCTGACCTCGGGCTTCGTCTATGACAGCGCGGCGGCCGCCGAGGCGCGCTTCACCGGCGACGATCCCGGCTTCGTCTATTCCCGCTACGGCAACCCGACCTTGGAGGTGCTGGAGACGCGCCTGGCCCTGCTGGAAGGGGCGGAGGGCTGCCACGTCACCGCCAGCGGCATGTCGGGCGTATTCACCGCCCTGTTCTGCCATCTGCGCGGCGGCGACCATGTCGTGGCCAGCCGGGCGCTGTTCGGCTCCTGCTTCGTCATCCTCGGCACCATCCTGCCGCGCTACGGCATCACCACCACCTTCGTCGACGGCGCCGACCTCGCGGCCTGGGAGGCGGCGATGCGGCCGAACACCCGGGCGGTGTTCCTGGAGACTCCGGCCAACCCGACGCTCGACCTGGTCGACGTCGCCGCGGTGGCCAAAATCGCCCATGCCGCCGGCGCCAAGGTGTTCATCGACAACGTCTTCGCCACGCCGCTGGGCCAGAAGCCGCTCGAGCTCGGCGCCGATGTGGTGATCTACTCCGCCACCAAGCACATCGACGGCCAGGGCCGGGTGCTGGGCGGCGCGGTGCTGGCCGACAGGAAGTTCCTGAACGACGACTTCCTGCCCTATTACCGGCACACCGGCCCGGCGCTGTCGCCGTTCAACGCCTGGGTGCTGGTGAAGGGGCTGGAGACGCTGGGCCTGCGGGTCGAGCGCCAGGTCGCCAGCGCCCATCGCCTGGCGCAGCTGGTCGAGGCGCATCCGGCGGCCCGCTCGGTGCGCTACCCCTGGCTGGAAAGCCACCCGCATCACGAACTGGCCAAGCGCCAGATGAAGAACGGCGGCACGCTGGTCTCGCTCGACCTCGGCAGCAAGGCGGCGGCCTTCGCCTTCCTCGACGCGCTGCGGCTGGTCGACATCTCGAACAATCTCGGCGACACCAAGTCGCTCGCCACCCACCCGACCACCACCACCCATCGGGCGATGGAGGCGGCGGACCGCGCCGCCATGGGCATCACCGACGGGCTGGTGCGGCTGTCGATCGGCCTCGAAGGGATCGAGGACCTGGAGCGCGACCTCTCCCGCGCTCTGGACGCGGCGAAGCGGGCCGGCTGAAGCAGGATGGCGGCAGGGTGAGGCAAGGCGCCGCGCCCCCTGATCCCGGCAACCGGACTCCCGCCCTGCCGCGTTGTGACGGGTGAAGGGGGATCTCGATCCCTGGAGTTCGCATGATGAGATGGAAGCTCGCCTTGGCCGCGATGGCCGGGCTGGCGATGACGGCCCTGACGGCGACGGCCGCCGATGCCGCGCCTGGCTACACCACCGCCCCGGCCCGGCTACGCGCCGGTCCCGGGGCCGACTATCCGACGGTGGCGCGGCTGCGGCCGGGCGTGCCGGTGCAGATCTTCGGCTGCCTCGACGGCTGGGCCTGGTGCGACATCGGCGTCGGCCCCGACCGCGGCTGGGCCAATGGCCGCTTCCTGGCGGCGGATGTCCAGCATCGCCGCCGGGTCATCGTCGAGGCCGCGCCGGTGATCGGCGTGCCGATCATCCGGTTCGATGCCGGCCCGTACTGGGACAACTACTACCGCGGCCGGCCCTGGTACCGCGACCGTGGCCGCTGGGCGCATTAGAGCCGGATCGGAATCCCGATCGGGCGCTGAGTTGTTGCCTCTCCCGTTTACGGGAGAGGCAATCGGCGCGCCTTAGCCTGAAGTAATCAGGCTTTGGCGAGAAAGGGCGGCTCCCGCAGGAGCCGCCCTGTTTTATTCGGCCGGCGTGCCCGGCGCCTCGGCCCGCGGCTTCGGCGCGATCGAGCCGCCCAGCAGCTTCTCATGCACCCATTCGCGCACCCGCTGCAGGGTGACGTACAGCATCGGGATCAGGAAGATGCCGATCGCCGAGGCCGCGATCATGCCGCCGAACACCGAGGTGCCGACGCCGCGCCGGCTGGCCGCCGCCGCGCCCGCCGCCGTCACCAGCGGCACCAGGCCCAGGATGAAGGCGAAGCTGGTCATCATCACCGGCCGGAACCGCAGCCTGGCGCCCTCGATCGCGGCATCGGTGATCGACGATCCCTCCTCGCGCTTGGCCTTGGCGAACTCGACGATCAGGATGCCGTTCTTGCTGGCCAGGGCGATCAGCACGATGATGCCGATCTGGGCGTAGACGTCGTTCGACAGGCCGGCGATCCACAGCGCCGCCAGGCCGCCGACCACGCCGACCGTGACCGACAGCAGCACGCCGATCGGGATCGACCAGCTCTCGTACAGCGCCACCAGGAACAGATAGGCGAACAGCACGGCCAGGCCGAGGATGAAGCCGGTCTGGCCGGCCGCCTGCAGCTCCTGCAGCGCGGTGCCGGTCCATTCGAAGCCGTAGCCCTGCGGCAGGGTGGCGTTGGAGGCCTGGGTCATCGCCGCCAGCGACTCGCCCGAGCTGACGCCCGGCGCCGCGCTGCCGAGGATGTTCACCGCCCGGTAGTTGTTGTAGCGGGTGATGAACAGCGGCCCCAGCTGCTGCTGCGCGTCGACCAGCGACCGCATCGGCACCATCTGGCCGGTCGCGGAGCGGACATAGATCCGATAGATGTCGTCGACCGTGCGCCGGTCGTTGGCCTCGCCCTGGGCGATGACCTGCCAGGTGCGGCCGAACAGGTTGAAATCGTTGATGTAGAAGCCGCCCAGCGTCGCCTGCAGCGCGTTGAAGATGGCGCTGATGCCGACGCCCAGGGTCTGCGCCTTCTCGCGGTCCAGGTTCAGGAAGATCTGCGGCGTGTCGGCGTTGTAGGAGGTGAAAACCTGGGCCAGGCCCGGCGTCTGGTTGGCGGCCACCACCAGCCCCTGCGCCACCGCCGCCAGCTCGTTCGGGCTTTTGCCCTCGAGATCCTCGAGCTGATACTGGAAGCCGCCGGCGGTGCCGAGGCCGATGATCGGCGGCAGGTTCAAGGGGATGATCAGCGCGTCGCGCACGCCGGCGGTGCGGACCGCCACCTGGCGGATCACGTCGAACACGGTGATGCCCTGGGCCACGCGCTCGTCGAACGGCTTCAGCGACACCACCAGGAAGGCGGCGTTCGGCTCGGCCAGCCCGTCGATGAAGCTGCGGCCGACCACGCCGGTGATGTCGGCGACGCCCGGGATGTCCTTCACCAGCGCCTCGACCTGCTCCGTCACCTGGGTGGTGCGGCTGACGGCGGCGGCCGCCGGCAGCTTCATCTCGACGAAGAACAGCCCCTGGTCCTCCTCCGGCAGGAAGCCGGTCGGGGTGGCGCTGCTGATCACCCAGGCCAGCCCGCCGAAGGCCGCGACCAGCACGATCGACAGCACCGCCATGCGGACCAGCCGGGCGACGATCCAGGCATAGCCGTCGCGCACCTTGTCGATGCCGCCGGAGACGCGGCCCATGACCCGGCCGTACAGGCCCGGGCGGTGGCCGGGCCGGTGCGGCTTCAGGAACACGCCGCACAGCGCCGGGCTCAGCGTCAGCGCGTTCAGCGCCGAGATCAGCATCGCCACCGACACGGTGACGGCGAATTGCGAGTACAGCTCGCCGGTGATGCCGGGGATGAAGCCGACCGGCACGAACACCGACAGCAGCACCAGGGTGATGGCGATGATCGGCGCGGTGATCTCGCGCATCGCCTGCTTGGTCGCCTCCTTGGCCGGCAGCCCGGTCTCGGCCATCACCCGCTCGACATTCTCGACCACGACGATGGCGTCGTCGACGACGATGCCGATCGCCAGGATCATGGCGAACATCGAGATGGTGTTGGCGGAGAAGCCGACCACCAGCAGCACGGCGAAGGTGCCGACCAGCGACACCGGCACGGCGATGATCGGGATCAGCGTCGCCCGCAGGTTGCCGAGGAACACGAACACCACGATCGCGACCAGCACGAAGGCTTCCAGCAGGGTCTTGATCACCTCGCCGATCGTCTCGCTGACGAAGACGGTGGTGTCGTAGGTGACCTTGTAGTCGACCCCGGCGGGGAAGCGCGCCTTCAGCTTCTCCATCTCCGCCCGCACGCCGGCGGCGGCGGCGACGGCGTTCGAGCCGGGCGACTGGAAGATGCCGATCACCGCGGCCGGGGTGCCGTTCAGCCGGCCCGTGGTGTCGTAGGACTGGGCGTTCAGCTCCAGCCGCGCCACGTCCTTCAGCCGCACCACCGACCCGTCCGGGTTGGCGCGCAGGATGATGTTCTCGAACTGCTTGGTGTCGGTCAGCCGGCCCAGCGTCTGCAGCGTCACCTGGATCTGCTGGTCGTCCGGCATCGGCTGGGCGCCCAGCCGGCCGACCGCGGCCTGGACGTTCTGGCTCTGCACCGCCGTGACGATGTCGTTCGGGGTCAGGCCGAAGCTGGTCAGCTGATCGGTGCTGTACCAGATCCGCATCGCGTAGTTCTGGGTGCCGAACAGCGACGCCTGGCCGACGCCGGACACGCGGCCCAGCGCGTCGATCAGGTTGATGATCGCGTAGTTGTTCAGGAACAGCCCGTCCTGGCTCTTGTCCGGCGAGTACAGGGTGACCAGCTGCAGGATCGCCGAGGACTGCTTCTTCACCGTCAGGCCCTGGGCCGAGACCTCCTGCGGCAGCTTCGGCTCGGCCAGCGCCACGCGGTTCTGGACGTTGACGGTGTTGATGTCCGGATCGGTGCCGACGGCGAAACTGATGTTCAGCGAATAGGAGCCGTCGCTGCCGCTGGTCGACGACATGTACAGCATGTTGTCGACGCCGTTGACCTGGGCTTCGATCGGCTGCGCCACCGTCGATTCCACGGTGGCGGCGTTGGCGCCGGGATAGGCACCGCTGACCGAGACCTGCGGCGGCACGATGTCGGGGAACTGGGCGATCGGGATGCTGCGGATCGCGATCAGGCCGGCCAGCGTGATGACGATGGCGATGACGATCGCGAAGCGGGGGCGATCGACGAAGATCGAGGACAGCATGGGGTCAGTTCCCCGCCGGCTTGGCCGGCGCCGCCTCGGCTGCGGCAGGCGCGGGGTTCACCTCCTGGCCCGGGCGCACCTTCTGCACGCCGTCGACGATGACGACGTCGCCGTCGTTCAGCCCCTGCTGCACCACGACATCGGCGCCCTGGTTGGCGCCGGTGGTGATGTGCTTGGCCGCCGCCTTGTTGCCCTCGCCGACCACCAGCACGAAATTGCCGGTCTGGTCGGTCAGGATCGCGCGCTGCGGGATCACCAGCGCCTCGACCGGGTCCTTCCGCTCCGCCGTCACCCGGGCGTACTGGCCGTCGGTCAGGATGCGGTTCGGGTTCGCGAACACCGCCCGCACCTGCAGCGTGTCGGTGTTCTGGTCGACCTTGACGTCGGTGAAGTCGATCTTGCCGACCTCCGGATAGGCCGAACCGTTGGCCAGGGTCAGGTGCACCACCACGTCCTGCGGCTCGACCCTGCCGGATCCGCTGGCCTGCTGCACGTCCTGGATGAAGCGGTCGCTGACCGGGAAGACGACGTAGATCGGGTCCTGGCTGACGATGGTGGCCAGCGTGCCGGTGCTCGGCCCCACCAGGGCGCCGACGCTGAAGGTGGAGATGCCGACGCGGCCGTCGAACGGCGCCTTGATCTCGGTGTAGCCGAGGTTGATCTGGGCCTGCTCCAGCGCCGCCTGGTTCTGCTGCACCGATGCCACCGCCGACTTCTCGGCCGCGATCCGGTCGTCCAGCGTGGACTGCGCGACGTTCTGGTTCTTGATCAGCTCGCGGGCGCGTTCGGTCTGCAGCTTGGCATTGTCGGCGGTGGCCTGCGCGCTGGCCAGGTTGGCCTGGGCCTGGTCGACCGATGCCTGGTAGGTGTCCTTCTCCAGCACGAACAGCAGGTCGCCGGCCTTCACCTCCTGGCCCTCGGTGTAGGCGCGCTGCTGCAGGAAGCCTTCGACCCGGGCCACCAGGTCGACCTTGTTGATCGCCTGGACCCGGCCGACGAAGGTGACGCCCTCGGCCACCGGCCGCTTGGCCGCGGTGACCACGCCGACGGCCGGCGGCGGCATCTGCGGCGCCTGGGTCTGCTTGTCGGAGGATTCGTTGCAGCCGGCGAGAAGGAGAAGGCCGATGGCGGCGGCGGGCCCGCGATACCGCCATGCTGTCCAGGATCCCGACATGACTGGCCTGTCTCCTCTGGCTCTGATCAAGGGGTATCTGTGCAGTCTCCGCGCGGATCGCGCCGAACCATCCGACGGTATCATTCTTTTGTTATTGCGAAAGTCTCTTACAAATATTCCGTGCGCGGAACAGCGGGCGCAACCGCGGGTTGGACAAGCAATGGAGTCAGGAGGCCTCATGAAAATCCGGCCGAACCTCATCGTGCTTGCCGTCCTGGCGGCCGCGAGCACAGCCCAAGCGCAGATCCTGGACAGGCCGATCCCGACGCCGCGGCCTCCGTCGACCCCGACGCCGTCCCAGCCGCTGGTGGCGCCCGTGGTGCCGTCGCGGCCGGAGCAGCCGCTGCTGATTCCCGCGCCGGCCGCCAATCCGGCGGCGGCTCCCGCCGCGCCGACCCTGCAGGACACCGGCCGCACCGTCCGGCTCGAGCAGCAGCAGGCGCATCCCAGCGGCGTGGCGATGACGCTGAGCAGCATCACCTACCGGGCCGACAGCATCATCGTGTCGGCCAGCATCAGCAACCTGTCCGACCGGGCCATGTCGCTCAATCGCGGCGGCAGCCTGGTGCTGATGGACGACCGGGGCCGCAGCCATCCCTTCGTGCCGCCGGCCGACAATCCGGAGGTGCAGATCGGCGCCCGGTCCAGGGTGACCGCCAGCTTCGTCTTCGCCGGGCCGCTGACGGACAATGCCCGCACGGTGCAGCTTTCGACCAACGGCCCGTCGGGCAGCCGCAACGACCGGCTGACCTCGGTGCCCGCCTTCCTGTTCCGCGTGCCCGTGTCTTAGGCGAACCGTTCAGATGAACAGCAGCTGGCCGTCGCGCGGCGATTCGGCCAGCAGGGTGACGACGCCGGCGATCTCGGCCGGCACCGCCAGGTCGGCGGCGGCGAGGCCGAGCGCGCGCAGCCCCATCTCGCAGGCGATGAAGCGGACGCCCAGCGCTTGGCACGCCTCCAGCAGCTCGGCGAAGGTCGCCACCC
>JAEKLZ010000018.1 GCA_019508225.1 Inquilinus limosus | reverse complement strand
GGCGATGTGGACCGTCGCCGGCACCTTGCCGCCATTGCCGATGATGTTCACCACCACGCCGGAGCCCCGGGCGGCCATGCGCTTCACCACCGGGTCGATGACGTTGATGTAGGAGAAGAACTTGGCGTCCATCGCCGCCTTGTAGGCGGCCGGGGTCAGCTCCTCCGCCGGGGTGCGCCGGGCGGCGCCGGCCGAATTGACCAGCACGTCGACCGGCCCCAGCGCGCGCTCGACCGCCTCCACAGCGGACAGCGCCGCCGCCGCATCGGTCAGGTCGGCGGCGATGGCGACGACGACCGGCAGCCCGGCCGCGGCGCGGTCGAGATTGGTCTGGCTGCGCGAAACGATGGCCACTCTGGCGCCTTCCGCCAGGAAGGCCTTGGCGCAGGCCAGGCCGATACCCTTCGATCCGCCGGTCACCAGCACGGTCTTTCCGGTCAGGCCGAGATCCATGGAACGCTCCTTCGGCTCAGATGATCTCGAAGTACCGTGCCAGTTCCCAATCGGTGATGTGCTTGCGGAATTCGCGCTCCTCCCATTCGCGGGTGGCGGCGTAGTGGTCGACCCAGTCGTCGCCGAACAGGCCGCGTGCCGTCTTCGAGGCGCGCAGCCGCTGGGCTGCGTCCCACAGCGTGCGCGGCAGCTCCGACTTCTTCGGGAAGGTCTTGGCGTAGGCGTTGCCCTTGACCGGCGCGCCCAGCTCCAGCTTGTGCTCGATGCCCCACAGCCCGGCGCCCAGCGCGGCGGCCAGGACGATGTAGGGGTTGGCGTCGGCAGCGGCGATGCGGAACTCGACCCGCTGGCTCTTCGGCCCGCCCTGGATGACGCGCAGCGCCGTGGTCCGGTTCTCCACCCCCCAGGTCGCCGAGGTCGGCGCCCAGAAGCCCGGCACCAGCCGGGAATAGGCGTTCACCGTCTGCGCGATCATCGCCAGGAACTCCGGCATCAGCGCCTGCTGGCCGGCCACGAAATGGCGCATGACAGCGCTCATCCCATGCGGGTCCTTCGGGTCGTGGAAGACCGGCTTGCCCTTGCCGTCGACCATCGACATGTGGATATGGCCGCTCTGCCCCGGCACCTCGTTCGACCACTTCGACATGAAGGTGGCCATCAGGTTGTTGCGCTGGGCGATCACCTTGGTGAAGGTGCGGAACAGCGTCGCCTTGTCGGCGGCGGCCAGGCCCTCATCGACCGCGATCGCCGCCTCCAGCACGCCCGGCCCGGTCTCGGTGTGCAGCCCCTCGATCTCGCAGTCCAGCGCCTGCATGGTGCCGAGCAGCTCGTGATACAGGTCCGACCAGACGGTGTTGCGCAGCACCGAATAGCCGAAGAAGCCCGGCGTCAGGCTGGTCAGGTTGCGGTAGTGCTTCTCGCGCACCGAATGCGGCGTCTCGTCGAACAGGAAGAACTCGTATTCGAAGGCCGCCTTCAGGCCGAAGCCCATGCCGGCGGCCTTGTCCAGCATCCGGCGCAGCAACGCGCGCGGGCACACCGCCTCGGCCTGGTCGGCCAGCTCGCACAGGAAGAACGGCAGGTCGTTCTCGAACGGCAGGCGGCGCATCGTCTCCGGCAGGATGCGCACTGGCGCGTCCGGATAGGCGGTGTGCCAGCCGGTGTAGCGGGCATTGTCGTAGAGCTGGTCGTGGCTGTCCCAGCCGACGATCACGTCGCAGAAGGCGAAGCCCTTCTCCAGCGACGAGATGAACTTCTCCCGCGACATGTACTTGCCGCGCAGGATGCCGTCGACATCGGTCAGCGCCACCTTGACGTGGTTGTAGCCGCCCTCCTGGACCAGCTTGCGGGCATCGTCGGCGGTGAAGCGTGCCGCGGGCGCGGCAGAGCGGGGGCTTGCGGCCCGGGTTGAGGGTTGCGCCATGGTCGCTGGAAGTCTCCCGTTTCCTGTCGCCCGCCGCCTGGTCCGGAGAACCGGCGCGGGTCGAGTTGAAGCGCTATTCTGAGCATGCCCGGCGAAGCGGCGGCAAGACGGGCTGCGACGCTGCATGCTCCGGGGCCGCCATTCCTGCAACACTCTTGCCGGCGCTGTGGTTCGGTGAGACAGTTTCGACCGGATCCGGGCCGATCCGTGTGGGATCTTGCCCGTTCGTGTGAGGGAGCGATCCAGGAAGCCATCCAACGACAAACAGGGAGCGCATCGATGTCCCAGGACGCTCACGGTCCGGGAAGCCCGAACGACATCTCCGAAGATGTGAAGGTGCTGCACAGCATGGGCTACGCCCAGGAGCTGCTGCGGCGGATGTCAGGCTTCTCCAACTTCGCCATTTCCTTCTCGATCATCTGTATCCTCGCCGGCGGCATCACCTCGTTCCAGCTGGCCTTCAGCAGCGTCGGCGGCGCCGGGATCGGCATCGGCTGGCCGGTGGGCTGCCTGTTCGCGCTGATCGTCGCCGCGGCCATGGCCCAGATCGCCTCGGCCTATCCGACGGCGGGCGGGCTGTACCATTGGGGCTCGATTCTGGGCGGCCGGTTCTGGGGCTGGGCCACGGCCTGGTTCAACCTGCTCGGCTTGCTGTTCGTGGTCGCCTCGGTCAATGTCGGCACCTATGTGCTGTTCGTGAACGGGCTCGGGCCGATCTTCGGCATCGATCCGGCGTCGCTGACCATCACCCACCAGGTGATCGGCATCGCGCTGATCACCCTGACCCAGGCGCTGTTCAACCATCTCGGCATCCGGGCGACGACGCTGCTGACCGATTTCAGCGGCTACCTGATCTTCGCGGTTGCCATCATCCTGACCATCGCCATGGTCGCCCTCGCTGCGGGCCCGCTCGACTTCGGCCGGCTGTTCACCTTCACCAACTACACGGGCGACCCGGGCGGCGGGGTGTTCCCGGAGGCGCGCGGCAGCCTCTTCGTCGCCTTCCTGCTGGGCCTGCTGCTGCCGGTCTACACCGTCACCGGCTTCGACGCCTCGGCGCACACCTCGGAGGAGACGGTCAACGCCGCCCGCAACGTGCCGCGCGGCATGCTGCAGTCGGTGATCTGGTCGGGCATCTTCGGCTATGTGATGATCTGCTCCTTCGTCCTGGCGATGCCCGATCCGGCCGCCGGCGCGGCCCAGGGCGGCAACGTCTTCTACTGGCTGATGGACGGGGTGATGCCGGGCTGGCTGAAGACGCTGCTGTTCATCGGCATCGTCCTGGCCAACTACCTCTGCGCCCTGGCCGGCCTGACCTCGACCTCGCGCATGACCTTCGCCTTCGCCCGCGACGGCGGCCTGCCGTTCTCGAACGCGCTGCGCTCGGTCAGCCCGAAATACCGGACCCCGGCGGTCGCGATCTGGACCACCGCCGTCCTGTCGGTGCTGGTCACGCTGTACACGCCGGCCTTCGCCACCCTGGCGACAGCCTGCGCGGTGTTCCTCTACATCTCCTACGCGATGCCGATCGGCGCCGGCATCCTGGCCCATGGCAAGACCTGGACCAGCTTCGGCCCGTTCAGCCTGGGCGGGGCGTTCAAGCCGATCGCCGCCCTGGCCGTGATCGGCACCGTCATCCTGTTCTGGATCGGCATCCAGCCGCCGAACGACAAGGTGCTGATCATCACCGTGGCGATGGTCGTGGTGCTGGGCTTCTTCTGGATCGTGCTGGAGAACCGGCGCTTCCAGGGACCGCCGATCGGCGAGGCGATCCGCCGGCGCCAGGCCGAGATCGCCGCGGCCGAGCAGGCCCTGGGCGAGGAGGCCGCGGCCCCCGTGGTCGAGGCCGGCAAGGCCTGATCCGCGGCGGTGTCATCAAGGGGGCGTCCCGGCCGGGGCGCCCCTTTTCCTTGCCGTGGCGGCGGAGCCGATCTAAACCGGTTAAGTCGTACAATAGAGCCGCCGGTCTATGGCGGCGGGTTCAGGGGAAACGCAGGATGAAGGTCGTCATCACCGGTGGTCTCGGTTTCGTCGGGCTGAACCTGGCGCGGGCGCTGCTGAAGCGCGGCACGCTGACCGGCATCTCCGGCCAGCAGGAGCCGATCGACGCGATCACCCTGTTCGACATGGCGGCGCCGCCCGATCGGCCAGACCAGCGGCCGGACGGGCTGGACGACCGGGTGTCGATCGTCACCGGCGACATCTCCGACCGCGCCACCGTCTCCGGCCTGATCGACCGCGACGACATCTCGGTGTTCCACCTCGCCTCGATCCTGTCGGGTGGCGGCGAGAAGGATTTCGATCTGGCGCTGCGGGTCAATCTCGACGGCGGGCTGAACGTGTTCGAGGCGCTGCGGGCGCGGGCGGGCGGGGCGCAGCGCCTGGTCGCCGCCAGCTCGATCGCCGTGTTCGGCGGCGCGGTGATGCCGAAGACGGTAACCGACGCGACCAAGCAGACCAGCCAGACCACCTACGGCGTCACCAAGACGATCACCGAGCTCTTGATCAACGACTACAGCCGCAAGGGCTTCTTCGACGGCCGCTCGGCCCGGCTGCCGACCATCTTCGTCCGCCCGGGCAAGGCCAATTCCGCCGCCTCCAGCTTTTGCTCCGGCGTGTTCCGCGAGCCGCTGAACGGCGTCGAATGCGTGCTGCCGGTGACCCGGGCACAGCTGCCGATGCTAGGCTACCGCAACTGCGTCGCCAGCTTCATCGGCCTGCACGAAGCCCCGGCCTCGGCGCTGGGCGACGACCGCGCCGTCAACCTGCCCAGCCGCGCCTACACCGTCGAGGACATGGTCGCGTCGGTGAAGCGGGTGGCCGAGAAGTACCAGATCAAGCTCGGGCCGATCACGACGAAGCCGGACCCGGTGATCCAGGCGATCGTCGACGGCTGGGCCACCGACGCGTCCTGGGACCGCGCCAAGGCGCTGGGCCTGCCGATCGACGAGAGCATCGACCGTGTGGTCGAGGACTACATCGAGGATTTTTGGCCGAGCAGGCACTGACCCCTTCCTGTCATTGCCGGGCTTGACCCGGCA
>JAEKLZ010000017.1 GCA_019508225.1 Inquilinus limosus | reverse complement strand
TGGCTTCGAATGTTGCCTATGGGCCAGTCGCGTGGGCTCCAAAATGAGCCTGATTTGCCGCAGCACTTTCCGTTTGGAACTGGCGAAACGGCTGCGAACCAGATGTGTAGACGCCGTAGCGCAAGGGGAGGGGGAGGATAGAAGGGATAGGCCGATCCAAACGGCGGTGTTCTGAAAAGCCCTTGCCTGCGGGAGAGGCCACGCGCAATGCACGCTGACTAATCCGCCCCGTCCGGCACCAGCACGATCTTGCCGGTGACGGCGCGGCTCTCCAGCCGGCGATGCGCATCGGCGCCGCGCGACAGCGGGAAGACCTCGATCTCCGGCAGGGTGAACTCGCCGGCCCGCAGGGCGGTGAACAGCGCTGTGGCGCGGGCCAGGCGGCTGTCGCGGCTGTCGAGATGGTCCCACAGGTCGCCCCCGACCACCGCCTTCGACTGCTCCATCAGCTGCCGCGGATCGATTGCCGGCGGGTCGCCGCCGGCGGTGCCGTAGGCCACCACCGTGCCGCGCGGCCGGGTGGCGTCCAGGCTCTGCGCCAGCGTCGTGCCGACCGAATCATAGGCGATGTCGACGCCGCCATCGCTCAGCCGCTGCACCGCCGCGACCCAGTCGCCGTCATAGGTCAGGCCGTGATCCGCGCCCCGGGCCACGGCGATCGCCGCCTTCTCCGGCGTCGAGGCCAGGGCGATCACCATGGCGCCACGCCGCATCGCCATCTGCACCAGCAGCTGCCCGACCCCGCCCGCCGCGGCATGGACCAGCACCCGGGACCCGGCGCGGACCGGGGCGCTGTCCGACACCAGATACTGCGCCGTCAGCCCCTGCAGCAGGATCGCCGCCGCCTCGCGGTAGCCGATGTCGTCCGGCAGCGGAATGGCGCGGTCGACCGGCACGGTGACGCGGCTGGCATTGGCGAAGGGCACGTCGGCGAAGCCGATGCGGTCGCCGAGGCGAATACCGTCGACCCCGTCGCCCAGCGCCACCACCTCGCCCGCGCCCTCATAGCCGGCGATGTGCGGCGCCGCGCTGGCCAGGCGGTAGTTGCCGCGGCGGCGGTGCAGGTCGGCGAAGTTCAGCCCGGCGGCGCGCAGCGCCAGCTGCACATGGCCCGGCGGCACCGGCGGGTCGGGCAGGGTCCGGATCTCCAGCACCTCGGGGCCGCCGAACCGGTCGAACACCAGCGCTTGCATGATCTCATCTCTCTCCAGCCGCCGGTCGCGCCGGCCTGGGTTCTGTCTACTATAGTGGAAAATTCCAGCATAGTGGAAATGCGCTTGACCGGCCGACAGCGCCGCCCGACAAGCGGGGGCCTGGGCAATGACGGGATCGACCATGCCCCTGAAGGATCTGGAGCGGCCGCCGCCGATCGACCTGGCGGAGACCGTGCGTCGGCTGCGGGCCGACCGCGGCTGGACGCTGGAGGAGGCGGCCGGCCGCACCGGCCTGTCGCGCTCGGCGCTGTCGAAGATCGAGCGAGGGGAGATGTCGCCGACCTTCCAGGCGATGCAGAAGCTGGCGCGTGGTTTCGAGATCGAACTGGCCGCTCTGTTCGGCCCGGCCGATTCGCCCCTGCGCGGCCGCCGCATCGTGGTTCGGGCGGGCGAGGCGGCGGGCACCGAGATGCCGAACTACCGCCTGCGGCCGTTCGGCGGCGCGCTGCGCAACGCGCCCTTCCTGGCGTCCGAGGTCACCCTCCGGGCCCGGTCCCGCGACGATTTCGAGGATTGGGAGCGGCACGACAGCGATGATTTCCTCTATGTGCTTACCGGCCGGGTGACGCTGTTCAGCGAGACCCATGGCCCGATCGAGCTCGGCCCGGGCGACGCCGTCTATTTCGACGCCCGCATCGGCCATGCCGCGATCGCGACGGGCGAGGAAGAGGCGCGGGCATTGTGGGTCACGGCGCCCGCGCGGTAGATCCAGTCACAGTCCGATCAGCGGGCGGCCCGCCATGGCCTGGGCGAAGGCGGCGAGGGTGAGCAGGACGTAGAGGGCCGACACCAGCCAGACCGCCGCCCGCGCCCGCATCGGCAGGGCCGCGGCCAGGCCGGCGCCGGCCAGCGGCAGCAGCTGCTGGGCATGGATGCCGAGGAAATGCGCCACCCGCAGGTCGCCTCCGGTGGTCGACCAGCCGAGCAGCGGCAGCCCGGGATGGTCGGGAATGCCGCCGACGGCATGGCCGCCATGGGCGGCGATGGCCACGCCGGCCCCGGTGCCGAGGACGAAGGTCAGCACCAGCCCCAGCACGATGGCCAGGCGCAGCGCCGGGGACAGCTTGGTGCCGTGCCGGGCGATCTCGCGCGCCAGCGGCAGGGTGGTCGCGGTCAGGGCCACGGCACCGATCCCCATCAGCGCGAACATGACCGCGTGGAATGGCGTCGACTCGTTGAAATGCGAGGGCTGGCCGAGCGCGCCCTGCCAGGTGATGTAGGCCAGCTCGAACGTGCCGGCGCCGATGATGGTCCAGCGCGCGGCACGGATCGGGGCGGCGCGGCGCCGCACCTCGGGCAGATCGCCGATGAACCAGGCGCTGGTCAGGGCGAACAGCCCGACCGAGAGCAGGAACTTGACCGGCTTGGCCCAGACGTCCTCGCCGTGCAGCTGGCGGGCATCGAATGCCCAGGCGATGCCCAGGACCAGGGCGAGCGCCAGCAAGGCCAGGCCGAAGCCGGCCAGGATGGGGTCGCGGCGCCGGATTGCCCGGAGCAGGGCCGACGGCCCACGGACCGGGTGGTGCGGCAGCGGATCGAAGGCCAGAGAGGACATGGTCATGCCTCCGCGACGAGGCCCGGCGCGCGGCGGCCGAAGCCGGCCCGCAGCAAGGCAAAGGCCAGCAGGCCGGCCGGGCCGAACAGGAAGGTCAGGACGAAGCAGGGGATCAGCAGCAGATGCGGCAGCCCGGCCCGTTCCCCCTCGCGGGCGATCCAGGTGCCGACGAACAGGTCGAAAGCCAGGTAGTGCAGCCAGCCCGCGACCAGCATGCCGGGCGAGTCGAACAGGGCCCGCACCGCCGCGATCGACTCATAGTCGCCCTGTGCCGAGCCCCAGCTGGTGCCGACCAGCCCGACATAGGCGGCGGCGAAGAGCAGCGGCACCGCCAGGCCGGCGGCGGTCCGCAGCCGGTCCTTGTGGCGCGGCAGCAGGGGCGCCGCGGCCAACGCCACCCAGCCGAGGATCGCGAGCATGTTGCCGCCGCGGAACAGCAGGTCGAGCATGGCTTCCTCTCTGTCTAAACAGTGTTAAGATGACGATATCAGCGAATCTGAACACTGTAAAGTTTGAGAAATCGATGCCGGACGAGACGACCGAGCCGCGGGAGCGGTACCACCATGGCGATCTGCAGCGGGCGCTGATCGCGGCGGCCGAGGCGATCCTGACCGAGCGCGGGGTCGAGGGCTTCACCCTGCGCGAGGCGGCGCGCCGGGCCGGGGTGTCGGCGGCGGCGCCGGCGCATCATTTCGGCAGCGCCGCGGGGCTGCTGACCGAGGTGGCGCTGCTGGGGTTCGAGACCCTGGCCCGCTTCCTGCGCGAGGGCGCGGCGGAGGGCGGCACCGACCCCGCCGCCCGGCTGCGCGGACAGGGCATCGGCTATGTCCGCTTCGCCCGGGCCCATCCGGCCCGGTTCCTGCTGATGTTCCGCAAGGACCGGCTGAGCTGGGAGGACGGGCGCTTGCGCGCCGCCGGCCAGGTCGCCTTCGCCGAGCTCGAGGACGCGGTCCGCGCCTATCGCGGCATCGCCGCCGGCGGGCCGCTCGACCGCGCGGCCCTCGCCACCGTGCTGGCCGCCTGGTCGGTGGTGCACGGCTTCGCCCATCTGGCGCTGGACGGCAAGTTCGACGCGCTCGGGGAGGCGCGGGAGGCGGACGCCATCCTGCCGGAGATGCTGGCCGGGCTGTGGCCGGACGGGCCGGCGCGATAGGCCGGCTTCAGCCGGTCATCAGCGTGTGCACATGGGCGGCGGTGGAGAGGGCGAGGGCGCGCAGATCGTAGCCGCCTTCCAGGGTGGAGACGACGCGGCCACCGCAATGCCGGTCGGCCAGGCGCATCAGCTCCAGCGTCGCCCAGGCGAAATCGCCCTCGTTGAGCTCGAGATTGGCCAACGGGTCGCGGGCATGGGCGTCGAAGCCGGCGGAGATCAGCAGCAGCTCCGGCGCGAAGCTGTCGACTGCGGGCAGCACGATGCGCTCCATCGCCCGGCGGAACTCGACCCCGCCCGACATCGGCGGCAGCGGCGCGTTGAGGATGTTGCCGGCCACCCCGGTCTCGTCCTCCGACCCGGTGCCGGGATACAGCGGCGACTGGTGGGTCGAGGCGTAGAACAGGTCGGGCTCGGACCAGAAGATGTCCTGGGTGCCGTTGCCGTGATGGACGTCGAAATCGACCACAGCGATCCGCCCCAGCCCATGCGCCATCCGGGCATGCATGGCGGCGATGGCGACGCTGTTGAACAGGCAGAAGCCCATGG
>JAEKLZ010000243.1 GCA_019508225.1 Inquilinus limosus | reverse complement strand
CGCCGCGCATCACCAAGGACGGGGTGACGGTGGCCAAGGAGATCGAGCTGTCCGACAAGTTCGAGAACATGGGCGCGCAGATGGTGCGCGAGGTCGCGACCAAGACCGCCGACCTGGCCGGCGACGGCACCACCACCGCGATCGTCCTGGCCCACGCCATCGTCAAGGAGGGCGCCAAGGTGATCGCCGCCGGGCTGAACCCGATGGACGTCAAGCGCGGCATCGACCTGGCGGTCGCCGCCGTGGTCGCGGAGATCGGCAAGCGCGCTCAGAAAATCTCGACCAATGACGAGATCGCCCAGGTCGGCACCATCTCGGCCAATGGCGAGCGCGAGATCGGCGCCATGATCGCCAAGGCGATGAAGACCGTCGGCAACGAGGGCGTGATCACGGTCGAGGAGGCCAAGAGCTTCGAGACCGAGCTCGACATCGTCGAAGGCATGCAGTTCGACCGCGGCTACATCTCGCCCTATTTCGTCACCAACGCCGAGAAGATGATCGCGGAGCTGGAGAACCCCTACATCCTGCTGCACGAGAAGAAGCTGCCGAACCTGCAGTCCTTCCTGCCGCTGCTCGAGGCCGTGGTCCAGGCCGGCCAGCCGCTGCTGATCGTCGCCGAGGATGTCGATGGCGAGGCGTTGGCCACCCTGGTGGTCAACAAGCTGCGCGGCGGCCTGAAGGTCGCGGCGGTCAAGGCTCCGGGCTTCGGCGATCGCCGCAAGGCGATGCTCGAGGACCTCGCCATCCTGACCGGCGGCCAGGTGATCTCCGAGGATCTCGGCATCAAGCTCGAGAATGTCACCCTCGACATGCTCGGCCGGGCCAAGAAGGTCGTCATCTCCAAGGAGGACACGACGGTCGTCGACGGCGCCGGCGCCAAGAAGGACATCGAGGGCCGCACCAACCAGATCCGGGCGCAGATCGAGGAGACCACCTCGGACTATGACCGCGAGAAGCTGCAGGAGCGCCTGGCGAAGCTGGCCGGCGGCGTCGCCATCATCCGCGTCGGCGGCGGCAGCGAGATCGAGGTCAAGGAGCGCAAGGACCGCGTCGACGACGCGATGCACGCCACCCGCGCCGCGGTCGCAGAGGGCATCGTCGCCGGCGGCGGCGTCACCCTGCTCTATGCCAGCCGAGTCATCGACCAGCTGAAGCCCGAGAACACCGACCAGAAGGTCGGCATCGACATCATCCGCCGGGCCCTGCAGGCGCCGGTGCGGCAGATCGTCGAGAACTCCGGCAGCGACGGGTCGGTGGTGGTCGGCAAGCTGCTCGACAGCAAGGACCACAACTGGGGCTACGACGCCCAGAAGGGCGAGTACACCGCCATGATCAAGGCGGGCATCCTCGACCCGGCCAAGGTGGTGCGGGTGGCGCTGCAGAACGCCGCCTCGATCGCCGGCCTGCTGATCACCACCGAAGCGATGGTGGCCGCGCTGCCGGAGACGGCCGGCCCGGCGGCGCCGGATGCCGGCGGCATGGGCTACTGATCCGCCAGCCCGTGACCGGCGGCAGCGCCGGTCACGGGCGACGGCATCGCAGCGGCGTCAGGGCAGGATGCCGATGAACACCCGGCGGTAGGCGCCGATCAGATCCCCGGCGGAGATTGCCGCGGCCCGGCTGAGCTGCTCCGCTCCGGCGTCGCGCTCGCGCTCGACAAGCACCACCAGCTCCTGGAACCGGCGATGCGCGATCGTCGACGGGTCGATTCCGGCGCCGTCATTGGGCATGACGAAACCGGGCTCCGGCAGCTCGCCGGCCAGGACCCGCAGCAGGTCGAGCAGCTTGGCGCCGGTGTCGATGCGGTGCCACCGATCCTCGTCCCAGACCGATATCGTCGGCCGGATTTCCATCTGCATCATGCGTCTCCGTGTCTGTCGGGCGCGGCTATCGCGGTTGGGGCGGCGGTCAGCCCTCCATCGCCCGCAGCAGCGCTGCGATCTCGATCGTCGCGAGGGTCGAGAAGGTGTCGGAGACCGCATAGGGCAGGATGATCTGGCCACCGTGCCGCATCGCCCCGCAGGTGTAGACGACGTTCGGCACATAGCCTTCGCGCTCCGACGGTTCGGGCCGGACCAGCGGCTCGCGCGACCGGGCGAGGATCCTGGAAGGATCGTCCTTGTCGAGCAGAACCGCCCCGATCGAATACCGCCGGACCGGTCCCACGCCATGGGTCAGCAGAAGCCAGCCTTCGTCGAGCTCGATCGGCGATCCGCAATTGCCGATCTGCACGAATTCCCACGGGAACCGGGGCTTGAGAATGAGCTCGCCGCCATTCCAGACATGCAGGTCGTCGGACCGGATCAGATACAGGCTCTCGTTGTCCTGCCGGCCGATCATGGCGTAGCGGCCATCGATCCGGCGGGGGAACAGGGCCATGCCCTTGTTGCCGGCGGCGTCGCCTTGCAGCGGGACCATCCGGAACGAGACGAAATCGGTGGTCTCGAGCATCTCAGACCGGATCGCCTGGCCGCTATAGGCGGTGTAGGTGGCGCGGAAGATCTTCCGGTCGCCCTCGTCGAATTCGACGAAACGGGCATCCTCGATGCCATGCGCCTGGGACTCCGTGACGGGAAAGATCACCCGCTCGCTGATGTCCTCATCCGGCGCGAAGACCAGCTCGACCTCGTCGCCATGCGGGCCCGGCGTCCGCCGCTCCACTCCGGGAACGGAGGCGAGCCGGGCCGATGGGTCGATGGCCAGGCTGCCGTCGGCCGCGATCGTGCCCGACCGGAACGTCAGTGACGAGATATGCCCTTCCCCGACGGCGCGAAGGCTGAGGATGAAGCGGCGGCCGCCCGCCGGCGCGCCGGACTGGTCCGGATGGGGCACGATGCTGGGGTTGAACAGCGCCGCCGCCTCGAAGGCGTATTCCAGCAGGAAATAGGCGCCGATCAGCCGGCGCTGCGTCTCGGTGAATCGGATATCGGTCGCGAAGGCGTCCGCCATGTCGTCCGCCCGGGCCTCGAACCGCTTCAGCAGGCGGCGGTGGCGGCCTTCGAAGTTCGTCAGCACTTCGGCCAGCTGGCCTGCGGCCGCCTCGGGGTCCAGCGCCAGCACCCGGTCGACGATGTGGTTGGCGCGGGACTTGTCGGTGGGATTGAGGGTCCGTGGCTCGGTCGCCGGCTTGAACGGGCGGACGACCACCCGGGCGGGATCCGGGCGCAGATACAGCGCCTGCCGGTTCAGGAAGGTGATTTGCGACAAGGCGTCCTCGGGCAGGTCAAGGGAAGGTCACGCGCGCTCACGTCTCGGCCAGGCGCGGCACGAATTTCGCCCGGCCGTCCACGACATGCGCGATCTGGCGCATCTCCAGTTGGCTGAGGAGATAGGAAACGACCGATTCGCCGCCCTGATTCTCGTTCACCCGATCGGGATGCAGGCCGTCGCGGCAGCCGCCGGTCTCCGGGTCGACCAGGGGCAGCGACAGGTCGTTGTCGCCGAAGAACCAGGCGAAGGCGCGCACCGCATCGGCCCGCCATTCCGGATCTCCCTCCACGCGCCACGCCGCCAGGCAGGCGGAGACCGTCGCCGTGACCTCCAGGGGCTGCTGATCGAAGGGCTGCGGCGTCATCCGCTTGTCGCCGAAGCTGCCCGACCCGACCGGCCGGAACATGCCAGCCGGCGTCGTCTGCAGCGCCATCAGCCAGTGCAGGGTCCGCAGGCCGGCATCGACGAACTCCGCCGAGCGGACCGCCATTCCGGTGACGATCAGGGCCTGCGGCAGCCTTGCGTTGTCGTAGGCCAGCCCGTCCTCGAACCAGGTCCAGTTCCGGGTCTCGACGGCGGTGAGGATTGCCATCAGCCTTGCGGCCAAGCCGTGCCGGACGCGTTCGGCGAAGATATCCTCGGCCGTCACGGCGCAATAGGCGTCGAGCCCGAGCAGGGTGAAGGCCCAGGCGCGGGGTGAGCCGAAGGCCTCGGCCGCCGGCAGCGCCTCGGCGAACAGCGCGGCGGCCCAGCGCCGCCGTGAGACGCTGGCGTCGCTGCGGGCGCATTCGCCCAGAGCCCAGAGCGTCCGGCCGTGGCTGTCCTCCGAACCGCTCTCCTCGAGCCAGCGCCGGTCGAAGCCCATGAAGTTTCGGAACCGCCGCGTGCCGGGGTTCCAGGCATGCTGGACGAAGGCCGCGAGCCGGGCCGTCAGGATCTCGGGCAGGCGCGCCTCGGGGGCGTGATTGAGGGCACAGGCCACCAGCAGCGCGCGGGCGTTGTCGTCGACGCAGTAGCCGTGGGACCGGTCGGGCACCGAATGCACCGCATGCTGGAACAGCCCGGTGTCGTCGCACATCGACAGGAAATGGCCGAGCTGTGTCGTCGGCGGCGCGAAGCCGAGGCCCGCCGTCTCGCGCAGCTCGCGGCGCTCGACCACCCGGAACCGATGGCCGCGCCGCGCCCGCTCGAAGACCTCCCGATACTGTTCCGCCGTGCGCGCCCAGGTCATCGACCGGCTGCTCGCATAGGCGCGGCGGCGCATCGCCTCGCGCCGGATATCGTCGGTCAATAGCCCTGCAACCGCGGCGCCGGTGGCCGCGGCGTCGCCGAACGGGACCAGGATGCCGCGCCCGTCGGCCAGCAGCTCACGGGCATGCCAATACGGCGTCGAGACCACAGCCTTGCCGAGGCCGAAGCTGTAGGCCAGGGTCCCCGACGTCATCTGCGCCTCGTCGAGATAGGGCGTGACGTAGACGTCGCTCATCGAGATGAACTCGAGCAGCGTGGCCAGATCGACGAACTGGTCCAACAGCACGACATGCCCGTCGACCCCGCGATCCCGCGCCCGCGCCGCCAGGCTTTCGCGGTAGGCCTCGCCCTGGTCGCGAACGAGATTGGGATGCGTCGCGCCCAGCACGACATACACCGCGTCGGGCCGGCCCTGCAGGATCGTCGGCATGGCATCGATCATGACCTCGATGCCCTTGTTCGGGGACAGCAGGCCGAAAGTCAGGATCACCGGCCGTCCGGCGAAGCCCAGCTCGGCCTTTGCCGCGGTGGGCTCGGTGAAGGCGACATCGGGAATGCCATGCGGGATGACATCGATCTTGTCCGCCGGGACGCCATAGACCGTCCGCAGCAGGTCGCGGCCCTTGGCCGCCATGACCACGATCCGCGCCGATGCGCCGACGATCTGGTTCAGCACGTCCCGTTGCACCGCCGTCGGCTCGGCCAGGACGGTGTGGAGCGTGGTGACGACCGGCACGGTCAGGCGCGACAGCAGCGCCATGACATGGCCGCCGGCCTCGCCGCCGAAGATGCCGAACTCGTGCTGCAGCGACACGACGTCGAACCGGCCGGCGTTGAGGAGTCCGGCCGCCCTGACATAGTCGTCGATCCGGTCATCGGCGATCTCGATGCGGACGGCGGCCGGGTAGTCATAGACCTGGCCATGGTCGGTCATCGCCGCGATGCAGGTGTCGGCCACCGCCTCCGACGCCGCCACTGCCTGCTGCAGATCGGCCGTGAAGGTCGCGATCCCGCAGCGGCGCGGAAGCGAATTGCCGATGAAGGCCACGCGGATCGGCTGGGTCACGGCAGCGCCTCCATCGGAACGGCCGCCTGCCCGTCGTGGCGCGGCGACGGCAGGGGCCCGGAAAGGGTCGATCGATGCGCCAGGCCTCAGCCCTTCTTCTTGCCCTGCCCGGCACCCGGGGGCGCCGCCACCCGGCTCAGCAGGCTGGTCGCGCCATGAACCACCGGCTTCGCCGCCTGCTTGGGTTTCCGAACTTCCCGATTGTTGCGTTTCTGCCCTTTGGCCATGAGATCTCCTGTGCGCCCGATGAGGACGGCGCGCGGTCTGGGATGAGGGAATGCACCGGCGGTCGTGCCGCTGCGGTCAGTCCGCGGCCTTGAGATTGTCCGCCGAGGGCTTCCCGCTCCTCTGATCGGTGACCAGGTCGAAGCCCAGCTTCTGGCCCGGAGTCAGGTTGCCAAGGCCGGCGCGCTCGACGGCGGTGATGTGGACGAAGGCATCCTTGCCCCCGTCATCCGGCGTGATGAAGCCGAAGCCCCGCTGGGCGTCGAACCACTTGACGGTTCCGGTTGTCATGAATTCCTCGTTTCGCAAGCATTCGGTTTCGCACGCATCGACCCGGCCGGCCCGCAACAGTCGCAGGCGGCCGATGTCGCAATCAGAATGTCGAGAAGCCGGATCCCCGCCGCGCCCGATGGGCACAAGCCGAAGCTCTATATCCGGGATTGATCCGGCAATCATGGACCATATTCGCGGCGATCCATAGAAAATACGACCACGATCTTGTAAAAAATGCATCGTAGAATTCAGATATGGATGCACATTATATTTCACAAGCACATCGATATGCGCAAATTTTAAAAATATATCTCCAGATCCGGCTGAGATTTTTTTATCGCAATACCTGTTGGCCGACACCATATCAATGACCATAACGCGGGAAATCTCGACCGGGGCTGGACTTATCTGGCGCTCCGCTCATCCGGGCCCCGTCCGCGACGGGTGGCCGCGCGGTCCCGACTCCCCGGCACAAGGAGACCACCATTGAAGACCGACAGCATGAGGCGGCTGCAGCGCGACGCCGAACTCGGCGATGCCGTGGCGCAGTTCAATCTGGGCATCGTCTACGGCAATCGCAGCGGTGAGATCGGCTACGACGTCGAGGACAGGCGCACCGACGCCATCCGGTGGCTGCTGCGCTCGGCGAACCAGGGCCTGCCGCGGGCGCAGACCCGGCTGGCCGAAATCTATGTCGACGGGCCGGGCGCCTCGAAGGATGCGGTCAAGGCCGCGGCCTGGTTTCTCCTGGCAGCGGCGGGGGAGGCCGGCGCCCGAGGCCAGACCGCCCGGTCGGGCTACAAGCGGGCCGCCGCGCATCTGACCGCGACGCAGATCGCGCAGGCGCATCGCCGGGCGTCGCGCTGGAAGCCGAAGATCGAGGAAGCGGAGAAAACCCGGGCGGAGGCGCCCGAACTGGCGACGGTGTCGCCATGAGGAGCTGGCTCGTCCCGCCGGTCGTGATCCCGATCGGCTTGGTGGTGCTGATCGTCATCTACGCCGCAGCCCGGGCCCTGGCCTAGCGACCGACCCCGGGCGAAGGAGCCGCGCATGACCATGCGGACCAGCAGCAGGACCGTGACCTTCGTCCGGCCGTTCATCCTGAGCGGCATCGACGGGCCGCAGCCGCCCGGAACCTACACGGTGGAGACGGACGAGGAGTTGCTCGACGGTTCGTCGCCTCCGGTCTACCGCCGGATCGCGACGATGATCCGCCTGCCCGGCCGGCCCGGCAGCGGTGAGCTGGTCCAGGTCGTCACCGTGGATCCCGACGAGCTTGCCGCGGCCCTGCTGCGGGATGGCGCGGCGCCGCCGGCCCCTCCGCCCAGGCCACCTGCGGCAGCCGGTGCGGCGGCGTCGGCGCGCGCCGAGGCCCAAACGGGGGAAGCGCCGGGGCCGCAGGCGCCGCGCCCGCTCGACCGGCTGCTGGACGGTTGGCGCTACTGGGCGGCGACCAATCCCCGCGCGCCGGCCTGGATCGTCGCGATCGTCGCCGGAATCCTGTTCGCCGCCTTTATCGTGGCCTGGTGATCAGGCCCGGCCAACGGCCGCGGCCGGGAATCCGACCATCTGCTGCCGGGTCTCGTCCCACAGCGCGAAGAACGGCGCGCGCAGGGCGTCCCCCAGGCCCAGGCTCGGCACGGCGTGCAGCTGCTGGATCGCGGCATGGCAGGCCGGCAGGCGGTAGTTGGGGATGCGTGGATTGAGGTGGTGGATGTGGTGGAAGCCGATATTGCCGGTGAACCATTGCAGGATCCGCGGCAGCCGCAGATAGGATGAGCCCTGCAGCGACGCTGCGCCGAACCGCCAGTCCGCATCCCGCTGCCACAGCGTCTCCTCGAAGCGATGCTGCACCGCGAACAGCCAGACCCCGATGATCGACGCGATCACCATGATCGGCAGCTGGACCAACAGCACGCGATCGAACCCCAGGACAAGCCCGAGGCCGATGAAAAGAGCGGCGATGCCGGCGTTGGTGGCATGGACCGACAGCCGTTCCCGGCGCCAGTCCTTCGGCGTGTCGAACGGAATCCGGTAGAGCAGCAGGAACACCAGCGGCGGCAGCAGCAGCCCGGTGATCACCGGATGGCGGCTCAACCGGTACAGGACCCGGCGGCGCGGCGCGAGAGCCTGGTATTCCGAGACGGTCAGGCAGGTCGAGTAGATGTCCGCCCCGCTGTCGCGCCGGTCGAGATTGTTCCAGACGGCGTGATGCCCGGCATGCTGCCGGCGCCAATTGGCGAAGGGCGTGAAGGTGATCAGGCCGCACAGGCGGCCCAGCGCGACGTTGGCGCGGCGGGAGGCGAAGAACGACGAATGCCCGCAATCATGCTGGATGATGAAGAGACGGACGGTCAGGCCGGCCGCGATCACGGCGAGGCCGAGCGTCAGCGCGTAGGACATCTCGACGCTGGCATACATCGCCGCGCAGACCGCGACAAACCCGGCGAATGTCGAGGCCAGCTGCCAGACCGCCCGCGGCAAGCTCGGCGTCCGGAAGCGGGCCACCTCGGCCCGCAGCGCCGCGTCGGCGTCGAGCGGCAGGCGCGGCTGTGCCGTCGCGGGCATCGGACCGGGAGCGTCTTGCATGTCTGTCCTTGAACTGCCCGGCGGAGCCTGGCGGTGGGGGTCGTGGGGATTTTCGAAGGCAGACGGCAAGAGTGCTCCACAATGGCAGCGGTCGAACTTCGAAACATAAAGCATAAAAAAACCGGGCTCGGCGTTCCGTCGCGAGCGTTGATCACCAGTCTAGCAAATGCAGGTCGATCCAGCTACGGGAGTGACCCCGGGCGATTTTTACCGGCCGGGGACGATCTGGCGGCCCTGAGGCCGCAAGCGGAACAGATCTTCTGCATCACCTTGCGCGGTGCAGGGCCTCGGTGATTGCCTGCGACAGGTCATGCAGGGTGTAGGGCTTGCGCAGCACCTGCAGATCCTCGGCCATGGCGGTGGGGAAGCGCTGGGCGGTGTAGCCCGAGGTCAGCAGCACCGGCAGCCCCGGCCGGCGCCGCGCCAGCTCCCGCGCCAGCTCCACCCCATTCATGCCGCCAGGCATGATCACGTCGGAGAAGACGAGGTCGACCGGCCCGCCGCGGCCGAGCGAGTCGAGCGCGGCCAGCGCCGTGTCGGCCTCGCGCACATCATAGCCGAGGTCGCGCAGCATGCTGCCGGTGACGGCGCGCACGCCGGGGTCGTCCTCGACCACCAGGATGGTGCCGCGGCCCTGCGCGCCCTCCGCTGCGACAGGCCCGGCGGCAGCCACCGCCTTCGGCAGGTCGGACCGCGGCAGGTGGATGACGACCGTGGTGCCGCGCCCGGGCTCGCTGTCGATGGTGACGAAGCCGTTGGACTGCTTGGCGAAGCCGTAGACCTGGCTGAGGCCGAGCCCGGTGCCTTCGCCCACCGCCTTGGTGGTGAAGAACGGCTCGAACACCCGGGCCAGGATCTCCGGCGGCATGCCGGTGCCGGTGTCGGACACGGACACGACGACATAATCGCCGCCGGCGGCGCCCCAGCTCGCCGCGGTCTGGTGGTCGACCACCCGGTTGCCGGTCGCCAGCGTCAGCGTGCCGCCGTTCGGCATTGCGTCGCGCGCGTTGATGGCGAGGTTGAGGATGGCGGTTTCCAGCTGGTGCGGGTCGGTGGGGCACAGCCACAGCCCGGCCCCGCGCTGGATCCTGACGGTGACCATCTCGCCGACCGCGCGGTCGAGCAGGTGCTCGAAGGCCGGGATCAGATCGTCGACGCTGACCACTTCCATCCGCAAGTTCTGGCGGCGCGAGAAGGCCAGCAGCTGCTGGTTCAACTTGGCGCCGCGGGCGACGCCCTGGCGTGCGGCGTCGATCAGCCGGCCGGTCCGGTCGTCATCCGGCAGCCGCCGGCCCAGCAGGTCCAGGCTGCCGCCGACGATCATCAGCAGGTTGTTGAAGTCGTGGGCGATGCCGCCGGTGAGTTGCCCGACCGCCTCCATCTTCTGGGCTTGGCGCAGCTGCTCCTCCACCGCGCGGCGGTCGGTGATGTCGGCGACGACGCCGGCGATGCGGATCGGCGTGCCGGCGTCGTAATAGGTCCGGCCCTTGACGTGCAGCCAGCGGACGGCATCGTCGCCGGCCCGCCGGATCCGCCGCTCGAACTCGATCGTGCCCATCGCCTTGGCCTGGGCGAAGGCGTCGGCCACCGCGTCGCGGTCGTCCGCCACGAAATGGTCCAGCGTCGTCTCCAGCCCCCAGGCCGGCAGCGGCGTGCCGTGGCCGAAGATCTGGTCGTGGCGCGGCGAGCGGCGCATGGCATCGGCCGCGAGGTCGAGGTCCCAGCTGCCCATGCCGGCGGCATCGAGCGTCAGCTGCAGGCTGTCCTCGGCGCGGCGGCGGACCTCGACCTCGCGGGCCAGCTTCTGGTTGGTGGCCGCGAGCTCGTGGCTGCGCCGGCGGTTGTGCGTCAGATCCGTCACCACGCCGCAGATCACGCGCGGCATCCCGTCATCGACCTTCAGGTCGATCAGCGAGATGTTCACCGGCACCTCGGCGCCATGGACGGCGTGCAGGGTGAACTCGGCCGAGATGCCGGCGCCGGTGCCCGGGGCCAGCAGGCGGCGGAACGCTTCCGTCTCGGTGCGGCCGAAGAAGCGGTGGACGACATCGCCGATCACCTTCTCCCGCGGCGCGCCGACGATCGTGGCGAAGCGCTGGTTGCAGTAGAGGACCGTACCGTCCTCGCTCAGCGTGACCGCCCCTTCCTGCATCTGCTCGATCAGCACCCGGTAGGGCCGGTCGGCGTTCTCCAGCGTGTAGACCTGCTGGCCGGACGGGCCGCCGACCACGACCGCGTCGACATCGCCGTTGCGGATCGCGTCCAGCGTCTCCTCGGCCTCGCGCAGCCGGGCCTCCAGTTCGGCGATGTCAGGCCCTCTGATCTCGGACCGGTCCGGTTCCGGCGAGGCCGCGGCAGGCGACGCGCGTTCAGCGGTCATCGGTCCGATCGAGCGGCATCAGGTTCAGGCCGGCCAGCACCCGCTCCTTGTCCGAGAGATCGCCGATGATCCGCCGCAGCGGCTCCGGCAAAATCTTCACCAGGGTCGGGGTGGCGACCACCTGCAGCTCGCGCGTCGCCTCTGGATTCTCGTACACGTCGATCACCTCCAGATCGTACTGGCCCTTGAGGTTCTCCTCGCAGATCCGGCGCATGTTCTCGATCGCCCGGGTCGAGCGGGGTGTCGAACCGGTGACGAACAGCCGGAGCTTGTATTGGCTTGGGTCTGATGCTGCGGCGGTCATGGCGTCACCGATTCCCCGGCGCGGATGTCGAGGCCGACAAGCACGCGTTCCGTATCCGACAGGTTGCCGATGATCCGCTTGAGCGGCGGCGGCAGACGCCGGACCAGGGTCGGCAGCGCCACGATCTGGTCGCCGGCGGCCAGTTGCGGCGTGACCAGCAGGTCGATCACCTCGATCGTATAGCGGCCGGCCAGGTGCTCCTCGCAGATCCGCTTCAGATTGGCGACGGCGGCCAGGGATTTGGAGGTCTGGCCGGCCACATAGAGACGAAGATTGTAGTAGCCGCTGTCGGATGCTGCCTCGGCGGGCACCTGCGTTTCGGTCGAAGATTTCCCGGTCATCGGCGGACTCCCCGGCTGGTGGCCATGGCCTCGCGATCCGCGCCCAGCATCGTCTCCTGGGCCGCCTCCTGTTCGATCAGCATCTGGATCTCGGCTTCGTCCGCTTCGATCGCGGACCGCAGCTCGGCGATCTGCCGTTCGGTCGCGGTCCGTTTGCGCGCCACTTCGCGGCGGCGTCGTTCGGTAACCTGGCGCCGCTGGATCTGGGCATCGCGCTCCCGCGCCTCCTGGGCCAGCCGCGCGGCGCCGGTCAGCACGCCGTCGGGCCCGATATAGGCGTCGACGAGCTCGATGCCCCGATCGGTCAACCGGTATTCCCGCAGCTGCTTGGAGTGGTTCATGCCGCGGGCCTTCAACAGGTACAGCACCCGGTTCCGCTCGCCATTGGCCTCCAGGTCCTTCAGTGAGATCCAGGTGTCCATCAGGGACGACACGCTGCGCTCACTGTCGTTCATCTGGTCGCCGACAGTGGACAGGCTGGTGAACAGGGTCGTGATGCCCTTGGTCTTGCAGATGTCGGCCAGCCGGACCAGCGTGGCGTGGATCTCGGTGGACGGGCCGCGGAAGGCCGAGATCGGATCGACCACCAGCGCGGTCGGCGCGAACTGCTCGATGTCGCGGTTCATGCGGGCCAGGTGCATCTCGAAGCCGTAGAGGCTCGGCCGTGCCGCCTCGAAGCGCAGCAGCCCGGCCTCGATGTGACGGCCGAGGTCGATTCCGACCGACCGCATGTTGCGCACGACCTGGTCCGGCGATTCCTCGAAGGCGAAATACAGGCAGCGTTCGCCGCGGCTGCAGGCGGCGTCGACGAAGGACGCGCCGAAGGTCGACTTGCCGGTCCCGGCGAGGCCCGAGATCAGGATGCTGGACCCGCGATAATAACCGCCGAGGCCGAGCATGGCATCGAGGCCGGGCACCCCGGTCGGCACCGGATCGCGGGAGATCTTGTGCGCCAGCCCGGCCGAGGTGATCGGCAGGACGCTGATGCCCTGGTCGTCGATCAGGAACGGGTATTCGTTCGTGCCGTGGGCGGAGCCGCGATACTTGACGACGCGCAGCCGGCGGGTGGTCACCTGCTCCTCCACCCGGTTGTCGAGCAGGATGACGCAATCCGAGACGTATTCCTCGATACCATACCGGGTGAGCTGGCCCTCGCCACGCTCCGCCGTGATGATCGCGGTGACGCCCCGGTCCTTCAGCCAGGCGAACAGGCGCCGCAGCTCCGCCCGCAGGATCGCCGTGTCGGCGAGGCCGGAGAACAGGGCCTCGATGGTGTCGAGGACCACACGCCGGGCGCCGATGGTGTCGATCGCATGGCCCAGCCGCACGAACAGGCCTTCAAGATCGTATTCGCCGCTCTCTTCGATCTCCGATCGCTCGATCCGCACATGGTCGATCACGAGCTTGCGGGACGCGACCAGGTGTTCGACGTCATAGCCGAGCGAGGCGACGTTCGCGGCGAGATCCTCCGCGCGCTCCTCGAAGCTCATGAACACGCCCGGCTCGCCGAACCGGGTCGCGCCGTTGACCAGGAACGTCATGCCGAACAGCGTCTTGCCACAGCCCGCGGCGCCGCACAGCAGCGTCGGCCGGCCGACCGGCAGGCCGCCCAGCGTCAGGTCGTCGAGGCCGCCGATCCCGGTGGCTGCCTTGGGCAGCTGATGCGGCGCGTGATCGTCAAGGTCCTGCATTTCTGCAACAGCCATTGGCATGCCCATCATTCAGGAAAGAGCCGGGACGCAGAGACGGACGCGAGGCCCCTCAGCGGCTCTCTATCTCCACGGTTCGCCGATCACCCATGGGGCTGGCTCCCGTCGATACGTCACCTGAGAAATGCGCCACCGGTTGGGTTGGTTCCGCCATCCGAGTCCAGCATAGCCGCCCACGCCCGCATCACACGGGGGCTGGAGGCGCTGCGCGGAGCACAAATCGGGCCGTTCCTGTCCACAGTTCCCGTGCTCGATGAAGCCGAACGGCCTCCGTCACCGGCGGCCGACCGATGCCGTGAGTCCCGGAACCGAGCTCGGCATGGCGTCGTTGCCATCAGCAAGGCGCAGCAACGGTGAGGAGCACTGCGATGCAAACCTGGCGCGTGTTCAATTCCCACGGCTCGCCCGTGCCCCTGGACATCCAGGGCGAGGATCTGGTCAGCGCCCTGGCACGGCATCGGGAGGCGCTGCTTGCGGTCGCCTTTCCCCAGGGAGTGCAGGAGGTCGACAGGGCCTGGATGCATTGGGACCCGACGCTGCTGGACGGGCATGGCGGGGTGGAGATCCTCGTCACCGGCCTCCGGGACGGCGCGGAGCGCGAGGGCCGGTTGATCATCGATGCGATGCCCGGCGAGATCGCCCCGGATACCGGGCGCCCGGTCTTCTTCTGACCTGTCTGCCGCGCATAGGAGCCGACCATGCAGCGCTTCGAGGCCAAAGTCGCGATCGTGACCGGCGCCGGATCGGGCATCGGGGAGGCCACGGCGCGCCGGCTTTCCGGCGAAGGCGCCACGGTCGTCCTGGCCGATCGCGATGCCGAGAGCGTCCGCCGGGTGGCGGCGTCCCT
>JAEKLZ010000242.1 GCA_019508225.1 Inquilinus limosus | reverse complement strand
GTAGGCGCGCGCCTGCTCGTTCAGCTCGGAGAACATGCTGCCGGGCAGGGGGCGCAGCGCGGCGAAGTCGAGCGAGCCGACGGCCCGTACCTCGCGCGCCATGGCGCCGACCGGGCGGGCGATGGCGCGGCTGACGGCGATCGCGACCAGGATGGCGATCAGCAGCACGGCCAAGCCTGCCAGCCCGGCGCGCAGCAGGTCGTCGTCCGGCTTGTCCAGCACCGCCACCGGCACCTCGACGCCGACGATCAGCGGCACCGGGTCGAAGTTTGGGATGGTCCGGGTGAGGACGACGCGGCCGTCATCGCCGATGCGTATGATCCGGGCCTCCAGCCCGGCTTCGCCAACCGTCTCGGCCTTTCCCTCGGTCCACAACGAGGCCAGGAACGGGTCGCCGATCTCGTCCAGCCGGGGCAGGGGATGTTCGGGCGACAGAGCCGGTCGCTGCGCCGCCATGGCCGGATGGGCCAGCACCCGGTCGCGGCCGTATAGGATGAAGGGCGTGGTGCCGGGATTGCTCTGGGCGATCGTCCGCAGGTGGTCGGACAGGGCATCGACCGTGATCGTGGCCCGCAGCACGCCGGCGAAGCGGCCCCCGGCCTGGACCGGCCGGCTGAGATTGGCGACCGAGGTGCGCATCGATTCCGCCGGCACGAAGTAGACCGGGCCCCAGACGGATTCATCGCGGCCGCGCGCCTCCTCGATCTCGCGCCGCTCCTGGTCGGTGCGGATCGTGTCGGTGAAGGCGAAGACGCCATGCGGACCCTGGGTGACGCCGCGGATGGTGCCGTCGGGCGCGGTCAGGGACAGCACCCGGACCTGCGGCGTGCCGGCGAGAGCGCCGGTCATCAACCGGTCCAGGGCGGCGCCGTCCGCCGGATCGACCTCGCCGGACGCGATCCGCCGTGCCAGGAAGGCGAGCTGGTCCTCGACCGGGGTGAAGCGGTCGGCGATCCGGGCTTGGACCGAATCGAGGCCGAGCTGCGCGGATCGAGCCAGCAGGTCGCGGGTGGTGCCGGCGGTCATGAACCAGAACACGGCCAGCACGTCGATCGCGGTCAGCGCCACCAGCCCGGCCATCACCACGGCCAGCGTGCCGGACAGCGGAATGGTGCGGCGCCGGGTGCCGGTGGGGCGCCGATCCGCCGTGCTCTCCGCCTCTGTCGCCAACCCGTCGCCTCCTCGCGCTGGCCGCACCTTACACCAGTCCTGATTGAGATCGACCCTCCGGCCCCTTCCTCGTCATGGCGAGCGAAGCGTGGCCATCCAGTCCCGCAGCCAGAACAAATCCGACCATTCTGGATGGCCACGCCCCTTCGGGGCTCGCCATGACGGTGAGGGACATGCGTCATCGGCAACGGGGGCCACGCTGACGGAAATCTTCCCCGACGTGTTCTTCAAAGATGACCGACACCCCGACTCATATCGGCACCGCCGGCTGGAGCGTGCCGTCGCGCTACGCCGACCGCTTCCCGGCCGACTGAGCGCATCTCGAGCGCTATGCCCGGCGGCTGAACGCGGTCGAGATCAACACCTCCTTCTATCGTCCGCATCGCCGGGAGACCTATGAGCGCTGGGCCGGGAGCGTGCCGGCCGAGTTCCGCTTCGCGGTGAAGCTGCCGCGGACCATGACGCAGGAGCGGCGTCTCAAGGATTGCGGCGACCTGCTCGACCGTTTTGTCTCGGAGGTGGAGGGGCTGGGGCCGAAGCTCGGGGTGCTGCTGGTGCAGTTGCCGCCGAGCCTGGCCTTCGAGGGGGAGACGGTGGAAGGGTTCTTCGCCGAGCTGCGCCGCCGGACCGAGGCGGCGGTGGCCTGCGAGCCGCGCCACGCCGGCTGGTTCGGGCCGGAGGCGGAGGGGCTGCTGCAACGGCTGCGTGTCGCCCGCGTCGCCGCCGATCCCGTCCGGGCGCCAGGGGACGGGGAGCCGGGCGGGTGGCAAGGGCTGGTCTATTACCGGCTGCACGGCTCGCCGCGGATCTACTATTCGGATTACGACGAGGCCGTTCTGGCCGCGATGCGGCGGCGGCTGCAGGCGCACGGGGCGGCGGGCGTGCCGGCCTGGTGCATCTTCGACAACACCGCCGCCTTCGCCGCCCTCGGCAACGCCCTCACCGTTGCGGGCCGCTAGCCGCGTCGGCGACCAAGGGGCCGACGGGACTTGCCTTGGCCGGCCGGACCTCCTCCGCCTCCACCAGGTAGCGGTAGGGCCCTCGCGTCGTGGCGTCGAAGGGCCAGCAGGTGGCCAGCACCAGGTTGCGGCCGGGCGCCCGCGGGTCGATGCCGGACACGTCCCAGGTCGCCACCCGGGTGCCGGTCACCCGGAAGGTGACGCGGCGGCCGTCGCGGCGGGTGACGTCGATCTCGTCGCCCGGCTTGACGTCGCGCAGGACCCGGAAATGGGTGTCGCGATGGGCTGCGTAGACGGCGGTGCCCGGGTCGCCGGCCTCCGGCGTGTCCTGGACATGGCCGGGGCCGAAGGCCAGGGCCTGGCCGCTGGCGCCGGCCAGGGCGATGGCGCTCTCGCCCAGCCGCGGCAGGTCGATCCGCGCCACCGGCCAGGTGTCGGCCCAAGGCCAGGGCTTCACCGAACGGCCGGTCTCCAGCGTCTCGGCGAAGGCGCGGTCCAGCAGCACCTGCGCCAGCGCCGCCTTGGCATGGATCCAGACGCCCTGGCCGGCCACCACCAGCCCGGCCAGGACCAGGAGGAGGGCGACGAGCCGCGACTTCGGCCGGCGCGGCCGCGGCAGGCGCTGAGTGCGGGTTGGGCGCTGCCCGGCCAGCGGATGGGACAGCGGCAGGGCCTCGCTCATGACCGGCCTCCATTCGACCGGCGGCCGAAGGCGAGGACCGCCAGGCCGGCCAGCAGCAGCAGAAGCCCGCCCGTGATCCGCAGCTCGGCGTCGGTCGCGGTCTGCGGCAGCACCACATCCTCGACCGGCACCGGCTTGTTGGCGGCGGCCGGGCCTTCGGCGCGGGCGGCGGCGGGCAGCAGCAGGGCGGCCTCGCGGAACTCCGGCCGCGGCTCGGCCTTCTTGCCGAACACCGTGTCGAAATCCCAGCCGGCGGGCAGGTTCAGCGGGATGTCGTTGCGGCTCAGCGTCGCCCCCTCCGGCCGGCGCGGCGTCTTGTCGACCGCGACCAGGCTGGTCAGCCGCGTCACCAGATGGTGCTGCAGCGCCAGGGAGAGGACCCGCTGGTCGGCCTGCTCCGCATCGATCTGGCCCAGGGTCCGCGCCACCTCGGCATCGGCGATCCTGCGCCGCGCCCAAAGCTTGGACAGGCCCTCGCCCTTGGCCGCCTGCGCCACCGGCAGGGTGACGATCCACGGCCGGTCGCCGATCATGCCCTTGACCTCGATCGTGCCGGACAGAGTGCTCAGCTTCGCCGCCAGCACCACCGGCTCGCCGCGATACAGGTCGGGCAGCGTCTCCGGCGTGGCGTCGGCACCGCCGGCCGAGAAGCGGGCCGACAGGTTGGTGACGACCGGGCTCTCCAGCTTCTCGAACAGGCCGCGCATCCGCTCCTCCACCTGATCCGGCGCGCCGATCTGGGTGAAGGTGCCGCGGCCCAGCTCGGCGGCGCGGCTCATCAGGTAGGTGTTGGGGGCGGAGCCGATGCCGACCATGAACATCCGCGACCGGCCGCGCATCCCGGCGATGGTGTCGAACAGCTGCTGCTCGTTGCCGATGGCGCCGTCGGTCAGGAACACCACCTGGCGCAGCCGCGGTGCGCCGTCAGCCTCATTGTGCTCAGTGAGGGCAGCCTGCATCGCCGGCACCATCTCGGTGCCGCCCGACGCCTCCAGGCCGGAGACGAAGGATTTCACCCGGCCGACATGCTCGGCATCGGCCGGCACCGCATCCGGGAACAGCACGTCCAGCGTGTCGTCGAAGCGCACCACGTTGAAGCGGTCGGCCGGGGACAGGCGGCCGAGGGCGTAGATTAGGCTGGACTTGGCCTGGTCCATCGAGGCGCCGCCCATCGACCCGGAATTGTCGATCACGAACACCACGTCGCGCGGCCGCTTGTCCTCGGCCTGAGCCAGTGCCGGCGGGGTGACGAAGGCCAGCACATAGTCCTCGCCGGCGATCTTTTCGCGGAACAGCCCGACCGAGGGCGCGGCACCGGCCGCCGGGGCCCAGCTCAGCTCGAAGTCCCGATTGGCCGGAACCGGGCCCTTCATGGTGACGACGCGGCTGTCCGGACCCTGGGCCTCGATGTCGACGGCATGGTTGGCGCTGACCACCTCGCCCAGCGGGAAGCCAGCCTGCAGCCGTACGGTCAGCGTCACCGGGTTGACCGGGGCGTTGCCGCGCGGATCCAGCACCGGCGGGGTGATGCGGTCGCGATCGGGCACGGGGTCAGTGGTCTGGCCCCAGCCGCTCTGGCCGGGCGTGAAATCGACCGATTGCGTCACCGCCGCGGGGCTGTAGCGCGGCGCCACCACCAGCGGCACGCGCAGCGAGAACCGGTCGCCCGACTGGTGCACCGTCTCCTGGTATTCGATCCGGATCAGCACGGTCTCGCCCGGGCCGACATTGGCGACCGAGGTGGTGAACAGGTTCGGCCGCTCCTCCTCGACCAGCCCGGCGGTCTGGCCGGCCTGCTTCGCCGCCTCATAGGTGCGGCGGGCCTCCTCGCGGGCGGCGATGTCGCCGGTGATGACGCGGTCGCCGACCACCATCTTCAGCGTGTCGACCGCGCCGTCCTCCGGCAGCGGATAGACATAGACGGCCTCGACCCACTGGTCGGTCGGGTTCTGGAACACCTGGGTGACATGCGCCCGCGCCGTCGGCCCGCTGACCGTCAGGTCGACATCGGTGCCGAGGCGCGGCGCCTCGACGTAGCGGCCCTTCTCATTGGCGCGGAACAGCAGCGCGCCGGACTGCATCTCGCCCGGCGTCACCAGCGCCGGCCCGGTCTCGGCCCGGGCGGCGCGGCCGCCGACCGCCAGGGTCAGCACCGCCAGCAGCAGCGACAGCAGCAGGAATGGCGCCGCATGCCCGAACCGGGACTGGAAGGCCGGCCGCAGCCCCGCCGGCATCTCCCTCGTCATCGACCTCATCGAACCCTCCGTGGACCTCGGCCGATGCCCCATCGGCCTGGGTTTTTGTCGGTCCGGCGGGGTTTGTCCGGCCACGGTGATGATCCGGCTTGTTCCGCAGGCGGCGGCCGGGATAGGTCTTGCTGCGCACCGGCCTGTGCGGATCGGTGCGCATCTGTGCGGAGGAGGACGCCTTGGTCGGCTTGTCGGCGCATCCGGCGGACCACGAGCTGTCGGAGGAGCAGAGCCACGCCGTCGCCGGCCTGGTGCGGGAGGAGCTGGCGCGCCGCCGCATCTCCCGCCAGTTCCTGGCCGACCAGGCGAAGATCAGCCTGTCGACGCTGGAGAAGGCGCTGTCCGGCCGCCGGCCCTTCACCCTGGCGACGCTGATCCGGCTGGAGGAGGCGCTGGGCGTCAAGCTGCGCCATCCGGAGGCGAAGCCGGCCGCCAGCCCTGCCGCGCCGGTGCGGCCCGCTTCACCGGTCGGGGTGGCGCCGGAGGGGCTCGGCTCCTATTCCCGTCCGGCCGTGTCCTGGATCGAGGGGGTGTATCTGACGCTGCGGCCGTCCTTCGGCGATCGCCGCGCGATCTACGCCTACCGCACCGAGATCCGCTGGGACGACGCCGGGTCGCATCTGGCCTTTCACGAGGCCGACCGGGTCGACGCCGCCTTCACTCAGCACGGATCCGTCTCGGTGCCGCACCAATCCGGACATATCTACCTGGTGACCAACACCAGCGGGCAGTACCGGATGGCGGTGCTGGGCCGGCCGACCATCACCGGCGAGATGCACGGCATCCTGACCACGCTGCAGGCCGGGCCGGGATCGCAGCTGACGCCGGTGGCGTCGCCGATCGTGCTGGTGCCGATGGCGGCGGCGGGTGTGCCGGAGTTCGGCCGCATCTCGCCCGACCAGGCCTGCCATGCCCGCTACCGCGACACCCTGCGGCGGACGGTGGAGGAATCCTTCGCCCGCTTCCTGCCGGTGACGGCGGAGTAGCCCAGGGCTCGCCCTCAGCGTTTGCGGCTCCAGCCTGCCATCCTATCATCGGCCGATCGGCGCCCGAGTCTGCACGGCGATCCGCGGGCGCGGGAACTCGGGGCCGAGATGCGCTTTCACGCCGATCTGCACGTCCATTCCAGGCATTCGCGGGCGACCAGCCGGGACCTCGACCTGGAGCACCTGGCGCATTGGGCGGCGCGCAAGGGCATCGGCGTGGTCGGCACCGGCGACTGCGTGCACCCGGTCTGGCTGGCCGAGCTGAAGGACAAGCTGGTGCCGGAGACGCCAGGCCTGTTCCGGCTGCGGCCGGATCTCGAGGCCGGAGTGATGGCGACGCTGCCGGCACCGTGCCGGACGCCGGTGCGCTTCATGCTGTCGACCGAGATCTCGACCATCTACAAGAAGGGCGACCGCACCCGGAAAATCCACCACCTGATCTACGGGCCGGATTTTGAGACGATCGACCGGCTGCAGGCCAGCCTGGCGCGAATCGGCAACATCGCCTCGGACGGGCGGCCGATCCTCGGCCTCGATTCCCGCGACCTGCTGGAGATCGCGCTCGCCTCCGGTCCCGGCGCCTATCTGGTGCCGGCCCATATCTGGACGCCGTGGTTCGCGGCGCTGGGATCCCAATCCGGCTTCGATTCCATCGCCGAATGCTATGGCGACCTGTCCGACCACATCTTCGCGGTCGAGACCGGCCTGTCCTCCGACCCGGCGATGAACTGGCGGATCTCCTTTCTCGACCGCTACCGCCTGACCTCGAACTCCGACGCGCATTCGCCGGGCAAGCTGGGACGCGAGGCCACGGAATTCGACTGCGACCCGGACTACCACGCCATCCGCCGGGCGCTGGAGACCGGCGACGGCTATGTCGGCACCGTCGAGTTCTTCCCGGAGGAGGGCAAGTACCACGCCGACGGCCACCGCAAATGCGATGTCCGGCTGAGCCCGCAGGAGACGCTGGCGCTGGACGGGCGCTGCCCGGTCTGCGGCCAGCCGGTCACGGTCGGCGTGCTGCACCGGATCGAAAAGCTGGCAGATCGCAGCGAGGCCGAGGCTTTGCCGCCGCCGACAGCCGGGGAGATCTCGAGCCTGGTGCCGCTGCCCGAGATCCTGTCGGAACTGCTGTCATGCGGCCCGGCCAGCAAGGCGGTGGAGCGCAGCTACGATCGGCTGGTCGGCACGCTGGGGTCGGAGCTTTCGATCCTGGGAGAGCTGCCGGTCGAGGACATCGCCCGCGCCGAGAGCGAGCTGCTGGCGGAGGCGGTGACCCGGCTGCGCAAAGGCCAGGTGATCCGCGACGCCGGCTATGACGGCGAATACGGGGTGATCCGGCTGTTCGAGCCGCAGGAACTGAAAAGCCGCACCGCCGGCGGCCTGCTGTTCGACCTGCCGCAGAGGCGGGCAAAAGCCGACGCGGCAGGACCAGAGCATGGCCTCTCCCGCCTGGCGGGAGAGGTCGGGCATCCGCAGGATGACCGGGTGAGGGCGGGCACCGGCCTTGACGAAGAGCCCTCACCCGGAGCCGCTGGCGCGGCTCCGACCTCTCCCCCAAGCGGGAGAGGCACACAAACGGCCGACTCTACTGGCCTCCTCGACCGGCTCGACCCGGATCAGCGGGCGGCGGCGGAGCGGGTCGAGGGGCCGCTCTTGATCGTCGCCGGGCCGGGATCGGGCAAGACCCGGACGCTGACCCATCGCATCGCCCACCTGATCGCGGAACACGATGCGGCGCCGGAATCCTGCCTCGCCATCACCTTCACCCGCCGGGCGGCGGCGGAGATGCGCGAGCGGCTGGAGGCGCTGCTGCCAGGTGCTGCGGCGCGGATGCCGATCCACACCTTCCATTCGCTCGGCCTCGCCTTCCTGCGCGAGCATGGCGAGGCCGCCGGGCTGCATCGCGAGTTCCGGGTGGCGGGGGAGGCGGAGCGCGCCGCCCTGCTGCAGGAGGTGCTGGAGGTGTCGCGCACCAAGGCGGAGCGGCTGCTGCGCGCCATCTCCCGCGCCAAGCGCACCGGGGCGGCGGCCGATCTCGGCCTCGCCGAGGCGCTGGCCCGCTATGACGAGGCGCTGGCGCTGCGCAGCTGGATCGATTTCGACGACCTGGTCGGCAAGACCATCGCGGCGCTGGAGGGCGATCCCGGGCTGGTCGCGCTGACCCGCGACCGGTTCCGCCACGTCTCGGTCGACGAGTTCCAGGATGTCGACGACAGCCAGGTGCGGCTTCTGTCGCTGCTGGTGCCGTCGGGCGGCAATCTCTGCGTCATCGGCGACCCCGACCAGGCGATCTACGGCTTCCGCGGCGCCGATGCCTCCTGCTTCGACCGGTTCCACCACGACCATCCCGGCGCCGCCGTGATCCGGCTGCGGCGCAACTACCGCTCGACCGGCACCATCGTCACCGCCGCATCGCGCTTCATCGGGGCGGACGGCCGGACGGAGCCTGCCGCGGAGATCGTGCGGGCGATGCAGGACCGCATCTCGGTCCACGCCGCTGCCGGCGACAAGGCCGAGGCCGAATTCGTGGTGGCGGAGATCGAGGCGCTGCTGGGCGGCCACAGCTTCTTCTCGATCGACAGCGGCCGGTCGGACGGCCGGGCCGGCGACCAGCTCGGCTTCGGCGACATCGCCGTGCTGTACCGCACCGACGCCCAGGCCGGGGCCGTGGCAGAGGCGCTGGGCCGCGGCGGCATGCCGTTCAAGAGAAGCTCGCTGGCGCCGCTGGCCGAGGATCCCGCGGTCCAGGCGCTGCTGGCGGCGCTGGAGCCGGAGGAGGGATCGCTGCAACAGCAACTGCAGCAGGCGGCCGAAGGGCTGCGCCGCGACGGCGCCGACCCGGCCGCGACCACCGCGGCGCTGCAGCGGCTGGCGCTGATCGCCTCCCGCCAGGACACAGACGATCGCACCGCCTTCCTGGCCGCGGTGGCGCTGGCGACCGAGGCGGATTTCTGGGATCCGCGCGCCGACCGGGTGTCGCTGCTGACCCTGCACGCCGCCAAAGGGCTGGAATTCCCGGTGGTGTTCATCCTCGGCCTGGAGGACGGGGTGCTGCCGCTGCGCTTCGGCGAGGCCGATCCGACGGCGCTGGCGGAGGAGCGGCGGCTGTTCTATGTCGGCATGACCCGGGCAATGGACCGGCTGTTCCTGTGCCGGGCGCGCGAGCGGCGCTGGCGCGGCGGCATGGTGCGGCTGGAGGCGTCGCCCTTCCTCGGCGAGATCGAGGCCGAGCTGCTGGCCCATCGCCGGGCCGACCCGGCGCCGCGCCGACCGGCCGACCGGCAGCTCAGCCTGTTCTAGGCTGCCACCGTAAGACCGCAATTCGGCGTGATTCCAGGGCGGCCCGGCGCGAATGCGGCCATGATTGCCTGCTGTGATGACGTCGTTCGTGCCGGTCTCGGCAGCAGTCGTATTTCAGAAGGCTCATTCACCGTGCGCACCTCTTCCCGTCAGATGCAGGGACTCGCGCTCTATGCCCTGGGCGTCGGCGCCTTCGCGACGATGGATGCCTTCGCCAAATATCTGAGCGGTGCCTACCCGGTGGCCGAGATCATCCTGATCCGCGCCCTGTTCGGCTACCTGCCGATCCTGCTGCAATACCGCATGGGCACGGCGCGGGGGGCGCAGGCGATGCGGTCGGCCAGGCCGCTGCTGCAGCTGCTGCGCGGCGGCTGCGTGCTGGCGGCCGGCGCCACCTTCTTCGTCAGCCTGTCCGGCCTGTCCCTGGCTGACGCGACCGCGATCTCCCTGGCCGCGCCGGTGTTCATGGCGCTGTTCGGGATCACCATGCTGCGTGAGCCGGCGGGCTGGGAGACCTATGTCACCATCGCCGTCGCCCTGGCCGGCGGCCTGCTGATCGTGCGGCCGACCGACGGGATGAATGTCTATGCCCTGATCGCTGTGGTGTCGGCACTGTTCTACGCCCTGGGCGTGGTGGCGACACGCCGGGCCGGGCAGGTGGACCCGCCGGTCGTCACGGCGATCTGGGGCAACACGGTGATGCTGGTCGGCTCGGCGGCCTGGATGCTGCACGCGGGATGGGTCTGGCCGGTGGCCGGCGACTGGCTGCCCTTCATCGGCGTCGGCCTGGCCGGCGGGGTGGCCAACCTGCTCTATATCGGCGGGCTGCGGCTCAGCGGCGTCTCCGACGTCGCCGTCATCGACTATTCGATCTTCGCCTGGGCCGCTGCCTTCAGCATCCTCGTCTTCCACGAGGACACCCCGGCCCTCAGCCTGGCCGGGGCGGGGCTGATCGTCTGCAGCGGGGTGTACAGCGCCGTGGCGAAATGGCTGCGGTCGCACGACAAGCCGGCGAAAGCGCCCTTGGCCCTCGGCATGGGGCCGACATCCTGAACCGGCCGGGCTGAAGCGGGATCAGGCTGAAACAGGAACGGGGGCCTGCGCCCCCGTCTCCCGATCGTTCTGCCGTCCTGTCTGCCGGTCCGCTGTGTCGCGGCAAAGACGCCCATCGAGGGTCTGATTTCGGGCGAACACATATGCCCGTTTGACTATGGAGAAGACGCTCTGAAATGCCTGTTCATTCAATATCGGGCCCTCATCAGGCTCGATGGGCGTACCATCCGGTGGGACAGTCCCTAGATCGTATGGGGACGGGCGTGAATCGAACGTGAATTCGTTTCACGGATCCGGATCTGTACGAAAGGATATTGCGGAATGCCCTATGAGCTCTATTACTGGCCGGAGATTCAGGGCCGCGGCGAGTTCGTCCGGCTGGCGCTGGAGCAGGCCGGCGCCGACTATGTCGACGTCGCCCGCAGCGAGGGCGACGACCTGCCGGGGTTGATGCATTTCCTGCAGGACAAATCGGTGGCCGAGCCGCCCTTCGCGCCGCCCTATCTCAGGGCCGGCGACCTGCTGATCGGCCAGACCGCCGCCATCCTGCTGTTCCTCGGCGACCGGCATGGCCTGGCGCCGGCGGAGGAGGCGGGGCGGCTGTGGACCCACCAACTGCAGCTGACCATCGCCGACCTCGTGGTCGAGGTGCACGACACCCACCATCCGGTCGGCAGCGGCCTGTACTATGAGGACCAGAAGCCGGAGGCGAAGCGCCGGGCCGCGGATTTCCTGGCCCATCGCCTGCCGAAGTTCCTGGGCTATTTCGAACAGGTGCTGGCCCGCAACCCGGCCGGCGACGCGCATATGGTCGGCGACAAGGTCACCACCGCCGACCTTTCGATGTTCCAGATGATCGCCGGGCTGCGCTACGCCTTCCCCAGGGCGATGGCGCGGATCGAGCCGAAACATCCGCGCCTGGTGGCGCTGCACGATCTCGTCGCGGCATTGCCGCGCGTGAAAGCGTATCTCGGCTCGCCCCGGCGCATCCCGTTCAACCCGATGGGCATCTTCCGCCACTATCCCGAGCTCGATCCCTGACCTATCTTGTCGGACAATTGTTCGGCGAGGGAGGAACGGATGATCATCGTCACCGGCGGCAGCGGTCAGGCGGGCCGCGCCTGCCTGAAGGACCTGATCGCGCATGGGCACGAGGTATGCTCGGTCGACCTGGCGCCGCCGGCCGACCCGTCGGTCCGGCACAGCCGGGTCGACCTAACCGATTACGGCCAGACCATCGCCGCCTTCTCGGCGATCGACGACCGGATCTCACAGGTCACCGGCATCGTCCATCTGGCGGCGATCCGCGCCCCGGGCCTGGCGCCGAACCACGTCATCTTCGAAACCAACACGGTCAGCACCTACAACGTGTTCGAGGCGGCGCGGCAGTTGAAGATCCGCAACATCGTCTGGGCGTCGAGCGAGACCGTGCTGGGCCTGCCCTTCGCCGACCCGCCGCCCTATGTGCCGGTGGACGAGGAGTATCCCGGGCGGCCGGAGACCGCCTATTCCCTGTCCAAGCTGATGGGCGAGGAGATGGCCAAGCAGTTCTGCCGCTGGGATCCGGAGACGAAGATCATCGGTCTGCGCCTGTCCAACGTCATGGACCCGGAGCGCTACGCCGAGTTCCCCGGCTTCGACGACGATCCGCGCAAGCGCAACTGGAACCTGTGGGCCTATATCGACGCGCGCGACGCCGCCCAGGCGATCCGCTTGGCGCTGGAGTCGAAGCTGACCGGCGCGGAAATCTTCGTCATCGCCAATGCCGACACGGTGATGAGCCAGCCGAACGACGCGCTGCTCGACGCCGTCTATCCCGGCGTGCCGCGGCAGCGCTCCTTCGGCCCGAACGAGACCCTGCTGTCGATCGAGAAGGCCCGGCGGGTGCTGGGCTACGAGCCGCGGCACAGCTGGCGCGACCCGGCCTCGCGGTAGCCCGGCGCCGGCACGGTCAGGCTTGCCCAAAGTCTATGTTGCAGTGCACAATGATCGAATGCAGGACACCGGCCAACGGGCCGGGCCTGCCGGAGGAAGCCCCCGGGGTGGTGCGCAACCCAGGGAGCGGAAGCAACATGGACGTGTTCACGACCCTCATCCTCGTCTGCGCCACGGCGCTGCCGCAGCACGACTGTAATCGGGACACCGCGGTCGACGTGGTCGCCGGCCCGGTGGCGCCGACGCCGCTCGGCTGCGGCTTCACCGGCCAGGCGATGCTGGCCAGCACCACGCTGGGACCGGAGCTCGGCGAGGGCCGCTACCTCAAGATCGTCTGCGACCGCCGGCACGCCGAGGGCTGACCGGCCCGGTCATAGCCGCGGGTCGATCGGCTCGCTCTCCAGCGCCAGCACGCCGAAGACGCATTCATGGACCCGGCGCAGCGGCTCGCGCGCCACGAAGCGCCGCAGCGCCTCGTGGCCGAGGGCGAATTCGCGCAGGGCCAGGTTGCGCTTGCCGCCCAACTTGCGCTCGCGCAGCCGGACCAGGTTCTCCGGCAGGTCGTATTCCGGGCCATAGATGATACGCAGATACTCCCGCCCGCGCACCTTGACCGCCGGCTGGACCAGGCCCTTCGGCCCGCGAGCCGTGAAGTCGCGCGGCTTCACCACCATGCCTTCGCCGCCGGCCGCGGTCATCGCCTCCCACTAGGCGACGGCGTCGGCGCAGGCGGCGTCGTCCGCCAGCTCGACCAGCCGCCAGCGCGTCGCGGCCACAGCCGGGTGCCCGGCCTGCGCCAGCCGGTCGGCCACGCTCATGTGCCAGGCATGGTCCCGGTCGAAGCAGACGCGGCCTTCGGCGGCCAGCAGGTGGAAGGGGGCGATGCGCAGGTCGTCGACGCCGGAGACCGGCCAGACATAGGGCGCCCAGGCCCGGCCATAGGCCTCGGCCCGGTCGCGCCGCGCGGCCATGTGCTGCTGCAGATCCGCCAGCGGCAGGCCGCGTGCGACCGCCCGGTCCAGCGCGTCGCCGGCCGCGGTCAGGCCGGCCAGGCTGGCAGCGGCGACCGGGGCGTACTGGTTGTCGATCAGGGCACCGGCCTTGGCCGACCACGGCATGATCTCGGCGTCGAACACCAGCCAGCCGCTGTCCAGCTCCGCCCACAACCCCGCCGCATCGGCTGCTGCCCGGAGCCGTTCCAGCACCGCCTCGGTGGTCGCGGGATCGGCGAAGAAAGCCCGTCCGGTCCGGGTCCAGATCGCGCCGGTCTCGTCCCCGGTCACGCCGAACCGCGCCCGGGCGGTGGCGGCGTCGCGGCACAGCGCGATCACGGCGCGCGAGCCCATGTGCTTCTCCTGGCACATGACCGTCGCGATGCCGCGGCCTCGGAAATGCTCGAACGCTTCCTCCGGCCGCTCCAGCCACTCCTCCCGGGCGCTGGTCTCGACCGGCGACATGGTCGGCGGCAGGTAGACCAGCCATTGCGGCGCGATGGCGAAGCGGCTCATCACCTCCAGCGCCGCGGCCGCATTCTCGGCGGCGACCTCGATCCGGCCGCGCAGCTGCGTCTCGACCCAGCGCCGCCCGACGACGTCCTCCATGTCGAGCAGGTCGTCGGCTTCCGCCTGGGCGCTGCGTTGGTCGGCGCGCAGTGCCAGCGGGCGGATCGGCTCGCTCCACACCCGCTCCGCCGGCACCGAGACCAGCTCCTTCTCCGGCCAGCGCAGCGCCGTCAGCCGGCCGCCGAACACGCAGCCGGTGTCGAGACAGATGGTGCTGTTGACCCATTCCGGATCGACCACCGGCGTGTGGCCATAGGCGATCGCCGTCGGCCCGCGATAGGCGGCAGCCCAGTCCAGCCGGACGGGCAGCCCGAACTCGTCGGTCTCGCCGGTGGTCTCGCCATACAGGGCGAATTCGCGCACCGCGGGCGAGGCGCGGCCAA
>JAEKLZ010000241.1 GCA_019508225.1 Inquilinus limosus | reverse complement strand
CCGGCCGCTACAGCGTGCTGACCACGCTGATCTATCAGCGGCTCAGCGGCTTCGGCCCCTCGGTGCTGGGCGAGGTGGCGGCGCTGGCCCTGGTGCTGGCCGTGCTGGCGGCGCTCGGCCTCGGGCTGCAGCGCTGGGCGACGGCGCGGGCGCCGGTGCTGGTCCGCACCGGGCCGACCGGGCCGGTGCTGCCGCTCGGCCGGGCCCGGCCCTGGGTCGAGGCGGTGCTGTGGCTGGTGGTCGGCGTGCTGTCCGTCGCGCCGCTCCTGGCCCTGCTGGCCTCGGCCCTGGTGCCGGCGCTGGGGGTGGATCTCAGCCTCGACACCGTCAGCCTCGACCAGTTCGGCTATATCCTGTTCCAGCACGACGCCACCCGCCGCGCCTTCCTCAACAGCGCGCTGCTGGCCGGGGCGGCGGCGCTGGCCACGGCCGCGGTCGGGCTGGTCCTGGCCTACTACGCCGAGGCGCGGCGCTGGCGGGCGATGCGCTGGCTCGACACCCTGGCCGACCTGCCCTATGCGCTGCCCGGCGTGCTGACCGCGATCGCCGCGATCCTGCTGCTGTTGCGGCCGCTGCCGCTGCTCGGGGTCAGCCTCTACGGCACGCTGTGGATCATCCTGGCCGCCTATCTCGGCCGGTTCCTGGCGCTGGCGCTGCGGCCGGTGGCGGCGGCGATCGCCCAGGCCGACCCGGCGCCGGAGGAGGCGGCCCGCCTGGCCGGCGCCCGTGGGCCGCGGCGCCTGCTCGGCATCCTGCTGCCGGCCGTGGCGCCCGCGGTCGCGACCGGCGCCATCCTGGTGTTCCTGACCGCCTTCAACGAGCTGACGGTCTCGGCCCTCCTCTGGTCGCGCGGCAGCGAGACGGTCGGGGTGATGGTGTTCTCGCTGCAGGCGGAAGGCGCCGCCACCGCCGCCTCGGCCGTCGCGGTGCTGACCGTGCTGGTCACGCTCGGCCTCGCCGGCATCGCCACCCTCTTCGCCCGCCGCCTGCCCAGGGGATCGCTGCCATGGCTGCCGTAGACATCGAGCGCGTCGTCCGCCGCTTCGGCCCGCGCACCGCGGTCGACGGCGTCTGGCTGCAGGTGGCGCAGGGCGAGTTCCTGGCGCTGCTGGGCCCGTCCGGCTGCGGCAAGACCACGCTGCTGCGCCTGCTCGCCGGTTTCGACGCGCCGGATGCCGGCACGATCCGGATCGGCGGCCGCGTTGTCGCCGGGGGCGGGACGATGGTGCCGGCGGAGGAGCGCGGCATCGGCATGGTGTTTCAGTCCTACGCGCTGTGGCCGCACATGACGGTGCGCGAGAATGTCGATTATGCGCTGCGCATCCGCCGGCTGCCGGCGGCGGAGCGCACGCGGCGCACGGATGAGGCGTTGACGGCCGTCGGGCTGACCGACCGGGCCGACGCCCGGCCCGAGACCCTGTCCGGCGGCCAGCGCCAGCGCGTCGCTTTGGCCCGCTGCCTGGCGATGGCGCCGGCGCTGGTGCTGATGGACGAGCCGCTGGCCAATCTCGACGTGCATCTGCGCGACGCGCTGCAGGCGGAGTTCCGCCGGCTGCACCGCCAGCTCGGCGCCACCGTGGTCTATGTCACCCACGACCAGGCCGAGGCGATGGCGCTGGCCGACCGCATCGCGGTGATGGACCACGGCCGGCTGCAGCAGGTGGCGCCGCCGCGTCAGCTTTATGCCGAGCCGGCGACGGCGATGGTGGCGGATTTCGTCGGCCGCGGCATGGTGGTGCCGGTGACCTGGCGCGGCGGCGCCGGCCCCGGCCTCTGCGCGGCCGAGCTCTGGGGCCATGCGGTGCGGCTGCGCAGCGGCCCGGGCGCGCATGCGCCGTCGCAGACCGCCTGCCTGCGTGCCGAGGGGCTGGCGGTCGACCCGGCCGAGGGCATCCCGGCGCGGCTCGACCGCGCGGTGTTCGAGGGCGCGGTCACCATCCTGCATTGCCGGCCGGATGCCGATCCCGGCCGGGTGCTGCGCGTCGCCCATCGCGGCCCGCCGCCGGAGGAGGGGGCGGCGCTGCGCCTGCGGGTCGGGGATGGCTGGCTGATGCCGCCGGAATCCGGCGCCGGGGCGATGGCGGCGGAGTGATCTCCGCCGCCCCGGTGAACATCGCCGGTTACGGGGTGACCTCGCGGGTCAGCATGGAGTCCCAGGGACACCAATGGCATCCGGGCAGGAAGGCGCCGCAGGCTTCGTCGAGATGGTCTTCCACATACTGCATGTTCGCGTCGCAGACCTCGATCGCCTGGGCGAAGAAGTCGATCGAGTCGGGATCGAGATAAAAGCTGAACTTCGGATTGTAAGGCGCTATCCGCTTGATGATCCGCCCGTGAATGTGAATTTCCTGGTGTTCTTTTCCAGCCAGGATGTCACGAGCTTTTTGTATTTTACTATTATCAGTGAGCTCGATGATGAATTCCAGTCCCATGCTGGAGCGCTGCATGAATGCAAAGTAAGCAGGCATCTTTATTCTCCCAGAATTATCAAGTTACAAAGGTAAACTTACTGGTAAATCGGACTCTATTAATTAAGCTAGGTGTCTATTCCTTATATGTCAATTAACGAATCTTGAATATAAAATACAATTTTATGCAATATTTATTGGTATTATTGAAGCTGCTCGCCACAGCCGACTTGGATGGGGAGCGGCCGGTCAGGCGTCGCCGATCTCGGCCAGCAGCCAGCGCCGGAAGGCCTGCATCGACGAGGTCTCGGTGCGCGACTTCAGGCGGGTCAGCCAGTAGCTGCCGGCCGGCGTCTCGATGGCGAAGGGCTGCACCACCCGCCCGGCCGCGATCGGGTCGGCGAACATGGCGACCGGGACCAGCGCCACCCCGGCCCCCTGCGCCGCCGCCTCCACCAGGGTCAGCGAGGAATCGAACATCCAGCCGCGCAGCTTCGGCGCCTCGATGCCGGCGGCGCGGAACCACAGGCTCCATTCATCGATCCGGTAGGACCGCAGCAGCTGCTCCTGCACCAAATCCTCCGGGCGGCGCAGCCGCTGGCACAGCGCCGGGGCGCAGACCGGCGACAGCGGCGCGCCCATCAGCGGCAGCGCCTCGGTGCCGTGCCAGGCGCCGTCGCCGAAGCGGATGAACCAGTCCAGCCCGTCGGCCAGCATGTCGGCGCGGTTGTTGTTGGTCTTGATCCGCAAATCGACCGACGGGTTCTGCTGCCGGAACCCGTGCAGCCGCCGCAGCAGCCAGCCGGTGGCGAAGGTCGCGACCACGCCGACGGTCAGGATCTCGTGGAAATTGCCCTCCTCGAGCTGGCTCAGCGTGGCGCTCATGCGGCGGAACGCGTCGGTCAGCACCGGCACCAGCGCCACGCCCTCGTCGGTCAGGGCCAGACCGCGCGGCAGGCGCTCGAACAGGGTCACGCCCAGCGTCTCCTCCAGCCCCTTCACCTGGTGGCTGATGGCGGTCTGCGTCACTCGCAGCTCCAGCCCCGCGCGGGTAAAGCTGCCCAGCCGGGCGGATGCCTCGAAGGCCCGCAGGGCGTTGAGCGGCATCTGGGAGATGTCCATGGTCCGACCTCATTCGTGCCAAGCCTCCGTCATGACGAGGAAGGACAGGCCCGTTCGTATGGCCAACATTATCTCATGTCTATGCCAAGCATTCCTCGTTTGGCCAGGGGCATGGTCTCCGCCTATTCAGGGGCCAGCGGCGGCCGATTACCCCGGCGCCGTCCCGGGCGGAGAGGCCACGACCATCCGTCCGGCAGCCCCTGAATGATGGAGACTCGATTGACGATCCTGGTATCGCGCCGGCTGGCGCTGGCCGGCTCCCTGCTCGTCCCGGCGCTGGCCGCCCTGCCGGCGGCGGCCCAATCCGGCGGCGACGCGTCCGCCCGGCTGGCCGAGCTCGAGCGCGCCCAGGGCGGCCGACTGGGCGTGGCCGCGCTGAACCTGGCGACCGGCGCCCGCATCGGCTACCGCGCCGATGAGCGCTTCCTGCTGTGCAGCACCTTCAAGGCCCTGGCGGCCGCCTTCGTCTTGGCCCGGGTCGACCGCAAGCAGGAGCGGCTGGACCGGCGCATCGTGATCGCGCGGAAGGATCTCGTCGGCAAATCGGTGCTGGAGCCGCGCATCGGCCGCGCCGGGGTGACGATGGCCGAGCTGTGCGACGCCGCCGTGACCTGGAGCGACAACACGGCCGGCAACCTGCTGCTGGCCAGCTTGGGCGGCCCGGCCGGCCTGACCGCCTTCCTGCGCTCGCTCGGCGACGAGGTCTCGCGGCTGGACCGCACCGAGCCGACGCTGAACGCCTATGCCGGGCCGGGCGACCCGCGCGACACCACGACGCCGGCGGCGGTGCTGGAGACGCTGCGCAAGCTGCTGTTCGGCGATACGCTGTCGGCGGCCTCGCGGCACCAGCTGGCGGCCTGGCTGATCACCAACAAGACCGGCGACACCCGGCTGCGCGCCGGCTTTCCGGCGGGCTGGCTGGTCGGCGACAAGACCGGCACCGGCGGCAACCCCGAAGGCAGCACCAACGACATCGCCGTCGCCTGGCCGGCCGACCGCGGCCCGGTCCTCGTCGCCGCCTATTGCGAGCTGCCGAAGCTGAGCTTCGAGCAGCGCAACCCGGTGGTCGCCGAGATCGGCCGGATCGTGGCGCAGCTGTGAGCCGGGTGGCGTGACGGCTGCGGCGGGGCGGGCTATGGTCGCGCGCCCGCCGCCGCAAGAACGCCCATGCCCCAGCCCCGCCCGATCGGCCGCATCAACTGGATCGGCCTGTGGACCCTGACCGCCAAGGAGGTCCACCGCTTCCTCAAGGTCGCGACCCAGACCATCGCCGCGCCGGTGATCACCACGCTGCTGTTCTACGCCATCTTCGCCCTGGCCCTCGGCGGGGCGGACCGGCAGGCCGCGGGGGTGCCGTTCCTGCAGTTCCTGGCGCCGGGTCTGATCATGATGGCGATGGCGCAGAACGCCTTCGCCAACACCTCGTCCTCGCTGATGATCGCCAAGATCCAGGGCAACATCGTCGACGTGCTGATGCCGCCGCTGGCCCCGGCCGAGCTGGCGGCCGGCTATATCGCCGGCGGCGTCGTCCGCGGCCTGCTGGTCGGGGTGGTGACCTGGGGGGCGATCCGGATCTTCGTGCCTGTCGACCCGATCCATCCGGGCTTCGTGCTGTTCCACGGCCTCGCCGCGTCGATGATGCTGGCGCTGCTCGGCGCCATCGGCGGCATCTGGTCGGAGAAGTTCGACCATATCGCCGCCGTGACCAATTTCGTGGTCACGCCGCTGGCCTTCCTGTCCGGCACCTTCTACTCGCTCGACCGGCTGCCGCCGGCCTGGCACTTCGTCGCCCATCTCAACCCGTTCTTCTACATGATCGACGGGTTCCGCTACGGCTTCATCGGCGTCAGCGACGGCACGCTGGCGATCGGCGTCCTGGTGCTGCTCGGCGTCAACGCCGCGCTGCTGGCGCTGCTGCTGCGCATGCTCGCCACCGGCTACAAGCTGAAGGCGTGACGGAGCGACTCCCGGCAGGAGCGGCCCGCCCGGTCCGGCGCTTCGGCGCGGTGCACTGGCTGGGCCTGGCCACGCTGTTCCGGCGCGAGTTCCGGGCCTATCTCAAGGACTGGCCGGAGACGGTGGTGGCCCCGACCTTCTCGACCCTGCTCTATGTCGCGGTGTTTGCCGTCGCGTCGGGCGAGGCGATCGGCGATGCGACCGGGACGGCCGCCTGGGCCGGCCCAGGCGGGCTGCTGCCGTTCCTGGCGCCCGGACTGGTCGTCTATGTCGTGCTGCTGCGCGCCGCCGAGACCACGGTCTACAGCCTGACCTTCCTGAAGGTCGAGCGGCTGGTCGGCGACATCCTGATGCCGCCCCTGGCGGCGTGGGAGGTGGCGGCCGCCTACGCCCTGGCCGGCACGGCGTCCGGTCTGGTCACCGGCCTGCCCTGTCTGATCGCGTTGCTGCTGGCCGCCGGCACCGGCGTCGCCGACCCGCTGCTGCTGGCCCTGGTGCTGCTGCTCGGCGCCTTCCTGCTGGCCGCCGCCGGCACGCTGGTCGGGCTGTGGGCGCAGAAATGGGACCAGGCCGCCGCCTTCTTCGGCTTCCTGCTGATCCCGGTCACCTTCCTGTCCGGCGTCTTCGCCCCGGTGGCGCTGCTGCCCGGGCCGCTGGCCGCGGTGGTGACACTGAACCCGGTCTACTACGCGATCGACGCCGCCCGCATCGCCTTCGGCGGTGCGGGGGTCGAGGCGGTCGGCCGCAGCCTGGCGGTGCTGGCCGGCAGCGGCGCCGCGCTGTGGGCCTGCGCCGCCCTGCTGATCGCCCGGGGCTGGCGGCTGAAGCCTTAAGTCCGACCAATCTCGGACATGATCTTATCCTGATCTCGGCCTTATCATTTCGGATATTGTCCTACGCCGCCCGACGGCGGCGCTTTATTCAAAATTATATCGATTTTGACAGTGGCTCAGCGGGTTTTCACCCAAGAATCAACTGGACACGGAACTTATTGTGCAGTGCAATGTTGATAGCTTCACCCGCCGGATTGTTTCGCCGCGTCAGGCACCAAATTGCGCAAGGGAGAGGTTCCGTGGGCCAGGCCATTCCTTCCACCAGCGACATCGTCATCAGCACCTATGAGGCGCGCCGCGCCGCCGGTGCCGATGAATGGACGGCGTGCGACGCCGCGCTCGAAGCGTTCCGCCGCCGGCATCCGGAAGCGTCGTCGGACCTGGCCAACACCTTCATCGCCGACGTGCTGCGCGACCACACAGCCCGGCATTGATCCTACATTTTGCGCCGCAGCGTCAGAGTCCGGCCCAAAACTCGTTCCGGTGAGTCGACTGGCGTGGTTTTCGAGAACCGGAGCGCAGCGGACGTTCGGGTCCGTGAGCACCGGAAGCGCAGAAAACCGCGTCAGACGGCCGCCGGGGCGAGTTTTGGGCCGGACTCTCAGGCGGCGCCGGCCTCTTCGATATGCCGCAGCAGCGGCGCCCAGTCTTCCCGCAGATCCTCGGCGCGGCGGCCGCGCAGGTCGAACACGCTGAGGCCGTCCGCCGCGGCCTCGGTATAGGCCGCGCTGTCGCGGATCCGCGACACCACGGTGTGCCCCAGCCCGCCCAGGAAGGCATCCAGCTGGGCCGCGGCCCGAGTCCGCACCCGCATCCGGTTGCCGACGATCGCCACCGCGGCGCGGCTCTTGCGGATCGGCTTCAGCTCCTCCAGCCGGGTCAGGAAGCGGCGGGTCGCCCCCTCGTCGAAGGCCGAGGGCAGCACCGGCAGGACGATCACGTCCGCCATCTTCACCAGCGCCTCGACATCCTTCATCTTCAGCGCCGCCGGGGCGTCGATCACCAGGCGCTCGGCATCCTTCGGCACCACGAAGTCCGACTTGGCCCAGTCCAGCCCGGCCAGAGCGGGGGCGCCGTCCGGGCGGCGCCTGGCCCAGTCCAGGCTGGAATGCTGGCGGTCGACATCGGCCAGGACGGTGAAATGGCCCTGCCCGGCGAAGGCCGAGGCCAGCGTCGTCGCGATCGTGGTCTTGCCGCAGCCGCCCTTGGTGTTGGCGACGAGCACGGAAATCATGCCGGTATCCCCATGCTCATTCCTTGGTCCAGAACGGCCTGACGGCGCGGAAGGCATCCCACTGCGCCAGCAGCTCCGGCTCGGTCGATTCGGCGCCGCGGGCGTGCCAGCCCAGCACCATGCCGGCGGCCCGGTGCAGCGCCGGATCGGCGGAGCCGTCGGTCAGCTGCAGCAGCAGCCCTTCGGCGGTGGCGACGTCGTTGAGATGGCCGAAGGCGTCCTGCAGCTTCGACAGCTGCGCCGCGAAGGGCTTGGCCCGCTTCTCCGCGAACAGCGGGCGGAAGAAATCCATGGCGTAGCGCAGCCGCTTCAGCGCGATCCGCACCTCGTGCCGCTGAGGCGGGTCCAGCCGGGCCAGATGCCGGCCGCGGGTCACCACCTTGCGATGCGCGCCGGCGACCAGCCGCCCGGCCAGCCCGTCGATCGGCTCGACCAGCGCGGTCAGCGTCGCGGTCGAGGCGTGGTCGCGCCAGCCCCGCCGCTCCAGCCACTCGCCCAGGGTCAGGTGCAGCCGGGCGCAGCGCGGATCGGCCAGGGCCTGGCGCACGGCGGCATAGCCGGCCTCGCGCTGGCGCTGCGCCGCGGCGCGCAGGGCGCCGATGCCGGGGTCGTCCGGCCGCATCGTGTCCAGCGGCTCGATCGTGGCGCCCAGGAAGACATCCCAGTCGCGCGCCGGCCCCAGCGCGCCGGCCAGCCATTTCGATTCGTCGCGCAGCCAGTCCAGCGTCGGCGAGGGCACGGTCTTCTTGAACAGGGTCAGGGCCGACCGCAGCCGGCGCAGCGCCACCCGCATCTGGTGCACCCCGCCGGGGTCGCCGCCATCCTCGGCCGCCGCCTCGTTGGCGGTCCAGTGCCGCAGGCAGCGGGCCAGCACGACGGCGATGGCCTCGTCCACCGTCATGCGCGTGCTCAGCGGCGTCTTCGGGTCGTACATCACCCCCGGCGGGCGGCGCGCCACCAGGCGATAGCCGCGCTCCGCCTTGGTCACCTCGCTGACCCGCAGCGGGATCTCGTCCAGGAAGGCCAGGCCCAGCCGGTACAGGGCGGCGGCGCGGCCCTCCTTCAGCTCCAGCTCGATCTCGGCCACCGGGTCGCTGGCGTCGCGGGTCTCGATCGTGCCGGTGTCGAAGGCGCATTCGACCACCGCGTCCGGCAGCGACAGGATCCGGATCTCGCGCTGGATGCGGGAGGTGAACAGATGGGCCAGCGCCTCGACCGGGACGCCGTCCAGCAGGGCCTTCGCCTCGGGGTCGTCGAAGGCGTCCGGCACCGGCACCATCGCCGGCAGCGCCACCTCCCACTCGCCGCGGGCCAGGCCGTCGCCGCGGCGCTCGGTCTTCAGGCTCTGGACGAAGCGCTGGCCGATGCGGCGCACGCGCAGGGTGATGCCGCGGCGCTGCAGCGCGCAGTCCGGCGTGTCGTAGTAGAAGGAGGTCAGCGACCGGGTGGTGCCCGGCCCGGCCGCGATCCGCGCCAGCATCTCGGCGCCGCGCAGCCGGTCGATATCGCCCGGCGCCGCGCGCAGCTTCAGCTCGATCTCGACAGGGCTCTCGGGGGGCTGGCCGCCCCCGCCCGGCTGCTCGTTCGGCCGGCTCGGCTGAACGATCGACATCGGCATCTCCCGGCTCACGACGTCGACGACGCCGGAGCCCTCGTACCTATCGCAAAACGCGGCGCCCGAGTATCCCTAAATAGGGACTAGAACGCGGCGCCCGAGAAGCTGTCCGGCGCCGCCTCCAGCACGGTCGGGCCGCCGGGCTGCGCCTCCAGCACCGCCAGGCCGCGCTGTACCAGCCCGTTCGCGCCGAAGCGGAAGATGCCGTCGATGCCGACGAAGCCGTTGGGGTCCTGCAGCGCCGCGGTGGTGAAGGGGTTGCCCCCGCTCGCCGGCTGGTTCGCCAGCGCCGCGGTCAGCGCCACCGCGTCATAGGCCAGGGTCGCCAGCCGCGGCGGCGGCGCGCCGAACTGCTGGGCATAGCGGCTCTCGAAATCGGCGCGGCGCGACGGGTCCGGCGCGGCGTACCAGGCGCCGGCCAGGTAGGATTGGCGGTTGACCGACGCATCGTCCCACTGGCCCGTGCCCATCAGCTTGGCGGTGACGCCGGAATATCCCAGCATCGGCGCCACCACGCCCAGCCGGCTGCCGACATCGGCCACCAGCACCGCATCCACCGGGGTGGATTGCAGCTTCTGCTGCAGCGGGGTCGGATCGCTCAGCTTGGCGTCGTACAGCTCGACCACCGGCACCTCGGCGCCGTATTTGGCCGCGGCCTCGGTCATCGCCCGGCTCATCAGCTGGCCGAACGGCGTGTTCGGCGCCAGGAAGGCGTAGCGGCGCATCCCGTGATTGACGCCGTAGCCGACGATCCGGTCGATCGCCTGCTGCTGCAGGACGCTGAGGAGGAAGACGTTGCCGCCGGCCGTGCTGGTGTCGGTGCTGAAGGACACGACGTTGATGCCGGCCGCCCGGGCCTGCTGCGCCACCGGCGCGACGGCCTTGCTGAACAGCGGGCCCAGGATGATGTCGGCGCCCTGGGCGATCACCGACCGCGCGGCTTCGCTGGCGGCGGTGGCGCTGTCGCCGCTGTCGCGCGGCAGCAGCTCGACCTGGGTGCCGGTGTCGAACACCGCCATCTGCGCCGCGCGCTGCATCGCCTCGCCCAGGCTGGCATTGCTGCCGGACAGCGGCAGCAGCAGCCCGACCCGCAGCACGCCGTCATCCGGCCGGGTCGGCGCGGTCGGCTGCTGCGTCGGCGCTTGCGCGATCGGGGCCGGCCTCTGTACGGTCTGGGCGCAGGCGGCGAGCGCCGCGGCCATCGCGGCGGCGCCCGCAAGACGCATGAGGCGCTTCAGCCTCGAACGACCCCGCCCCACCGACTCATCTGCGACTGTCGCCAGTATTGTCACGGACGCCCCCTCACTCTCGACCATCCACCGGCGCCGGGCAGCGGCGGCCTGCTGCCGCCGACCCTACCGGCACGGCATCGCCGAGTAAACCTGGGCCGAGCAAACCCGGGCCGGGTAAACCGGCGCCGGGCCTGTACCTGACGGCGGTTCCCATCGGCAATGCCGGCGACATAACGCTCCGGGCGCTGGATTTGCTCCGCGGCGCCGACGCGATCGCCTGCGAGGACACCCGCACGACCGGCCGGCTGATGTCGATCCACGGCATCCGCACCAAGCTGATTCCCTATCACGAGCACAACGCCGCCGAGATGCGGCCGAAGATCCTGCACCGGATCGCCGAGGGCCAGGCGATTGCGCTGGTCTCCGACGCCGGCATGCCGCTGATCTCCGACCCCGGCTACAAGCTGGCCCGGGCGGCGCGGGACGAGGGGCTGCCCGTCACCTGCCTGCCCGGCGCCTCGGCGCCGCTGGTCGGGCTGCTGCTGTCCGGCCTGCCGTCCGACCGCTTTCTGTTCGCCGGCTTCCCGCCGCCGAAATCCGCTGCCCGCCGCACCTTCCTGGCCGAGCTGGCGCCGATCGCCGCGACGCTGATCCTGTTCGAGGCGCCGCACCGGCTGCCGGAGTGCCTGGTAGACTTGGCGGCGGTGCTGGGCGACCGCGAGGCGGCGGTGACGCGCGAGCTGACCAAGCTGTTCGAGGAGGTGCGGCGCGGCCCGCTGCCCCAGCTGGCGGCGCATTACGCCGAGGCCGGGCCGCCCAAGGGCGAGATCGTCATCGTCATCGGCCCGCCCGGCGCCGCGGCGCGGCCGAGCGAGGAAGACCTGGCCGGCCAGCTCCGCCGCGCCCTCGCCAGCATGAGCCTGCGCGACGCGGTCGAGGCCGTGGCGGCGGCAACCGGGGAGCCGAAGCGCGAGGTCTACCGCCTGGCGCTCGACCTCGCCGGCGATGCGGAATAGCGCGCCCCGCGACGGCTCCCGCCGCCGAGCCGAGATCTTCGGCCATCGGGCCGAGCGGGCGGCGGCCTGGCTGCTGCGGGCCAAGGGCTGGCGCATCCTGGCCCGGCGGCTGAAGACGCCGCTCGGCGAGATCGACATCGTCGCCCGGCGCGGCCGCACCATCGCCTTCGTCGAGGTCAAGGCTCGGCCGGATCTGGCCGCCGGGATGCTGGCGCTGCAGCCGCGCCAGCGCGAGCGGCTGCAGCGGGCCGCCACCCTGTTCCTGGCGCAGCAGCCGCGCTACGCCCAGGGCCACGACCTGCGCTTTGATCTGGTGGTCGTCCGGCCCTGGCGCTGGCCTGTCCATATCGCCGATGCCTGGCAGGTCGATCGTTAGGTCGATCGGTAGTGGAATCCATGGCGGAGTCGGGCTAAGTCAGAACCTATGGACCCGACGATCCAGTCGCTGCTCGACCGCGCCGGCGCTCAGCCGGACGACGCCATCGATCTCGCCGAGGCGGCGCTGGCGCTGGCGGCGCTCGACCGGCCGCGCGGCGTCGGGTTCGACTGGTATCGCCGCCACCTCGACCAGCTGGTCGGCGACGTCACCCGCGAATCCGAGCGGATGACGCCGGCCGAGGCGATGACGGCGGTGCTGGCGCGGCGCTGGGGCTATGCCGGCGACGTCGACAGCTATGACGACCTGCAGAACGCGAATCTGATGCGGGTGATCGACCGGCGGAAGGGCCTGCCGGTGACGCTCGGCATCCTCTATCTCCACGTCGCCCGGGCCCAGGGCTGGACCATGGTCGGGCTGAACTTCCCGAGCCATTTCCTGGTCCGGCTCGACGCCGGCGGCGCCCGCACCATCCTCGACCCGTTCCATGCCGGCATGCATCGCGGCCCAGGCGAGCTGCGCGACCTGCTGAAGGCCGTGCTCGATGCCGGGGCCGAGCTGACGCCCGAGCATTACGAGCCGGTGTCGGACCGGGACATCCTGCTGCGGCTGCAGAACAACCTGAAGGTCCGCCACATCCGCGCCGGCGACTTCGCCAAGGCGGTGTCGGTGATCGAGGCGATGCGCCGCTTCGCCCCGCTGCACGCGCCGCTGCTGCGCGAATCCGGCATCCTCTACGCCCGGCTCGGCAACATGCGCGCCGCCATCGACGCCCTCGACCGCTACGTTTCCGCCCCGGGCGAGCCGGAGGTCCAGCGGCACGAGGCCGCGATCCTGCTCCAATCCTTCCGCACCAGCCTCAATTGAGAACAATCATGGGCCTCGCCGTCGCCATCCAGATGGACCCGATCGAGACCATCGACATCGGCGGGGATTCGACCTTCGCCATGGCGCTGGAGGCGCAGGCGCGCGGCCACCGGCTGTGGCACTACCTGCCGCGGGCGCTGTCGCTGCGCGACGGCCGCCTGACCGCCAAGGCCCGGCCGCTGACCGTGCAGGCCGTGCGCGGCGCCCATTTCAGCTTCGCCGAGTGGGAGACGGTCGATCTCGGCGCCGTCGACGTCATCCTGATGCGCCAGGACCCGCCCTTCGACATGGGCTACATCACCGCGACCCATCTGCTGGAGCATGTCGCCGACCGCGTCCTGGTGGTGAACGACCCGCGCGAGGTGCGCAACGCACCGGAGAAGCTGCTGGTCACGCATTATCCGGAGCTGATGCCGCCGACCCTGATCACGTCGGACCGCGACGAGATCCGCGCCTTCCGGCGCGAGCATGGCGACATCATCGTCAAGCCGCTCTACGGCAATGGCGGCGCCGGGGTGTTCCGCATCCGGCCGGATGACGAGAACCTGGTGGCGCTGCTCGAGGTCTATGAGCGGATGTACCGCGAGCCGATCATGATCCAGCGCTATTTGCCGGAGATCCGGCAGGGCGACAAGCGCATCATCCTGGTCGAGGGCGAGCCGGTCGGCGCCGTCAGCCGCGTGCCGTCGGAAGGCGAGGCGCGGGCCAACCTGCATGTCGGCGGCCGGGCGCAGAAGACGGTGCTGACCGAGCGCGAGCGCGAGATCTGCGCCCGCATCGGCCCGGACCTGCGGGCCACCGGCCAGATCTTTGTCGGCATCGACGTGATCGGCGACTACCTGACCGAGATCAACGTCACCTCGCCGACCGGCATCCACGAGATCAACCGGCTGGACGGCGTGAAGATCGAGGCCACCCTGTGGGACGCGATCGAGGCCCGCCGCGCGGCGATGTAACAGGGCCGCCCGAAATCCCAATCCGTCATGGCGAGCCCCGAAGGGGCGTGGCCATCCAGGGCCACTTGTATCGGCCTGTCCCATCCGGTTCGGACCAACCGATTGCCTCTCCCGCTTGCGAGACCTTTTCAGAACGGCAATCCATCCCTTTACCGTCATTCCCGCGAACGCGGGAATCTCTTTCCGGTCCGAGCGTTACGAGATCCCCGCTTTCGCGGGGATGACGGGTTTGGGGAATTCTGAAAAGGTTTCGCAAGCGGGAGAGGCAACAACGCTCGCGTCCGTTCAGGTGATCGCGTCCGCCAGTGCGCTGCTCCTGTCGCCCCACGTCTCCTCCCCGGCGCGATAGGCCCGCGCCGTGGCGGCCAGCCGGTCCTCGTCGGCCGCCAGCCGCTCGACCGCCACCCAGCGGTTCCAGTCCGCGGCGATGCTCCAGCCGGCCTCTCCGGGATGGGCCTGCGGCAGCCGGTAGTGGAACACCGGGCGGGGGGCGATCTTCTCATAGGGCAGCTTGGCCCGCACCCGCGCCGGGTCCAGCCCCAGCAGCAGCGGCAGCAGGTCCAGGCCGCGGTCGCGGGTCGGGTTGGCGGCCAGGTAGTCGTCGACCAGCCGGGCCTGGTCGGGCCGGTAGCCGGGCGCCGCGATCCGGTGCAGGAAGCCGGGCGGGTAGGGCGGCGGCA